>JACQZV010000114.1 GCA_016213695.1 Acidobacteriota bacterium | reverse complement strand
CCGGCAAAGTCCTGGCGGAACTGATGGGACACGCGAAGGTCGACACCTCGTTGAACGTCTACACGCAGGTGATCGACGGCGCGAAGCGGGCGGCGGCGCAGCAAGTCGGCGGCGAATTGTTCACGATTGTTCACGCCGGACAGGGAGCGCAGGAGCTAACTCGTTGAAAGAGTTGGCTCCTCGGGCTGGACTCGAACCAGCAACCCTCCGGTTAACAGCCGGATGCTCTGCCATTGAGCTACCGAGGAATGCAGGAGTGCGGCGCACGGCGGGGCCGGGCGCGGATAGCCGAACCCGTCGATCTTACGTTTTCTTCTTCCGGCGGACAACCCGGCCCTTTTCCCCGCCGGTGAGCCCCACCTGCACGGCCGTGCCGATCGCGCCGAGCGCAAGCCAGGCGATCGGGAGCCACCGCTGCCCGGGCGCCGGATTCATCGGGTACGCCACCCACACATCGCCCGCCGCGGCCGCCGCCATCGCCGTCCGGTCGCCCAGCGCAGCCATCGCGCCGACAATCATCGTCCACGCACCGCCGAAGCCGGTGCCGACGATGATGAAGTAGCGCTGCAGGTACATCGCCACGGTGGCGCCGGCAATCGAGAGAAACACGAGCACGATGAAGTTCGGATCCTGATCGCGCGCCGCAAGCAGCAGGTGGGCGCTCATCGCGCCAAGCCCGGCGCCGATGAGCGCCACGCCCACGAAATACGCCGTAAAGAGAATCCCGGCGCCGACCAGGCCGCCCACCAGGAACGCGATGACCATGGACGTGGTGTCGCTCATGCCAAACATGGAGCTGGCCGCAAAGCCGCCGAGCATGAACCCCGCAAACGCCAGGACGATGCGGAAGAGGCGATAGCCGAAGAAGCAGGCGACGATCCCGCCGACGAGCAGCACGATCGCGGCGGGCAGTTGATAGGAGGCGGGCAGCATGCGTTACAGCTCTCTCCGGCCTTCCATGGCGCGTGTCATCGTCACTTCGTCCGCATACTCTAAATCAGAGCCGACCGGAACGCCCATGGCAATCCGCGTGACGCGCACGCCGAGCGGCTTGAGCAGCCGCGCCAGATAGAGCGCCGTCGCCTCGCCTTCCACTGTCGGACTGGTGGCCAGAATCACCTCGCTGACGCCGCCGGCGCCCACGCGGTGCAACAGCCCCTTGATCTTCAGGTCGTCCGGCCCGACGCCGTGCAGCGGCGAGAGCACGCCCATGAGCACGTGGTAGACACCCCTGAACTCGCGCGTCTTCTCCACCACCATCACGTTCTGCGGCTCCTCGATGACGCAGATGACGCCGTGGTCGCGGCCGTCGCCGGCACAGAAGACACATGGGTCGGCGGCGGTGATGTTGTTGCAAATCGAACAGTAGGTCACCTGCTCCTTGACGTCGCGAATCGCGTCGCACAGCCGCTCGGCGTCGTCGCGCGGGTTCTTCAGCACGTGAAACGCGAGGCGCTGCGCGCCCTTGGCGCCGATGCCCGGGAGCTTCTGCAGCTGCTCGATCAACCGGGACAGGGGTTCGGGGAGGGACATGGCAGTGGGCAGTCGGCAGTGGGCAGTGGGCGGTTGTCAGAGACCCGGAATCTTGAGGCCGCCGAGCAGGCCGCTCATCGACTGCCCGAGCTGCCCGTCCACCTTGCGGCCGGCGTCGTTGAGCGCCGCCACGATCAGATCCTGCAGCATCTCCACATCGTCTTTCGAGACGACCGCAGGATCGATCGTGATCGACTGGATCTGCTTGACGCCGTTGACGACCACCGTGACCATGCCGCCGCCGGCGGTCGCCTCGACGCGCAGCCCGGCCATCTGCTGCTTCAGGCGCTCCTGCATCTCCTGCGCCTGTTTCATCATCTGGGGAATGTTCATGGTCTTCGGTCTTCGGTCTTCGGTCTTTGGTCTCTCGTCTCTAGTCTTTAGCCCTTCACCAGAGACTAAAGACCAAAGACTGAAGACGCTTACATCTCCTCCACGTCCCGGATGTCCGCCGGGAACACGTCGAGCACCGCCTGCACCGCAGAGGAGGCCATCGCTTCCGCCTTCAGGTCGCGCGTGGCCTGAGCCGGAGCCGCCGCGTCCTGCGCGGCGGGCGCGCCAGGCGCGGCAGGCGCCTGCGCGGGCTCCTCCGGAGACGACGCCTGTACGGCGGTCACCACAATCCGGCGCCCGGCCACCCGCAGCGCGGTGGATTCGAGCCAGGCCTTCGCCTGCTCGAACTGATCGCGCAGCGCGCGATGCGTGGGAAGAAAACTGAACGTGATGGCATCGCCGGCAACGTCGATCCGCTGCGCCTGCGCCACCACGGTGTTGTAGAAGAACGTCTTGCCGGCGCGGATCTCGGCCAGGAACGCATCCTTCAACGGGGCGACACCGGCTGCCGTGCTCTGGGCTTTAGGCTTTGGGAGTTCGGCCGTGGGCTCTAGGAGTTCGGCTTTGGGCTTTGGGACGTCGGCCCTGGGCTTCGGGAGTTCGGCCCTGGACGCTGGGAGTTGCCCTTTCCCCATCTGCTCCAGCAGGTCGGTGAGCGGCACGAGCTTCCGCAGGTGCATCCACCGCAGCAGCGCCATCTCGAAGTGATAGCGCGGCTGCGACGAGGTGTGGATCTCCCGCTCGGCCGTGCCGAGCAGGTCGAAGGCGCGCATGAGGTCTTCGCGCGAGAAGCACGAGCCAAGCTCGCCCAGCCGCGCCAGCTCGCCCTCGGCCAGCTCGCCGTCCCCGGCACGGGCCGGATCGACCGACAGGAGCATCAGGTCGCGCACGAGCCGCGCCAGCTCGCGGCAGACGAGCTTGAGGTCGTGGCCCGACTCGACCGCACGATCCGCGAGCGCGAACGCCCGCGGTCCGTCTTCGGCGACCACCGCCTCCGCCATCTCGAAGAGCAGGTCCCGGCCCACCAGCCCGAGCACCGCCGAGACGTCGTCCACGGTGACCGACTGGCCGGCAAACGCGATCACCTGGTCGAGCGCGCTCTGCGCGTCGCGCATGCTGCCTTCGGCCGACCGGGCAATGAGCGCGAGCGCGGCGTCGGAGGCGTCGATCGTTTCCGCACGCGCGATTGTCCGAAGCTGCTCCGCGATCGCTTTGGCCGGGATCGCACGGAACTCGAACACCTGCGACCGCGACAGGATCGTGTCCGGTATCTTGTGTATCTCCGTCGTCGCCATCATGAAGACGACGTGCGGCGGCGGCTCTTCGACCGACTGGAGGAGCGCGTTGAAGGAGGAGGCCGAGAGCTGATGGACTTCGTCGATGATGAAGATCTTGTAGCGGTCGCGAACGGGGGTGATCGCGAGCCCCGCGATCACGACCTCGCGGATGTTGTCGATGCCGGTGTGGCTCGCCGCGTCGATCTCGAGGACGTCCATGTCGCGCCCCTGCGCGATTTCGACGCACGCGTCGCAGTCGCCGCACGGCTCGGCCGAGGGTCCCTTCACGCAGTTGAGCGCCCGGGCCAGAATCCGGGCCGTCGTCGTCTTGCCGCAGCCGCGCGGGCCCGCAAAGATGAACGCGTGCGCGAGGCGCCCGCTGGCAATCGCATTGGTCAGCGTGCGCGTCACCGGCTGCTGGCCGATGACGTCGTCAAACCGCTGCGGGCGCCATTTGCGGGCGAGAACCTGGTAGGCCATGGAGATTACGTGGACGGTGGGCCCCACCGCGACCCGGCGCACCTGCAGCACATCTCAGGGTCTGTTTAGCGCTGCTGCCTTCCGGCCCTGACGCGGTTCGCAGGCTGAAGTTGCCAGAGGGTCCCGGGCCGCGGTGCGGCCCACCAGCGTGCCAGTGTAGCGTACGTCGCGCGTCAGCCGAGGAGCCGAATCGCGAGCGTTTCGTAGAGCGCCACGGCCGCGTGCAGCTCATCGACCGCCACGTGCTCCTCGTCGGTATGCGCCACGTGGACCGACCCCGGTCCGACCAGCAGGGGCCGCCCCCACCGGCCGAGCAGCGGCACGTCGGTCGTGTACGGGAACACCGCCGTCTCGAAACCGTCCACGACGTGCAGGCGCACGGCAGGGATGTCGAGCACGTGTTCGACCGCAACCAGCCCTTCGACCACGCGCAACGCCTCGCGCACCGGATCGGCGTCGCTGACGATGCGGAAGAGCAGCTCGGCGGACGCATGCGCCGACACGACGTTCGGCGCAACGCCGCCTTCGATCAGCCCCACCGTATAGTGCGTGCGGCCGAGCAGCGGATCGTCTGGCAGCGTCAGGCCGCGGATGACCATCAGCGCGTCGAGCAGCTTGTCGATGGCCGATTCGCCGAGCTCGGGGAACGCCGAGTGCGCGGCGCGTCCCTCCGCCTTGAGCCGCACGCGCAGCACGCCGCGCGTGGCGGCGCCGAGCCGGTTGTCGGTCGGCTCGCCGTTCACCAGGTACCGCACGCCGGCCGGCGCCCGATCGTTGGCGACGCGCGCGCCGTCGCTGCCACGCTCCTCCCCCACCACGAACAGCAGGCCCACGCGCGTCTCGCCCACGGCGCGCAGCCGCTCGGCCGCCGCGACCTGCGCCGCCAGAATGCCCTTGGCGTCGCACGCACCGCGGCCGAAGAGCAGCCCTCGCTCCTCCCGGCTCGGAAAAAACGGTGGCACGCAGTCGACATGGGTGGAAAAGACGACGACCGGGTCGGACCCAGCCGATGCGAAGAGATTCACGCGGCCGTCGGTCACCGGCTGCTCCACCACGCGGTAGCCGCGCCCGCGCAGGTACCCCGCGAGCCACTCGCCCGCTTCTCCTTCGCGACCGGTCGTGGAATCGATGTCGATGAGGCTGCGCGCGAGCGGGACGGGATCCACGGTCCGGCTCAAGCCGGACACTACGTTCGAATCCATCGTTCGAGCTCGGTGCGCGCGTCGGTCCGCTCGTCGCGGTACTTCACGATGACGGGCGTCGCCAGCGAGAGTCCCCAGTCGCGGCCCGCGCCCACAGTCACCGCGCGGGCGCCGGGCACCACGACGGCGCCCTCCGGAACAACCAGCGGCTCACCCTTCTCGGGCGTGATGATGCGGCCGTTCGGCAGGTCGTAGATCGGCGTCGATCCGGTGAGGATCGTACCCGACGCGAGCACGGCGCGCCGCCGGACGATGGCGCCCTCGTAGACGCCGCAGTTGCCGCCGACGAGCACGTCGTCCTCGACGATGACGGGCATCGCGCCGACCGGCTCGATGACGCCGCCAATCTGCGCCGCCGCGCTCAGGTGCACGCGCGCGCCGATCTGCGCGCACGAACCCACGAGCGCGTGCGAGTCTACGAGCGTCCCCTCGCCCACCCACGCGCCGACGTTGATGTACATCGGCGGCATGCAGATGACGCCGGCGCCGACGTAGGCGCCCTCGCGGATCGACGATCCGCCCGGGACGATGCGCACGCCGCTCGAGGCGTCGAGCCGCTTGAGCGGCATCGTGTCCTTGTCGAAGAAGGGCCAGCGGCCGTCCACGCTCATGTCGACCAGGTCGCCGACGCGGAAGCCGAGCAGAATCCCCTGCTTGACCCAGACATTCACGCGCCAGCCGGTGGGCGACGCCGCATCGGGCTCGGCCGCGCGCACGCGGCCCGACGCCAGCTCGCCGCGCAGACGCAGAAACGCCTCGCGCGCCGCCGCGCGCGGCGCGGCGCTGCCCAGCTCGAAGAGCGACGCGATGTCCTGGGCGAGGCTGGTCACACGGCGCGGGCGGCGGAACCGAGCAGCTTCAGCTCGTGCAGTACCTTCATGATCCGGTCGCGCGCCGCGGCGCCTGGCGGCACGAGCGGCAGCCGGTAGACCTCCTCGAGCAGCCCCATCGCCGCCATGGCGGCCTTGACCGGAATGGGATTCGATTCGACGAAATTGACCTGCAGGAACGGCAGCAGCCACGTGTGCAGGCGGCGCGCGGCCGCGAAGTCGCCCTTCTCCGTCAGCTCGATGAGCTGCACCATCTCCGACGGCACGGCGTTGGACGCCACCGAGATGAGCCCCCGGCCGCCGATCGCCATCACCGCGACGGCAATCGGGTCATCACCGCTCAGCAGCAGGAACTCGCCCCCGGCCGCCGCGACGATGTCACTCATCTGCATCAGGTTGCCCGAGGCTTCCTTCACGCCGACGATGTTGCGGATGCCCGACAGGCGGACGACGGTCTGCACGTCGAGGTTGACGCCGGTCCGTCCGGGCACGTTGTAGAGCACGATGGGCAGCGCCGTGCTCTCGGCAATCGCCTTGTAGTGCTGGTACAGCCCTTCCTGGGTCGGCTTGTTGTAGTACGGGGTCACTGACAGGATGCCGTCCACACCGAGCCGCTCGAGCGCCCGGACGGCCTCGATGACTTCGCGCGTGTTGTAGCCGCCGGCGCCCGCCAGCACCGGCACGCGGCGTGCGGTCTCCTCGACGACGATCTCGCAGACCCTGAGTTTCTCCGCCGCGCTGAGCGTGGGCGCCTCGCCGGTCGTGCCGCAGGGCGAGACGAAGTGGATGCCGGCGTCGATCTGCCGGCGCACCAGCCGCCGCACCGCCGGTTCGTCGAGGGCGCCGTCCTTCCTGAACGGCGTGACAAGCGCCGTGCCGACACCGGTAAAGGGGATGCGCATGGTTAGCCTCTCAGCACATCCGCCATTGTGTACCAACCCCGCCGTCCCTGGATCCATCGCGCGGCGAGGAGCGCGCCGGCCGCAAAGCCGCGGCGGTCGCGCGCGGTGTGCGTCAGCTCGATGGTGTCGGACGGGCCGTCGAAGCCGACGGTGTGGATGCCCGGAATCGCGCCGGCGCGCGTCGACGACATGTCGATCGGCCGGCGGTACGCCGCCTCCGCCATCACGTCGCGCAGCCAGAGCGCCGTGCCCGACGGCGCGTCGCGCTTGGCGGCGTGGTGCGCCTCGTGGATCCAGGCGCCGTACGGCTCGTGCGCCTGCAGCAGCCGCGCAGCGTCGGCGACCAGCATCCCGAACAGGTTCACGCCAATCGAAAAATTGGCCGACGCGACGACGCCGAGTCCGGCGCGCTCGGTCTGCGCCCTGAGATCCGCCTCGATGGCCGACCAGCCGGTCGTCCCGATCACAATCGGCAGCCGTCGCTCGACGTAGCGCGGCAAATTGGCCTGCAGCGCGTCGGCGGTCGAGAAGTCCACGGCCACATCGGCGGGCGCCGACCAGTCGTTCATCCCGACGTCGACGCGCCCGGCAATCTCGCAGCCGTGCTCGGGGGCGAGCTGCTCGACGAGCTGCCCCATCCTGCCGTAGCCGACCAGCAGCAGCTTCACTCGAAAAACTCCTCGTGCAGACGGTGCATCGCGTGCGGCAGGTCGGCCTGCCGCATGATCACCGTGATGTTCCGGCGCGACGCCGCCTGCGAAATCATCCGCAGCGGCACCTCCTCGAGCACGCCGACGACGCGAGGGGCAATCGCGGGATCGCCGCGCAGGCGGTCGCCCACCGCGCAGAGCAGCGCCATCTCCGGCTCGACCGCCACCTCCGCGAACGCGGAGAGCGCCTCGACGATCGCGTCGAGATGCCGCCGGTCGTCCACCGTCACCGACACGCTGACTTCCGACGTGGTGACCACGTCGACGGCCGTCTGAAACCGCTCGAACACCTCGAACACCTGGCGGAGAAATCCGTACGCCATCAGCATGCGGCTCGACGTGACGTCGACCACCGTCAGATCGCGCTTGGCGGCCATCGCGGTGAGCGAGCCGGCCCCGCGCGTGCTCTCGGCCGTGATGAGCGTGCCGCTTCCCTCGGGCTTGCGCGAGTTCAGGATGCGCACCGGGATGTTCCGTTCCACCGCCGGGTGAATCGTACTCGGATGCAGGACCTTCGCGCCAAAATACGCCAGCTCGGCCGCCTCGGCAAACGACAGCCGCGGCACCAGGCGCGCCTGCGGGACGATGCGGGGATCGGCGGTGAGCATGCCGTCCACGTCGGTCCAGATCTGAATTTCGGCGGCGCCAAGGCCGGCGCCGACAATGGCGGCCGAATAGTCCGACCCGCCGCGCCCGAGCGTCGTCGTGCGCCCCTCGATCGTGGCGCCGACGAAGCCGCCGAGCACCGGCATGCGGCCCGCGTCCACGAGCGGTGCCACCAGCGCACCCAGCGCCGCGGTCGTCTCGGCCATGAGCGGCACGGCCCGCGTCTGAAGGCCGTTCGTGATCACGACCCGCCGCGCGTCCACCCACTCGCCCGGCAGCCCGGCCGCGACGAGCGCGCCGGCCACGATGCGCGAGCTGAGCAGCTCGCCCGCGGCCGCGATCACGTCGAGCGTGGCGGGCGACACCTCGCGGAGCACGCCGAGCGCCTTCACGACAGCCGCAAGCTGGTCGAACTCCGCCGTGATGAGGGCGGCCAGGTCAGGGGCCTGGCCGGCGCCCGCAAGATCGCGTGCCATGGCCAGGTGCCGCTCGCGCAGCTCTTCCACGTGCGACAGCGCCGGCTCGACGCGCCCGGCCCCCGCCTCGGCGGCCACGTTGAGCAGCGCAACGGTCACGCCGCTCAGCGCGGACACGACGAGCACGGGACCGGCGCCGTCGCGCGTGCGTGCGGCGCGGGCTATGTCGATGAGACGCCGAACCGCAGCCGGATCCGCAACCGAGGTGCCGCCGAATTTCTGGACGACCATGATGTCAGTGGGCAGTGGGCAGTGGGCGGTGGGCGGTGGGCACTCAGCCACCACGTGCCCGCTCAGGCCAGTGTTGCCGATGCCGCGCGCGTCGTGCCCTTGCCGGCGCCGAGCAGAATACGCAGCACGCGGCGCAGCGGCTCGGCGGCGCCCCAGAGGAGCTGATCGCCGACGGTGAAGGCCGCGAGGTACTGCGGCCCCATCGCCAGCGTGCGGAGACGGCCGACCGGCACGTGCAGCGTGCCGGAGACGGCGGCCGGCGTCAGCTCGCGCAGCGTCGCCTCGCGCTCGTTCGGGACCACCCGCACCCACTCGTGGGCGCCGGCGATCAGCCGCTCGATCTCGCCGAGCGGCACCTCGCGCGTCAGCTTCACGGTGAGCGCCTGGCTGTGGCAGCGCATCGCGCCAATCCGCACGCAGATGCCGTCCACCGGAATCGGCGCCTTCGCGCGTCCGAGAATCTTGTTGGCCTCGGCCATCGCCTTCCACTCCTCGCGGCTCTGGCCGTTGCCGAGATCCTTGTCGACCCAGGCGAGGAGGCTCCCGGCGAGCGGATGCCCGAGCTGCTCGGACGGCAGATTCGCACCGCGAAGCGCTTCGGTGACGCTGCGATCGATGTCGAGAATCGCCGATGACGGATCGGCCAGACGCGCGGCCGCGGCGGCATGAACGACGCCCATCTGCGACACGAGCTCGCGCATGTGCCTGGCGCCGGCGCCCGAGGCCGCCTGGTACGTCATCGCGCTCACCCACTCGACGAGGCCGGCGCGGAAGAGGCCGGCCATCGCCATCAGCATCAGGCTGACGGTGCAGTTGCCGCCGATGAAGTCGGTGGCGCCCGCGTCGAGCGCGCGGTCGATGACGCCGCGGTTCACCGGGTCGAGCACGATCACGGCGTCGTCTGCCATGCGTAGCGTCGAGGCGGCGTCAATCCAGTAGCCGGTCCAGCCGGCCTCCCTCAGCCGCGGATGTATCTCGCCGGTGTACTCGCCGCCCTGGCAGGAGATGAGCACGTCGCAGTCGGCCAGCGCGCGCAGATCGTGCGCGTCCCTGACCGGCGCGACCGGCCTGCCGATCGCCGGCGCCGGCGCGCCCGCCTGCGAGGTCGAGAAGAACACCGGGTCGACCAGGTCGAAGTCGCGCTCCTCCCGCATGCGCTGGACGAGCACCGAGCCGACCATGCCGCGCCAGCCAATGATCCCTACGTGCATAGGTGTGGATGGATCATATCAAGGCAGAAGGCTCAAAACTCAACGCCACTCCGTTGATGCAGTACCGCAGTCCGGTCGGCGGCGGGCCGTCGTCGAAGACGTGGCCGAGGTGCCCGCCGCAGCGGCTGCAGTGCACCTCGGTGCGCGTCATGCCGAACGTGCGGTCGGTCGTCGCGCCGATGGCGCCCTCGAGCGGCGCAAAGTAGCTGGGCCACCCGGTGCCGCTCTCGAACTTCCGCTCGGCCTTGAAGAGCGGCTGGCCGCAGCCGGCGCAGCTGAACGTCCCCGCCCGATGCTCGGTCAGCAGCGCGCAGGACCCCGGAGGCTCGGTGCCGTGGCGGCGGAGCACAGCGTACTGCTGCGGCGTCAGCGTGCGGCGCCATTCCTCGTCCGGTTTTTCCACGGGAAATCGCTCAGACATGTTCTTATTCTTGACCATCTCCTGACACAAGCTTCACGCCGGCCCGGCCGGGGCCGGCACTATACTCCCACGCACCGTGCGGAACCTCGCGGACGTCCTGCGTCGAAACCGGCGCCTCGTGGTGCTCTTCGGCCTCATGGTGCTCCTGCCCGTCGCGGCCCTGACCATCGTCGTCGTCCGCGCGATCCGCAGCGAGCGCGGCAGCGTCGAGTATGAAAAGACCAGGCGGCAGCAGCAGATCGCCCATCTGGTCGAAGCGGACCTGACCAACTGGCTGTTTTCGGCCGGGGCGGACTCGGGGCGCGCCACGGCGCTCGTGCGCTACACGATCGAGGGCGAACGGGTCGTCTTTCCGGAGCTG
>JACQZV010000110.1 GCA_016213695.1 Acidobacteriota bacterium | reverse complement strand
TCCGCGCGCTGGCGCCGGGCTCCGGCTGCTACGCGGCGTGGCTGACGCCGCAGGGCCGCATGCTCACCGATCTGCATGTCTTCGCCCTGGACGACATGATCCTGCTCGACGTGCCCGCCGACGTGGCCCCGGCGACGCTGACGCGTCTCGATGAGTGTCTGTTCAGCGAGGACGTGCAGCTGACCGATTCGTCGGAGTCGCTGACGCCGGTGTGGATTCACGGCCCTCTCGCGTCGGCCAGCGTCCAGCGCGTTCTGCCGGTGTCAGGGCTCGACGCGTTGGCCGAATACGGTAACGTCCGCATCGACGCTGCCGGGTCTCCGGTAGTTGTCGTGCGTGTCAGCCAGGTGGGCGCGCCCGGGTTCGGTCTCTATGCCGAGCGGGCGCGCGCAGTGGATCTGCAGCGCGCGCTCGAGGCGGCCGGCGCACCGGCCGCCGATCCGCGGGCGCTCGACGCGGCGCGGATCGAGGCCGGCTACCCGCTGTTCGGCGTCGACATGACGGAGGAAACGATTCCGCTCGAAGCCGGCATCGAGGATCGCGCGATCTCGTTCACCAAAGGGTGCTACGTGGGACAGGAGGTCATCATCCGCGTGCTCCACCGCGGGCATGGGCGCGTGGCCCGCAGGCTCGTGGGCCTGCGAATCGAGGGAGAGGTTCCCGGGCGCGGCGCCGCGGTGCATGCCGGCGAGCGTGAGATCGGCCGGGTGACCAGCGCCGCCAGCTCGCCGCGGCTGGGATCGATCGCGCTCGCCTACGTCCAGCGCGACCATGTGGCGCCGGGGACGCGCGTGGAGGTCGCGGTGGCGGGGGGCCGCACGCCGGCACGCGTCAGCGACCTACCGCTGGCCCTCGACTAAACGCTGGATCAGCTCGCTATCCGCAGGCGGAAACCCGAGCGACGGCAGCTCCGCCCGCGGCACCCAGCGCATGTCCTGTCCGAGCAGCGGCCGCGGCGTGCCGAGCAGCCGGCACCGGTAGAAGTAGAGCGCCACCGTCCGATCCGGATACGGATGGATCGTGTCGAAGATCAGTTCGCATACCTCGACACCCACGTCGAGCTCTTCCCGGAGCTCGCGCTCGAGCGCGACCGGATGGCTCTCACCGGGATCGATCTTGCCGCCGGGAAATTCCCACAGGCCGGCCAGGTGCACGCCGGGCTGGCGCCGCGTGACCAGGAAGCGCCCGTGCTCTTCGATGACCGCCGCGACCACGACGAGGTTCACGGCGGACCCAGGCTGTGCCGGCTCCTGCACATTCTCGCGAGCGGGCAGACGGGACACTTCGGTGTGCGGGCGACGCACACCAGGGCGCCGAGATCCATCAGCGCCTGGTTGAAGTCGAAGACGCGCGTGCGCGGCAGGAGCGCTTCCGAGACGGTCCAGAGGTGCTTGCGCGTGGCGTGTCCCTTCGGGTCGCCGCGCGCCACGAAGACGCGGAAGAGGACCCGGGCGACGTTGGTGTCGAGAATGGCCGCGCGCTGCCCGAACGCGAAGCTGCGGATGGCGCCGGCCGTGTAGGCGCCGATGCCCTTGAAGGAGAGGAGCGTGTCGGCATCCGACGGCAGGCGGCCGTCGTAGCGCGCCACCGCCTCGCGCGCGATCGCGTGCAGCCGGCGCGGCCTGATGTTGTAACCGAGCGGCCGCCACGCGCGCGCCACCTCCCGCCCGGGAGCCGCGGCGAGCGCGGCGAGCGACGGGTATCTGTCGAGCCACTCGAGGTACTTGGGCAGGACGCGATCGACCTGCGTCTGCTGCAGCATGATTTCCGACACGAGGATGTGGTACGGGTCGGGGGTCGTGCGCCACGGCAGGTCGCGTCCGTGCGCCGCGTACCAGGCGAGCAGCGCGCGGCGAAACCGCTGCCGCTGCGGGGGAGGGGGAAGGGAAGCGGCCGACATCCGCACCTATAATTTCACGGGGTGATCGAAGCGTGAAGATCTATACGAAGACGGGCGACGCCGGCGAGACGTCGCTCTTCGACAACACGCGCGTGTCGAAGGCCGACCCGCGCGTCGAGGCCTACGGCGAGGTGGACGAGCTCAACGCCTGTCTCGGCGTCGTGAGCGCCGCGGGCGTCGGGCCCGACGTGGCGGCGGCGATCGCGACCATTCAGAAGGATCTGTTCGCCCTGGGCGCGTCGCTCGCCGATCCCTCGTCCCGTATCGCCCGCCGCGTGACCAAGGCGGTCATCACACCTGCGGACGTCGAGTGGCTCGAGCACCTCATAGACGACTTCGAGGCCGAGCCGCCGCCGCTGCGCCGGTTCATCCTGCCCGGAGGCGCGCCCGCCGGCGCGCTCCTGCACCTGGCGCGCACCGTCTGCCGCCGCGCGGAGCGCCGCGTCATCGGCCTCGGCCCGCAGGCGGTGGATCCGATCCTCGTCGTGTTCCTGAACCGACTCTCCGATCTGCTGTTCGTCATGGCGCGGGCCGTGAACCATCGGGCCGGTCTTCCGGAGGTGGAGTGGTAGGGCGCGACACCATGAACTCGATCGTCGTGCACTACCAGGAGATCGCGCTCAAGGGGAAGAACCGCCCCTGGTTCCTCGGGCGGCTCGTCCGGAACCTCCGCGGCGCGGTGGCCGACCTCGACGTGCGGGCGGTGCGGCCGCTCATGGGGCGGATCGAAATCGTCCTCGGCCCGGCCGCGACGCGCGAGGAAGTGGGCGAGCGCGTCCGCCGGACGTTCGGCATCGCCAATTTTTCCTACGCCGCGCGCGGCACGCTCGACTTGGACGAGCTGTCGTCCGCGATTCTGCGCGATCTCGAAGGACGGACCTGCCGCAGCTTCCGCGTGTCGGTGCGCCGCGCCGACAAGCGCTATCCGCTGACGTCGCCGCAGGTGGAGCGCGAGGTGGGCGGCCGCATCCAGGCCGCGCGCGGGTGGGCCGTCGATCTCGAGGAGGCGGACCTCGTCATCCACGTCGAGCTGCTGACGAGCGAGGCGTTCTATTTTTTCGGCAAGGAGCGCGGACCGGGCGGGCTGCCGGTCGGCACGGCGGGGCGGGTGGTCTGCCTGATGTCGGGCGGCATCGACTCGCCGGTGGCCGCGCATCGCATGATGAAGCGCGGCTGCGCGGTCACCTTCGTGCACTTTCACAGCTACCCGATCCTCTCGCGCGCCTCGCAGGAGAAGGCGCGCGAGCTGGCGGCGCTTCTGACGCAGTGGCAGCAGCGGTCCCGGCTGTATCTCGTGCCCTTCGGCGACATCCAGCAGCAGGTCGTGCTCGCCGTGCCCGGCCCCATGCGGGTTGTCGTGTACCGGCGCCTGATGATGCGGATCGCGGAGCAGATTGCGCGCGCGCGGGCCGCGCAGGCGCTCGTGACCGGAGAGGTCGTCGGCCAGGTGGCGTCGCAGACGCTCGAGAACCTCGCGGTGATCGGGAGCGTGGCGACGCTGCCCGTCTTCCGGCCGCTCATCGGCATGGACAAGGACGAGATCACGGCCGAGGCGATCCGGCTCGGCAGCTATCCGATTTCGATCATCCCCGACCAGGACTGCTGCACGCTGTTCACGCCGCGCAACCCCCAGACGCGCGCGCGGCTGCCGCAGATCGAGGCCGCCGAGGCGGTGCTTCCCATCCAGGAACTGGTCGCGCGCGCGGTCGGCGAGACGGTCGTGGAAGATTTCCGCTTCCCGGTGGTACCATTCGACGTTGCCAGCCGTACGTAGCGTCCGGCTTCAGCCGGACCAGCGTAGTGTCCGGCTTCAGCCGGACCGGAGGACAGACATGGCTACAGTGGCAGAAGCTAGTCGCGGCGCGTCGGCGCTCTCGGCCATCGAGACGATCCTCGGCGAGGACGCGCGCCTGCTCGAGCACCAGTGCCGCACGATTCCACGGGAGCGCCTCCATCTGCCCGGTCCCGACTTCGTCGATCGCGTCTGCGCGATCACCGATCGGCCGGTGCGCGTGCTCGGCAGCCTGCAGCGGCTCTTTGGCACCGGACGGCTCGGCGGGACCGGCTACGTGTCGATTCTGCCGGTCGATCAGGGCATCGAGCACTCGGCCGGCGCCTCGTTCGCCCCGAATCCCGATTACTTCGACCCCGAGAACATCGTGAAGCTGGCGATCGAGGGGGGGTGCAACGCGGTGGCGTCCACGCTCGGCGTGCTCGGGTCGTGCGCGCGGCGCTACGCGCACCGGATTCCGTTCATCCTCAAGGTCAACCACAACGAGTTCCTCTCCTATCCGAACGCGTACGACCAGATCCGGTTTGCCAGCGTCCGGCAGGCGTTCGACCTGGGCGCGGCGGGCGTCGGCGCGACGATCTACTTCGGCTCGGCCGAATCGAAGCGCCAGCTCCAGGAGGTCGCCGGGATGTTCCAGGAGGCGCACGAGCTCGGAATGTTCACCGTGCTCTGGTGCTACCTGCGCAACGCGGACTTCAAGACCAAGGACGCCGACTACAGCCTGGCCGCCGATCTCACCGGCCAGGCCAATCACCTCGGCGTCACAATCGAGGCCGACATCATCAAGCAGAAGCTGCCCGAGACGAACCGAGGCGGCTTCGAAGCGCTCAAGTTCGGCAAGACGCACAAGGCGGTCTACGCGCAGCTCAGCTCGGATCACCCGATCGACATGACGCGGTATCAGCTGGCGAGCTGCTACATGGGGCGCGCGGGGCTGATCAATTCCGGCGGCGCCTCCGCCGGCGAGAGCGACATGAAGGAAGCGGTGAAGACCGCCGTGATCAACAAGCGGGCCGGCGGCACCGGACTCATCTCCGGCCGCAAGGCGTTTCAGCGGCCGATGAAGGAGGGCGTGGCGCTCCTCAATGCGATCCAGGACGTCTATCTGACGAAAGAAATAACGATTGCATGAACTCCCGTAGCGCCTCGCCGGTGCTGCGGAACGCCAGCTCGTCCCACGGGATGGCCCCGGACTCGAAGAACCGCGCCTCGAGCCCTTCGTCATCGCACCCCAGCTGCCCGCCGATCATCGTCGCGGCATAGACGACAATGACCGGCACGCGCCCGGTATACGAATAGATGTTGATCAGGCGGTCGAGCCGGACCTCGAGGCCGGTTTCCTCGCGCGCCTCGCGCACCGCGGCCGTCTGCACCTCCTCGCCGCGGTCGACGTAGCCGCCCGGGAAGACCCACTTGCCGTAGCCGGGCTCGATCGCGCGCCTGACCAGCACCACCCGGCTCTCCGCGTCGGTGATGATGGTGCCGACCGCGAGCTTCGGATCGAGATAGAAGACGAAGCCGCAGGCGGCGCAGACCAGGCGCGGGGGGTCGCCGTTCTTGATCGAGCGCGATTCGAGCGATCCCCCGCAGACGGGGCAGAACCGGAAGTCGGCGTGCATCAGGCTCTATAATTTTCGTTCATGTCGATCCTGAAAGTCGCGCGCATGGGGCACCCCGTGCTCCGGCACCGCGGCCGCCCGCTGGAACCCGTCGATCTGCGCAGCCCGCAGCTCCAGAAGCTCATCGACGACATGATCGACACGATGCGCGAGTACAGCGGGGTGGGGCTGGCCGCGCCCCAGGTGCACGAGAGCCTCCGCCTCTTCGTGGCGCTGCTGGCCGAGGAGCCCGATGACGGGACCGCGGCCACTGTCATCGTCAATCCCGAGATCGTCCCGAACACGGACGGCCGGAAGGACGGGTGGGAGGGGTGCCTCAGCATCCCGGATATCCGCGGCCTCGTCCCGAGGTTCGAGGACATCACCGTGAAGGCGCTCGATCGCGACGGGCGGCCGATCGAGCTGCGCCTGAAGGGTTTTCCCGCGCGCGTCGTCCAGCACGAGGCGGACCATCTTGACGGCGTGCTCTTCTTCGATCGGATGCCCTCGATGCAGTCGCTGACTTTCCTCGAGGAGTACTCGCGCTACCACGTGGACGCAGACGAGTAATGCGCGCGTCCCTTGTCACCGGAGGCGGGCGTGGCATCGGTCGCGCCATCGCGCGCGTGCTGGCCGGCCCCGATACGCTGGTCGCCGTGGCGGCGCGCACGCGGAGCGAGATCGAGGCCGTGGCCGCCGAGCTGGCGGCGCTCGGCGGCCGCGCGGCCGCCATCGAGATGAACGTGTCGAGCGAGGCCTCGGTCGCCGCCGGCATGCGACGGCTGCGCGAGGCGACCGACCACCTCGACGTGCTCGTCAACAACGCCGGCATCGGCGGCGGCGAGCCGGTCGAAGGGTCCGACGTCGCCCGCTGGCGCCGCACGATCGACGTCAATCTCACCGGCATGTATCTTGTGACGCGCGAAGCGCTCCCGCTGATGCGCGAGGGCGGCCGCGTCGTGAACCTCTCGTCGGTGCTCGGCCGGTTCGGCGTGCCCGGCTACACGGCGTACTGCGCGTCGAAGCACGGCGTGATCGGATTCACGCGCGCGCTCGCGCTGGAGCTGGCGTCGAAACACATCACGGTCAACGCGCTGTGTCCGGGCTGGGTGGATACCGCGATGGCGGCTGAAGGGATGCAGCAGGGCGCCGTCGCCACGGGCCAGACGTTCGGGCAGTTCCGTGAGCGGGCGCTGGGCGCCGTGCCGATCAAGCGCATCATCCAGCCCGAGGAGGTCGCCGCGCTCGTGCGGTTTCTCGTCTCACCGCCGGCGGCCGCGATCACCGGGCAGACCTACAACATCTGCGGCGGCCAGACGATGGACTAGAAAAGCGGTTCACGGGTTGCACAGGTGCTCGGGTGCCCTGGTTGAACCGATTATCTGAGAACCCAGGAACCGGAACCCGAGCACCAGGGCACCTGTGCAACCCGTGAACCGCTTTATGGCTTCAGGTACTTCGTGATGCCGCCCCCGGCGGAGGGACGCGAGATCGGACCCTCGGCCGCGTAGACATTCCCGTCGAAATCAACCGCCACCCCTTCGCCCGCGGCCCCTTCGAACGCGCCGTTCTCGTGCGGCGGAATGAACGCCAGGACCTTGTCCGCCTGCGTGTTGCCGATGCGGACGCCGGTCCGCCATTTCGGATGGCGCATCGGGTTCGATTCCGAATCAATCGCGTACAGCGCGTCCTTCCTGTCGATGAACACGCCGCTCACACGGCTGAACTGCACGTACGCCGCGAGGAACATGCCGTTCTGGTCGAAGATCTGGATCCGGTGGTTGCCGCGGTCGGCCACGAAGAGCCGCCCGCGCGAGTCGAACGCCATCGCGTGCGGCGTGCGGAACTCGCCGGCCGCCGACCCGAGCTTGCCCCACTCCTTCACGTACTTGCCGTCCTTCGTGAACTTGACGATGCGGGCGTTCGCGTTCGGCGGGGGATTGTCCTGCTGGCCGCTGTGGCCGTCGGAGACGAAGATGTCGCCGTTCGGCGCGGTGATCACGTCGTTCGGCTCGTTGAAGGTGTCGGGGCCGCGGCCGGCCACTCCGGCCTTACCGAGCCGCAGCAGCACCTTGCCGTCGGGGCTGAACTTGATCACCTGATGGCCCTTCGTGCCGTCCTTGCTGCGCTGGCCGTCGGTCACCCAGACATTGCCGTCGCGGTCCACGTGCAGCCCGTGGGGGAACGCAAACATTCCCGCGCCGAAGCTCGCCAGCACTTTGCCGGATGCCTTGTCGAACTTGAAGATCGGCGTCAGGTTCGATCCTTCGCACGTGTTGACGCCGCACCGGTCGTACGCCCAGACCTGGCCGTCCGGTCCGATGTCGACGCCGGCGGTCGATCCCCAGACCCGGCTGTCGGGCAGCATCGCCCAGTTCTTGATCACCTTCGGATTGGGATTCGGCAGCTTCCCGAGCGCCGGATCGACGACGGCGGTCTGCATGGAGGCGGTGGCGGCGCCGAGCGCCAGAACGCCGGTGAGCAGAAGAAGGTGTGTCCTCATGTTCATCTCCTATTTCGCGGTGCCCGCCGGGAGGTCGTTGCGAATGACCTTTCCGCCCTTCATCACGAACCTCACGCGCTGGAGCTCGGTGATGTCGGCGAGCGGGTCGCCCGACACGGCGACCAGGTCGGCGTACTTGCCCTTGTCGATCGATCCGATCCGGTCCTGCCACCCCATCACTTCGGCATTGACGATCGTGCCGCCCTGGATGGCGCGCGCCGGTGTCAGGCCGCCGCGTTTGACCAGTTTCTCGAAATCGAGCGCCTGCGTGCCGTGCGCGTAGGTCGAGCCGTCGGCGCCGCTGCCCATCATGATCTTGAGCCCCTTGGTGCCCGCCGCGAGGGACACGGCCTTCTCGAAGATCGGAATCATCCGGTACTTGCCGCCCGTGTTCTTCGCATCGACGTCGTCCATGTAGGGCTCGATGTACCGCTGGAGCGTCGGGTCGTAGTAGAGCCCCTTGGCCACCATCATGTCGGCCTGTTCCTGATCCAGGCCGAAGGCGTGCTCGATGGTGTCGCAGCCGGCCACGATCGCGTTCTTCTGTCCCTCGCCCCCGAGAACGTGGCAGGCGGTCTTCTTTCCAAGGCGATGCGCCTCGTCAATGAGCGCCTGGAGCACGGGCAGGGGATACATCAGCAGATACTGGGCCTCGCCGCTCGCGGCGAAGGAGTAGCCGCCGGTCGGGTACAGCTTGATCCAGTCGGCGCCGTGTGCCACCTGGTCGCGGACGGCCGCGCGGGCCTCGTCGGCCGATCGGACGACGGTGGCGGCGAGCGGATTCTGCGGTACCGCGGGATTCGGCGGCGCGGCGCCCCAGACAATGCCGAGCGTCGAGACCTGATAGCGGGGGCCGTCGAGGCGGCCCTGGTTGATGGCGTCGCGGATTTCGACGTCGCCGTAGCCGTTGCCGTGCGACGTCATGTCGCGCGCGGCGGTGAACCCGGCGCGCAGATCGGCCTGCGCGTTCTGGACGGCGATGAGCATCGAGGCTTCGGTCGTGCCTTTGGGCCCGCGCGTGTTGAACATGTGCGTGTGCGCGTCCACGAGGCCGGGCAGAACCGTCGCCTGGCTGAGGTCGATGACCTGAGCGCCCGAGGGAATCTTGATCTGCGCCTCCGGCCCGACCTCGGTGATGCGCTCGCCCGACACGAGCACCACCTGCCTCGTCAGCATGCGGCCCGTGGTGCTGTCGAACAGGCGTCCGGCGCGAACGGCCGCGACGCGGGGCGCCGGCGGACACTGAGAGATGCCGCCGTCGGGACCGACACACGGCACCGGTCCGGCGCCCCGCCACGGCGCGGGCGGCGGCTGCACCTGCGCGGGCAGCACGATCCCCGCCAGCGATATTCCGAGCGCCGCTGTCACTACCGTGCGTCGCATCGCGTGACCCTCCTCGAACGGCGCGAATCGTAACACGATCGCTCTATAATCGGTGCTGCTCGTGCTCGCCACCGGATCCCCGCGCGTCACGCTGCGAAGCGCTCCCGCCACGCCGTTCGACGGCGCCATCGCCGCGGCGCGGACGTGCTATTCCCCGCGCGTGATCGGCGCGACCGAGGTCACCGACCGGCAGCGCGACACGATCGGCGCGCTGACGTTCGACGCCGGCCACCACACGGTCTACCAGCACGCGCATTTCGAGTTCGGCCTCGAGAACGTCTCGCGCCAGTTCGTCTGGACGTTTCTGCACTCGTATCCCTTCTACAACTCCGAGCAGTCGAGCCAGCGCTACGTCAAGCTGAAGGAGGCGCGCGCGTACGTGCCGCCGATCGCCGGCGAGGCGCTCGACGTCTACGAGGCCGCGATCGTCCGCGCGTGGGACCGCTACGGAGAGCTCTCGGCGCTGCTCAAGGACGACGCGCTCGCGATTCTGAAGGAGCTGCGGTACGTCCGGCCGAACAGCAATCCCGAGCGCCTGAAACAGATCGACCGCGACGCCGAGAAGCGCGCCATCGAAACCGCACGCTACGTCGTACCGATTGCCGCCTTCACGTCGATGGTGCACACGGTCTCGGGCATCGTCCTGCACCGGCTGTGGCGGATGGTGAACTCGAGCGACGCGCCGCAGGAGGCGCGGGCGGTGGTGGGCGAGATGGTGCGGCTCGTCCGTGAATGGGACCCGCTGTTTTTCGAGAAGGTGGGCGCCGGACCCATCGAGGCCGGCGCGCTGCCCGAGCGCGGGTTTCCGCGGCCGCAGGCCGGCGGCGACCGGTTCGTCGCCGACTTCGACGCCCGGCTGAACGGCCGGTGGTCGCGTCTTCGCGACAGTTCGGGCGAGGCGGAGGCGATTGTGGCCGACGCCATTCGGGCCACGTTCGGCCTCTCGATCGACGACATGTCCGACGAGGAGGCGCTCGACCGCGCGCTCAATCCGGCGCGCAACCCGTACCGGCTCGACGTGCTGAACGTGTCGTACCACTCGCCGCTCATGCGGGCGCTGCACCACGCCAGCTACGTGTTCGAGAAGCGCCTGAGCCACACGGCCGACTCGCAGGACCAGCGGCACCGGATGGTGCCGGCCTCGCGTCCGCTCATGACGTTTGCCGACACGTCGCAGCCCGACTACATCACGCCGCGGCTGATTGCCGCCAACGCGCGCGCGCGCGCGCTGTACGACTGCGCGATGCGGGAGGCGTGGACCGCCAAGAACCGGCTGCTCGCCCTCGGCGTGCCGCTGGAGTTCGCGCTCTACGTGCTGCCCAACGCCAAGACGCTGCGCTTTCTCGAGTCGGGGTCGCTCCTGGCGCTGCTCCACAAGTGGACGCTGCGCACCTGCTTCAACGCGCAGGAAGAGATCTATCTCGCCTCGATGGACGAAATCGCCCAGGTTCGCGCGGTTCATCCGCGCATCGGGCGCTACATCGGCCCCCCCTGCGTCATCCGCAACGGCCTGATTGCGCCGCGCTGCACCGAGGGGTCGCACTTCTGCGGCGTGCCGGTCTGGCGCGACTTCCCGGTGGCCGTGCGCCGGCTCTGAAGAACGTCGCCTTCCACTTTGCACTTTTCACTTTGCGCTTTGCACTTGTGACTGCCTGGCTCGTCCATGTCTATACGGCCAGCAGCGCGCTCCTCGGTTTCCTCGCGCTCACACAGATCGTCGGCGACCGCTACCGTGAGGCGTTCGTCTGGCTGGCGCTCACGGTAGTCGTCGATGCCACCGACGGTGTGCTGGCCCGCCGCGTCAACGTGGCCGCGCGCCTCCCGCGCTTCAACGGCGCGAAGCTCGACGACATCGTTGACTACGTCACCTACGTCTTCGTGCCGGCGTTCTTCGTCTGGCACGCCCAGCTCGTGCCGGCGGGCTGGGCGCTTGCCGCCGCGGCCGCCATCCTGCTTTCGAGCGCCTACGGCTTCAACACGGACCAGGCGAAGACGGCCGATCACTTCTACACGGGCTTTCCGTCCTACTGGAACATCGTCGTGTTCTACCTGTACCTCGGCGGGTGGGCACCGGCGGTCAATCTCGCGGTGCTGCTGCTGCTCGCGGCGCTGGTGTTCGTGCCGATCCGCTTCGTCTATCCGTCGCGCACGCCGGTGTTCCGCGCTCCGACCGTTGCATTCGGCGTGCTCTGGGGAGCGCTGATGACCGTAATGCTCTGGCAGATGCCGGACGTCTCGCGTCCGCTCTTCTGGGCCTCGTTGTGCTTTCCGGTCTACTACGTCCTGCTGTCGGTGGTCATCGAGCTGCGCCGGCCGTGAAGGCTGTCCCGCTGCACGCCTGCAACCCCGGTCCGATGACCGGCGAGGGGAACTGGACCTGGCTCGTCCAGGGACGGGCCCCGACGCTCATCGACGCCGGCGCCGGCGCCCCACGCCACCTCGACGCGCTCGACGCCGCGCTCGGGGGGGCGCGGCTCGCGCAGGTGCTCGTGACGCACGGCCATTCCGACCATGCCTCGGGCGCCGATGCCATTGCGGCGCGGATGCCTGACGCGGCGTTCCTGAAGCTGCCATGGCCCGGACGCGACGACCGGTGGCGCGTCGCGTGGACCGCGCTGGCCGACGGCGACGTGATTCCGGCCGGCGACACCGCGCTCACCGTCGTCCACACGCCGGGCCACGCGCCCGATCACGTCTGCCTCTGGCACGCCGAATCCCGGACGCTTTTTGGCGGCGACCTCGCCATCGCCGGCACCACCGTGTACGTGCCGGCCGCGCCGGGCGGCGATCTGGCCGCGTACCTGCATTCGCTCGAGCGCGTGCTCGCGCTCGACCCCGTGCGGATCCTGCCGGCGCATGGACCGGCGATCGACGATCCGGCCGCGCTCCTGCGGCGCTACCTCGCGCACCGCCTCCGGCGGGAGCGGCAGGTGCTCGCCGCGCTGGGCGGCGGCGCGACGGAGGTGGACGCGATTACGGCGCGCATCTACGCGGGCGTGTCGAACGAGCTGCTGCCGCGCGCGCGCGAAACCGTCACCGCGCATCTGGAAAAACTGGAGCGCGAGGGACGGGCGGTCCGGCGTGGCGAGGTGTGGCAGGCCGGGCAGCCCTGACCGGTACGGGGTCGAGCGCCCGTTCCGACGGCTCGTGCCCCGGAGTGGGCACGGCCGGTCGGAGGTACTCCAATCACTGTTCGTCGAAATCTCTTGTGCGTGGGTCGTGACACCAGAGGGGCATCGGGTCCAGACAGCTCATTCCGTGCACGTGCCGGCCGTGCAGCTGAGGCCCTCGCTGCATGCGAGCGTCTCGTCACACGGCGCTCCGGCTGGGAGCGAACCGGCTCCGTTGCAGGACTCGTCGTCGACAGCGACATAGTCGTAAGGATGACCGGCATGGCCAGCGACGCAGGCGTCCGCCGAAATGTCGAGCAACACGTACGGATTCCTGGTCGATGCAGTACGGTGACAGATTGCCGTCTGCCCCCCGCTCTCAAAATACAGGCACTGCTCCGGACTGAGCGCACCCGCATCGGTACAGAGAACGAGGAATAACGCCGCCAACGCCGGTCGCGCGAGTTGTCTCATGGACCCTCCTGATTGCACCAGTATCGAGTCATACCACACACCACGCATATCGCCCTACAACAACTGCGGGCCGCTGTTCCGAGAGAGCGATTCGTGAGAATCGGACCTCGATGCGAGTGACGCTGATGCGCGGAGCAGCCGGATGCGGGCAGTGCGGCAGCGTGATCCGCGTTCTTGCCTTCGCCCGTCCGTCCGACGCCGCATGGACACCTCCCACCGTCAGGTGGAAGTGCCTGCTTTATCGAGGGAAGTTCCCTCGTCGGCGGCAGCGGCAGGTCAGGCCGTCAGCCTGCATTCGGCCCACCCAGGCTGAGCGCCGGCGTCACGGCGCCGCACGCTCTCGGTTCAACGTAGTGGGCGTGCCCGCCGAGTCGAAGGGCTGCCGGAAGTTGAACGCCGCGGGCGTTGAGCCCTGCGCATGGAGTCGGTCGATGCGCTCGACGGCTTCAGTCCAGTTCGGCTGGTGTTGTTCTTCGATCCACCAGGCAACGAAGCTCGGCCACGGGCCGCGCTCGAACCAGTCCCTGCGCTTGGAGAGGGCTTCAGCGTGAACGCCCCGATACGCGAAGGCGGCGACCGACTCGAGATCTCGCCACACGCTCAATGTCATCGCGAGCTGGCTGAGTCCAAGGCTCGCTGGTACGCACGTGGGCGCAAGCACCGGCCCCCACGAATGCTCCCAGCTCTGGACGTTTCGGATGGATCGTGTGAAGAATCCGGCGCTACCTTCGGCAGCCGCATAGACGGACGCCAGTCGGTCTACGAAACCCTGCACAACAGGGTCGCCAACAGGTTCCTTCAGCACCCCGAGTGTGAAGAACGCGATTCGAGCCGTCACGCGTGCACATTAGCATCGACGGTGGTCGTTCGGGAACATCTGACGCCGCGAATTCCTGCCGGAGGCGACTCCCGCTGTCGGCCCAACGACCGGCGCTCACCAGCGGCCGCTCACCCTCGCGCGGCCGTCTGGTGCAGCGCCATGTTCGGCGGCCATTGCCCGATCACGATACCAAGAAGTCAGATCCAGTTGGCTACCTTGAGCCCGGCGACACGGCGAAAATGCCGCGTATTGTTGGTGACGAGTGTCAGGCCCAATGACTGCGCGTGTGTGGCGATGAGCGTGTCAAATGTCCCGATCGGCTCTCCACGTTTGGCCAGCGCTACGGCCACTCGCCCAAACCGATCGGAGGCCAGTTGATCGAACGGCAACACCGCGATGGTTGCCACGAACGTATCGATCAAGGTGTGGAGCTTCCGAGAATTCTTCGCGTCAGCCCCGAAACGCAATTCCGCCAACGTGATGGAACTGAGACACAACTGCGAGGGGCGATGTTCCAGCACGCGTGCCCCGACCGCTCCCTGGCCGCGCAGGGCCATACTCACGGTGTCGGTGTCGAGCATGAACTCGGGAGTCACAGCCGATGCCGTACGTCCCGGATCAGGCGTTGCTCAGGCCGGGGAATGTCTTCTGGCCAGGCGCCCAGGCACGCTCGAAAATCGTCCGACCACTCATCCGGAGCCTCGAGAATGACTCGATTGCCTTCCCGGCGCACCAAGACTTCCTGCTGCTCAGGGAATCGGCACGCCTTGGGAAGCCGGACCGCCTGACTTCCGCCGTTTTGGAACAGCTTCGCACGGGCGCTCTTCATAGAAAAAGTATAGATGTCTGTCTATATATGGTCAAGAGACTGATTGCCGTCTCGTTGTCCGCCGAACGTTGGCGATGACCCGCGCCGGGCGGGATGCGCGAGCAGCCCGCCGGCGTCGGCGTCCATCGCCGTGTTAGCTGGCTCTTTGGAGAGCCAATATCTTCCGTCGCACGGCCTGCGGAAACTCGACGAAGACGAACTGGCTCCTCGCAAATAGGTAGTCCTCGCCGCTCTCGTCAATGATTCGGACGAGGTCGTCCTTCGCTGCCCGCGCGTCGGGCACGATGCGATACACCTTGCCCACAATCAGTGAGGCCTCGTTTCCGGGGTTCTTGAGGCACAACGCGAATTCCTTGGCCTGTTGTTTCATCATCTGTCCAGGTAGGTCTTAATCTTGAAGTCGCGTTTACCGATGCCGTGCGCCTCGTACCAATGTAGCTCAACTCGGCGCACCTTCCCGTTGGCCAACCGTACCGTGGCGACCCCTTTTCGCTTGCGCCATCTGCCAGGGCCGTAGACCTTCTTCAGGTATGAACGAATCTTGACGCCGCGACCCGACGCAATCGTCTCCTGTTGCTCGACGTCACCGACGATCTCGAATGTCACAAGGTCGATTCTCTGGGACCACCTCCGGACAAGCAAGTCCAGCTAACGCGCCAAGTGAGCCGCGCACGCCGACCGGCGAGCGCCGGTCAAGAGCGACGGCTCCATTTGGATGTTGGGCCGCGACTCATCCCGTTTTCCGAAGTTCTTCGCGGACGATCCGTCGGATGGTCGCGGCGTTGACGCGATCAGCCGCCTGACTGAGATGCGCCCGCAGGGCCTCATTGATCATCGTCTGGTAGCCCCGGCCCTCGGCGTCGGCGCGCTCACGGAACGCTTCGAGTACGGCGTCGTCCAGATGAATCGTGATACGAGTCTTGCCGCGGGGTCGAACCACCGGCCCTCGCCGACCCTTCGTGAAGTCGTATTCCTTTTTCATATTGCTGTCTCTCGCGCCTGGTGGCGAGTCGGGCGGATATCAGGCGTACGTCTTCGCCCCGGTACGTGAACACGGCGACAACGACGCGTCCAACGATGTCCAAGCCGATCGACACGTAGCGCGGCTCCCGCGCCGAGTCGTCGTCAACGGTAATCGCGTGCGGATCGAGGAGCACACCTTCCGCATCCGAGAAGCGCACGCCGTGCTTACGGAGATTCGCCTGAGCCTTCGCCGGATCCCAGACGGTCACGTATGCACTATATGCATATACCAGATCGTCGTCAAGCGTTCTTCGTTGTGTCGGTCCAACGCTCGCGCATCACCAGCGGCGCGCGCGCCCATTCTGCCTCAGCGCGCCGCCTGGTGCATGCGCTTGTTAGACAGCAGCCCCTTCGGTATGGGTGCTAGCGCGATGACACCTGGGTCGTCGGCCCCGGCAGCCTGTCGTGGCATGCTCGTGACGGCTGATCGGCGACAGCTGAAAGCAGGCCAGGCCTTCCGCCCTCGCGCGCCTCCGCGGGCCGCCGTAGCCGGGCGGACGCAGTGGGCCCGCTTACGGCACCGCGGCGGATTCACAGCCGACACCCGAGCAGGTAAGCGCGACGAAAACTTCCGAGCGAATCAGCCACTGGCCATCGCGCTTCACCCACTGGGCT
>JACQZV010000113.1 GCA_016213695.1 Acidobacteriota bacterium | reverse complement strand
TCGACACCGCGGCTACGAGGGCGGGCTCCGCGAGGAGCGCGCGTCGGTCGTCCGCCAGCGCCAGCCGATCCGGCTGGTCGAGGAGGCCGTGCGGGGTATGCTGCCGAAAACGACGATGGGAGACGCGATGTACCGGAAGTTGAAAGTCTACGCTGGCCCTGACCATCCGCACGTTGCCCAGCAGCCCCGGAAGATCGAGGTCGCGTAACGTGGCAACCATCGAATACTACGCCACAGGTCGCCGCAAGACATCGACTGCCCGCGTGTTCCTCCGCCCCGGCAAGGGCGCCATCACCGTCAACCACCGCGAGTTCGCCCAGTACTTTCCGACCGACGCGCTCCGGACACAGGTCCGCCGTCCGCTGCTCCTCACGGAAACCGGCGACAAGTTCGATATTCTGGCGACGGTCGCCGGCGGCGGCGTGAACGGCCAGGCGGGGGCGATCCGCCTCGGCATCGCGCGCGCGCTTGTCGAATTCAACGCCGAATTGCGCCGCCACCTGAAGAAGGACGGCCTGCTGACGTCGGACGCGCGCGTCAAGGAGCGCAAGAAGTACGGGCTGGCGGGCGCGCGGAAGCGGTTCCAGTTCAGTAAACGTTAGAAGGAAGGGAGGGAGCTTGTCCGGGATCGCGATCAAGGATCTGCTGGAAGCCGGGGTGCACTTCGGCCACCAGACCAAGCGGTGGAACCCGAAGATGAAGGAATACATCTTCGGCGAACGAAACGGTATCTACATCCTCGACCTGAACAAGACGGCCAGGAAGTTCCGCGACGCCGAAGAATTCGTCACCAACCTCGCGGCTGAAGGCAGGACGGTGCTGTTTGTCGGCACGAAACGGCAGGCCCAGGAAGTCATCGCCGAAGAGGCGCAGCGTTGCGGGATGTTCTTCGTCAACCAGCGCTGGCTCGGCGGCCTCCTCACCAACTTCACCACGATCCAGCGGAGTCTCGGCCGGCTGCGCGACCTCGAGGCGATGGTGACCGACGGCAGGTACGACACCCTCTCGAAGAAGGAAATCGCGCGCGCCGAAAAGGAAAAGCGGAAGCTCCTGAAGAACCTCGAGGGCATCCGCCAGATGACGCGCCTGCCCGACACGGTCTTCGTGGTCGACACGCGCAAGGAAAAGATCGCCGTCGACGAAGCCCGCAAGCTCAAGATTCCCGTCATCGGCATCGTCGACACCAACTGCGACCCCGACGAGGTCGATTACGTGATTCCCGGCAACGACGACGCGCTCCGGGCGATTCGGCTGTTCGTCTCGAAGGTGGCCGAGGCGGTGCTGGGCGGCCGCGGCATGCGCGAGTCCAAACTTGCCGAAGAAGCGGCCGCGCAGGCTGAGCAGGCCGCCGCGGCGGATGCGGCCGCGCGGCTCACGCGTGTCACGCGCCCGCAGCGCCGGGCCGAGCCGACCCCCGCCGGCGCCTGAGGCACCAGGGACCGGGACAACGCGCCGGCCCTCGCCGGCGTTTTTCATGTACAGGCTTTAGGCCTTGGGCTTCCGGCTCCGGGCTCAAGCAATTCCTAAAGCCGGGAGCCAATAGCCGGGAGCCGAGAGAGCAGCAATGGCGACGATTACCGCAGATCAGGTGAAGCAGCTCCGCGACAGGACCGGCGCGGGGATGATGGAGTGCAAGGCCGCACTGGCGGAAGCCGGCGGCGACATGGAAGCGGCGACCACGCTGCTGCGCACGCGGGGGCTCGCCCAGGCGGCCAAGCGCGCCGGGCGCGCGACCGCGCAGGGGCTCATCGGCACCTACATCCACATGGGCGGGAAGATCGGGGTGCTCGTGGAAGTGAACTGCGAGACGGACTTCGTCGCGCGCACCGACGCGTTCCAGCACCTCGTCAAGGAGATCGCGATGCACATCGCGGCCGCCGACCCCCGGTGGGCGCGGCGCGAGGATGTGCCGCAGGCGGCGATCGACAAGGAAAAGGGCATCTACCGCGCGCAAATGGAAGGCTCAGGCAAGCCGGCTGGCGTGCTCGACCGGATTATCGACGGCAAGCTGAACAGCTTCTATGCGCAGTTCGTCCTGCTCGAACAACCGTCGGTCCGTGACCCGAACGTCACGATCGCGCAGATGCTCGCCGAGACGACCGCGAAAACGGGCGAGAACATCACGATCGGCCGCTTCACGCGGTACCGCGTGGGCGAATCCGCCGATTAGCCGACTATAATTCCTGTCGATGCCCGATCCCGCCGCCGCATCGCCCATCTACCAGCGCGTGCTCCTGAAACTGTCGGGGGAAGCGCTGATGGGCGACCAGCAGTTCGGGATCGACCCGGCGGTGACGACTCGCATCGCGCGAGACGTCGGCGACATCCAGAGCCTCGGCGTGCAGACCGCCATCGTGATCGGCGGGGGCAACATCTTCCGGGGCGTGGCGGCGAGCGTGCGCGGCATGGACCGCGCCACGGCCGACTATATGGGCATGCTCGCCACCGTCATCAACGGGCTGGCACTCCAGGACGCCCTCGAGCAGCAGAACGTGCTGACGCGGGTGGTCACCGCCATTGAGATGCGCGCGGTCGCCGAGCCCTTCATCCGCCGCCGCGCGATCCGCCATCTCGAAAAAGGACGCGTCGTCATCTTTGCCGCCGGCACCGGCAACCCGTACTTCACGACCGATACGGCGGCGGCGTTGCGCGCCATGGAGATCAAGGCCGAGGTGATCATGAAGGGCACCAAGGTGGACGGCGTGTACACCGCCGACCCGATGATTCACCCCGACGCGACGAAATACCGGACTATCTCGTATCTGCAGGTGCTCGAGCGTCAGCTCAAGGTCATGGACGCGACGGCCATTTCCCTCTGCATGGACAACAATCTGCCGATTGTCGTCTTCAACCTGCGCGAGGCGGGCAATATCCGGCGTGTCGTGCTCGGCGAGGCGGTCGGCACGATAGTATCAACGTAGAGCGCAGGCTTCAGCCTGCGCGTATGGATAACGACATGGATTTCAACGATCTGAAGGGCATGTTCACGGAGGTGAAGACGCGCATGGACGGCGCGATCGACCGCGTCCGGCGCGAGATGGCGGGGGTGCGTACGGGCCGCGCCACCGTCAGCCTCCTAGATGGGGTGCAGGTCGAGGCCTACGGCTCGAAGATGCCGATCAACCAGGTGGCCACGCTGTCGGTGCCGGAGCCGGCGATGATCGTCGCGCAGCCGTTCGACCCGTCGCTCATGGGCGCCATTGAAAAGGCGATCCGGGCGTCCGACCTGGGCCTCAACCCCGCCAACGACGGCAAGATCGTCCGCATCCCGATCCCGCCCCTGACCGACGACCGGCGCAAGGAGCTGTCACGCCACGTTCACAAGCAGGCCGAGGAAGGCCGGAACGTTGTCCGGCAGGTCCGGCGCGACGCCAACGACCGGCTCAAGAAGGTGCTGAAGGAGCACAAGATCTCCGAAGACGACGAGCGCAAGGGCCTCGATCACGTCCAGAAGATCACCGACGAGCACATCAGACTGATCGATGAGCTCCAGAAGAAGAAAGACCAGGAACTGCTCGGACACTGACGCACAGGCTGAAGCCTGCGCGCCGCTAATCGCCGAACGACACGCCCAGCGCGCGGGCGGTGTGGACGAGGTCGCAGTCGAGCGGCACCGTCCGCGTCCTGCCCACGACGTCTTCGAGCGGTACGGGCACGATGTCTGGCGGATGGTTGGCGACCATCACGCCGAACCGTCCCTCCAGCAGCAGTTCGACCGCCTTGCCGCCGAAGCGCGTGGCAAGCGTCCGATCGAAGGCGGTCGGCGCGCCGCCGCGCTGCAGGTGCCCGAGCACGACGTAGCGCGTCTCCTTGCCCGTCAACGCTTCCAGCGCTTTGGCCACCTGCATCCCCGCTCCGCCGAGCCGCTCGGGATGACTCCCCTGCGCCTTTTCGATGACGGAGACTTCGCCTCCTTTCGGACGGGCGCCCTCGGCCACCACCACGATGCTGAAGCGCGCGCCCCACGCGTCGCGGTCGCGGATGCACCGGGCCACCCTCTCGAGGTCGTACGGAATCTCGGGTATCAGGATGACGTCGGCTCCCCCGGCCACGCCGGCGTGCAGCGCGATCCAGCCCGCATAACGGCCCATGACCTCAACCACCATGATGCGGCGGTGCGCTTCGGCGGTCGTGTGGAGGCGATCGAGCGCCTCGGTGGCAAAGCTGACGGCGGAGTCGAACCCGAACGAGCTGTTGGTGCCGACGATGTCGTTGTCGATCGTCTTGGGCACGCCGACGAGCGGGATGCCCATCTTGGAAAATTCGTACGAAATAGCCAGCGTGCCGTCGCCGCCGATGCAGACCAGCGCGTCGAGGCCGACCCGCGCGAACATGTCCATGACGCGCGCCGCGTAGTCGAAGGTCCCGTCCGGCGTCGTGATCGGCGAGTGAAACGGATTGCCCCGGTTGACGGTCCCCAGAACGGTCCCCCCGAGGCGCAGGATGCCAGTGACGTCCCGGGGTGTCAGCGGGCGGGATTTTTCAGGATAGATCAGGCCGTCGAAGCTGTCCTCCAGCCCGAGGACGCCGACCCCGTTGTTGGAGGCCGCCTTGACCACCGCCCGGATGACGGCGTTCAGTCCAGGCGCGTCGCCGCCGCCGGTGAGCACCCCGATCTTCTTCACGGATGGCATGACACGGATTATCTTCGTCGATTTCAGCGTGCTACACTTGAATGTCTTTACACGGTTTTTCCCGTCGGGCGGCTAGCTCAGCTGGGAGAGCGCTGCGTTCGCAATGCAGAGGTCAGGGGTTCGATCCCCCTGCCGTCCACCACACTCCCTTCCGAAAGGACCCAGTCACAAGAGGAACAACTTCTGTGCCTTGTGCCTTGTGACTTGGGCCTTGTGACTTGATGTCCATCCCCCTTGGGCGTGCGCACATGCTCGTTTCGTCCGCCATCGGCGAGGCGCAGCGCGCGGGCTTTGTCGCCCTCACCCCCGTCGGCAGCCTCCGGCGATTCGCGCCCGCCGTTGGCGGCGTGTCGCTGCTGGGCATCGCCCCTCAGGTGCGCCACGCGGATCTGCTCACGGCGTTCGCCCGGCTGACGGAGGCCGCCGCCACCGACCAGTCGGACTCGAGCGTCACCGTCACCACACCGCGCGGGGCCGTCACGCTGCACCTGACGTCACCCGATCAGGCAGGCGCCGCGCTCGTCTGGCACACGGGATCGAGGGCGCACGTGAAGCAGCTCCAGGCCCGCGCCGGACGCCGCGGATTGCGTTTTGCCGGCGCGGCCCTGTCACGGGCGGCGAGCGAGGCGGTAGCCTGCGCATCGGAGCACGACTTCTACGCCCTGCTCGACCTGCCGTACATCGCCCCCGAACTGCGCAGCGGTGACGGCGAAATCGAGACGGCGAGCAGCGGCGGCCTCCCCACACTCATCTCGGAGGCCGACATCCGCGGGGACCTGCACATGCACAGCTCGTGGAGCGACGGCCAGAACTCGATTGCCGACCTGGTGAGCGCCGCCAGGCAACTCGGGTACGAGTACCTCGCCGTCACGGACCACTCCCAGCACGCCTGGTCGTCGCGGCAGCTGACGACGCGTGACGTGCCACGCCAGCGCACGGAAATCGAGGAGGTGCGGCTGGGGACGCAGGGCATCGAGCTGCTGCACGGCGTCGAGGTCGACATCATGCCCGACGGGAGTCTCGACTTTGACGACGACCTGCTGCGGGGGTTCGACATCGTCCTCGCGTCGCTGCACGACGCGGCGGGGCACGGCGCCGCGCGCCTGACGGAGCGGTACCTGCGCGCGATTCACCATCCCCTCGTGAACGTGATCACGCATCCCGCCAACCGGTCGCCAGCGCATTCCGACGGATACGCGGTGGACTTCGATCGCCTCTTCGCGGCTGCGGCCTCGACGGGCACCGCCATGGAGATCGACGGGGCGCCGGGCCACCTCGACATGGACGGCGCGCTCGCCCGGCGCGCCGTCGCCGCCGGCGTCACGCTCGTCATCGACAGCGACTGCCACCGCGTGGAGGCGCTCGCCCGCCAGATGCAGTTCGGGGTCGGTACGGCACGGCGCGGCTGGATCGAACCGCAGCACGTGCTGAACACGCGCGGAATCGACGAGGTGCGCGCGTTTGTCGCCCGTAAACGCGCGCATGCCTGACCCGCCCTCGCCCGGGAGTATCGCCGCGGGCCGCGTCATGGCCGCCACGATCGTGGCGACGCTGGCGTTCTGGGCCTACACGCAGACGCTGCTGCCGGGAGTGGATCTCGGCGACACCGGCGGGTTCCAGGCCGCCGTGCTGTGGCCGGAAGTCAGCGCCCGCCAGGCGTATCCGCTCTACTACGCGCTGGCGCGCTCCTTCGTGCGTCTGGCCGGTCCGACGAACCCCGCGCGCGCCTTGAACCTCTTCTCCGCCGTCTGGGCCGCGGCGGCCGCCGGTCTGCTCACGTTCGTCTGCGCGGCGGCGACCCGATCGCGCGCCGCCGGCGCCGTGGCGGGTCTGCTCCTCGCCTTCTCGTATACGTTCTGGTCCCAGGCCGTGATCGCGGAAGTCTATTCACTGCACCTGGCGCTCATCGGAATCTGCCTCCTGGCCCTGCATGCGTACGCGAGGCAGCCCAGCCGGCGGCGCCTGTTCGTGTTCTTCGGCGTGTACGCCGTGTCGTTCGGCAACCACCTCGGGATGATCCTGCTGCTCGTGCCGTGCGCCCTGTTTCTCATCGCGGTCGATCCGCGCCGGCGCGACCTGTTGCAGCCACGGGTCGTGATGGCGGCTGTGCTGATCGCGTGTGCCGGTGCGCTGCAGTACGCGCCGAACCTGATGGCGGTGTGGGGATCGTTCACCGCACCCGAGGCGTGGACGGATCGTCTGGCGGCGTTCTGGTTCGATGTGACGAAACAGGACTGGCGGGAGACGATGGTCCTCGGCATCCAGCCCGGTCAGGCAGGCGACCGCCTCGCCATGTGGTGGTTCGATGCACGGCAGCAGTTCGGTGTCATCGGGCTCGGCCTGGCGGCGATTGGCGCCGCCGGCCTCTGGCGCATGTCGCGGCCGTGGGCCCTGCTCGTGCTCACCGCCTTCGGGATCACGACCGCGTTTGCCTTGACCTACAACGTCGGCGACTCGCACGTCTTCTTCCTTCCGGCGCATTTTTTCACCGCCTTCTGCGCAGGAGCGGCAGCGGCGGCGGGCGCACGCGGCGCGGGCAGGTCCGAGTGGCGGCGCTGGCGGCGCGCGCTTGCCCTCGGCGCGACTCTGCTCGCCTTCGGCTACGCAGGCTGGCGCGGGTGGTCGACCTGGCCGGCTGTCGATCGGCACGGCGACCACCGCGGCGAAGACCTGATCGCCCGGATCACGGCGGGCGCCGATGACGGCCGGACGCTGTTCGTCTCGGAAATGAACTGGCAGCTCGAGAACGTGCTGCTCTACACGGGCCGCTATCTCCGGCAGGACCTCGCATGGGTCCGGCTCGGCGACGTCATGCCGCACTGGCCCTTTCTGGTCGCCGACAATCACCGGATTGGCCGCGACGTGGTCCTGACTGCGGAAGCGGCGGCGGCCGTCGCAGCCGCGTATGGCCCGGCTTTTCCGATGGCCGAGGATGTCGCCACGGGCGCCGCGCCGCTGCCCGATGCGCTGGCGCAGGTGCCACGCGGGGCCCCGTATGTGCTGACCGTGCTGACTCCGGAACGACCGCTCGACCCGGGCGTCCTGGAACGCGCGCTCCAGGCGTTGACCGGCGCCGCGGGAGTGCGCCGCAGCGGCGCCGCGTTCGAGCTGATGGCAGGGATGGCCGGGGCCCCGCCTCAGACCCACCGCTCGTCGAATCGTCCCTTCACGGAGCGGTTTCGGCTGGGCGAGGAGGCCCTCACGGTTCGGATGGATTCGTGGCTGCCGGCGGATACCTTTCGCCGCGCCGGGTTCGGCCACGTGCTGCGCGGGCGAAACCACCTGCTGATTGTCGAGCGCGGCGTCAGCCTGGTCTGGCTGGGACCCGGCGGCCGGCCGTCGGCGCCGTACTACGCGGCCAGCCTGTTTGCCGCAGAGCCGCGTTACCGTATCCCGGCGGCCACACTGCAGCTCGCCGCACGACACGCCGCCAGCCTGAGTGACCAGGTCCGTTGGCAGGAACCTTGAAGGCATCGACAGATCCGATGCGTGCGCTCGTGCCCTTCCTCGTCTCTGTGCTGCTCGCTCCGGCATGGCTCAACAGCCAGGGCCGGCCGCCCGCCGAGGCGGTCGCCGCCGCGCTCCAGCGGCGCTATGCGGGCATCCGCGACTTTTCGGCTGATTTCGTCCATACCTATCGCGGGGGGGTGTTACGGACGCAGACCTCCGAGCGCGGGCGCGTGCTCATCAAGAAACCGGGCCTGATGCGCTGGACGTATACGGCACCGGAGCGAAAGGAGTTCATCTCCGACGGACGCACGGTGTACTCGTTCCTGCCGGCGGACAAACAGGTCCTGGTCGCGCCGCTGCCTGCCGACGGCCAGGCAACCACGCCGGCGCTCTTCCTCGCCGGCAAGGGCGATATGGCCCGCGACTTCACCGCCGCATATGCAGAGACCGGCGCCCCCGGTGCCACCGCCCTGCGGCTGACACCGCGCCGCGACGAACCGGAGTACGAGTACCTCGTGGTCGGCCTCGATTCCGCGACGTTGCAGATTCGTGCACTGACCACGCGCGACCGCCAGGGGGGCGATTCGACCCTGACGTTCAGCAACCTGAAGGAAAATCAGGGAATATCCGATAAGGAGTTTGCGTTCCGCATTCCCCGCGGCGTCGACGTCATTACGAGTGACACACGCAACTAGCCGACTCGCCTCTCTCCTGCTGACCCTCGCACTGGCCGGTTGCGCCACGACCGGCGCGCTGCGCTCGGCCAGCAACGCCGAACTGGCACAGGACTACGACCGCGCGGTCGTCGAGTACACCCGCGCGCTGCAGGCCGATCCGGATAACCGCTCGGCGCGGTACGGGCTGGACCGATCGAAGCTGCGCGCCGCCGAGGATCACTTCACACGCGGACGACGGCATCAGGCGGCAGGACGGCTCGACGAGGCGCTGGTCGAGTTGCAGCTGGCATCCGAACTGAATCCGAGCGACCCGAACATCGACGACCTGCTCGGTTCGCTCCGGACGCAGCTTCGCACGAAGGTGGCGGTCGCCCGCGAAGGCAAGACACAGCTCGAGACGCTCATCGCGCGCTCCCAGAACCTTCAGCCGCCGGGCCTCGAGCTGCCCTCCGACGCCCGGCTGCCCGCGTCGCTGACCTTCCGGGACGCCAGCGCGCGCGACATCTACACCGCCCTCACCCGCTTTGCGAACCTGAATGTCGTCTTCGATCCGCAGTTTCGCGATCAGCCGGTCACGATCGACCTGCGCAACGCCGGCGTCGCCGACGCGCTCGAGTCACTGTCGACGGCGACCCGCAGCTTCTACCGGGTGACGGCGCAGCGCACCATTACGGTCGTGCCCGACACGCCCGCCAAGCGGACCGAGTATGAAGAAGAAATCGTCCGGACGTTCTACCTGAGCAACGCCGACGTCAAGGAAACGCTCGACCTGCTGCGCATCGTGATCGACAACCGGCGCCTCGCCCCGATTACGGCCACCAACGCGCTGTCGATCAAGGACACGCCGGAGCGTGTGGCGGCCGCCGCGCGGCTCATCATGGCCATCGACAAGGCCCGGCCGGAGGTGGTCATCGACGTCGAGCTGCTCGAGATCGACCGCACGCGGCTGCGCGAGTACGGGCTGCAGATTGCGTCGCCGGGGTCTCCCGGGATCAACGGGGCCGCGGACGCCAACCGCGACGACCTCACCGTGCGCAACCTGCGCAACCTGACCCAGTCGGGGGTGTTTCTGGCCAACGTGCCCGCGCTGTTCTACCGGCTGCTGAAGACCGACAGCAACACGCGGACCCTGGCCAACCCGCAGCTGCGCACCTCCGAGGGCATGACGGCGTCGGCGCGCTTCGGCGAACGCGTGCCGGTGCCCGTCACCACCTTCGCGCCGATCGCGACCGGCGGCGTGGCGCAGCAGCCGATCACGTCGTTCAACTACGAGAACATCGGCGTGAACATCGACATCTCGCCGCGCACGCACCACGACGACGAGGTGACGCTCGCGCTGAAGATTCTCGTCAGCAGCATCTCGGGGACGGGGTTCGGAGGGCTGCCGACGTTCGGCAATCGCGAGATCAGCACGGTGATCCGGCTGCGCGACGGCGAGACGAACCTGCTGGCCGGCCTGATCCGCGACGACGAGCGGCGTGTGGCCGACGGGATCCCCGGCCTGAGCGACCTGCCGGTCGTGGGCAAGCTCTTCTCGCACAACCGCCGCGAGACGCAGGAAACCGACATCGTGCTGACGCTGACGCCGCACATCGTGCGCGTGCTCGATCTGTCCGAAGACGACCTGCGTCCGTTCCGCGTGGGACGCGGTTCGGCCGGCACGGGCATCATCGATCTGCCGCTCGCCGTCGAGCCGCCGCCTGGCGCCGCGCCGGCGGCCCCGGGCCAGCCACCGCCGCCGCCGCCGCCCGCGACGCAGGGGCCGGCCGCGCCGAT
>JACQZV010000014.1 GCA_016213695.1 Acidobacteriota bacterium | reverse complement strand
TACGCCCACCAGCCGATCTTCCACGCCGCCCGATCGGTGTAGCGGCCCTTCGGGAAGCGGCGCGCCAGCTCGCGGAACACCCGGTCGGCCGCCTCGTCATCGTCCTGGTTGATGTAATACGAGGCGAGGTGATTGAGTGTCTCTTCGGCCCACCTGCTGTCGGCATGGTCGGCGACGAGCCCGCGCGCCAGCGTGAGGTAAGTGTCGACATCGCCGAGCGCGCGCGTGGCCGCCAGATGAAAGAAGCCGGCCTCCGCGTCGAGCGACGCGGCGCGCAGATACGGGCGCAGCGCCTCCCGGCTGGCGCGGTACCGGCCGAGATAGTAGTCGCACTCGGCCGTCCGCAGCGCCACGAGCGCCCTGTCGCTCTCGCTGTCGGCCTGCCGCGACAGCGACACGAACGCCGCGCGAGCCTGCGCCCAGCGCTTCCCCGAGAACAGCCGTTCCGCACGCGCCAGTTCCAGCCGGAACCGGTCCGGCGGAACACGCGCGGGCGTCTGCAGCCGCTCGATGCCGTCCTGCGCGTCGGCCGCCTGCGTGCTGAGCGGAAATTCGTAGTACACGCGGTTGTACGCCGCGAGCGCCCGCTCGCGACTGCCGGCCGCCTCGAGTGCCCGCGCCAGCCGCAGCTGCACCTCCTCGGGCGAGGCCAGCGTCTTTGCCGCGCTCAGCGTCTCGAGAATCGCCGCCGCGTCCTCCACGTCGCCGCCCCCCTGGGCCGCCTCCGCCATCAGCAGCGGCACCGCCTCGGCCAGATAGCCTTCGACCTCGTCGTCGATCGATTTCAGGACGGCCCGCGCCTCGTCAAAGCGGTGCAGCCCGACCAGCGCGCGCGCCACGTAGTAGCGGCTGTAGTCGGCGAGCGGGGTGAACGCCAGGTCGGCGCCTCTGACGAGATCGAGGCCGGGGGCGAAATCGCCGGCATCGACAAGCTTCGCGCCGCGCGCGAACCGCGCGGCCGCGCTATCGCCCGCCCGCCGGCCCGGCACCGGCGACAACGCGGAGTCGGGGACGATCCAGTAGCGCGACAGCGACGCCGGCAGCGGGGCGTGACTCGTCGGGGTGATGCCCGCCGGCGGGAGGCCGGTCGGGGCGACCGCGTCCTGGGCGCGCGCGCCCGCACAGAGCGCCAGAATCGCCGCGGCCAGAACGAGCGGAGCGGCCCGCGTCACCGCGCGCCCACCGGCACGGGCACGAGGCCAGGCGCGTCGCGAGCCCGATCATCACAGGTCACGATGAAATGATTATAGCGTCCCACTATAAGATCTGCCGCGATGCCCGCACGGCGAACGTTCCTCTTCGCGCTTGGCGCGACGTGCCTCCCGGCGGTCGCGGCCCGCGCGCAGTCGCCCGGCGAGCTCCTCGTGGCGGCGATCCAGGACGGCGGAAAGACGATGTACCTGCGGAGCAAGACGTCCGACGCCGCCCGCGTCGCCGACAGGCTCGGGCGCGCGCTGCGCGCCCTGCGCGTGCCGCTGAACGAGATCCTCGCGAGCCCGGTCCCCGGCGCGCGCGAGACCGCCGACATCGCCTTCGGCGCCGACCTGGTGCGGGTGACCAGGGATCTCGTGGCGCGGGAGGACACCAGGCGCCTCATCGGCACGCCGGCCGGCCCCGGCATGAACCGAGACCTGGACGGCGAGCGCGCCGCACTCGAGCAGGCCGCCGGCCGGGCGTTCGACGATCGGCTGCTGCCCGAGGGCGCGATGGCGGTGTTCCTGCCTGGTGGCGGCCTGGAGCTGCTCGGAACGATTACCGCCGAGCAGGTGATTGCGTCGGCCGAGCGGCGCGGTGCGCTGCCGCGCTGACCAGGTCGGCGATCGCCGCGGCGGACAGCCCCGCCTCGCGCAGCACGTCTTCGGTGTGCTCCCCGAGCCGCGGCGCCCGGCGCCGGACGGTGGCCGGCGTGGCGCTCAGCTTCATCGGCGATCCGATTGCCCGCAGGTCTCCAAGCGTGGGATGAGTCACGTCCACGACCATCTCCCGGGCGACAATCTGCGGGTCGGCGAACACCTCCGCGTAGCTGTTGATGGGTCCGCACGGGATGTCGCGGGACTCGAACGCGTCGAGCCAGTGGCGCTTCCCCTGCGTGCGCATCACCGATTCGATTCGTCCGGCGAGCGCCGCCCGGTTACGGACGCGGCTCGGGTTGTCGGCAAACTCCGGCATCCGCGCCCACTCCGGGTGAGAGAGCGCGTCGCAGAGCCGCTCGAACAACCGATCGGTTGAGGCGCCGATGGTGACGTAGCCGTCCGCGCACTGGACGGCCTGATACGGCGCCACCATGCGGTGCGCGGATCCGAGCGGGCCGGGCAGGCCGCCCGCGAAGTACTCCGTGGCCTCCCACACCGACAGCGCGACGCCCGCCTCGACGAGCGATGTCTCCACGTGCTGTCCGGCGCCGGTCCGGTTGCGATGCACGAGCGCCGCGAGCACGGCCGTCACGGCAAAGAGCGCCGCGCCCAGATCGGTCAGCGGCACGCCCGACTTCACCGGCGGTCCATCGGCCTCCCCCGTCACCGACATGATGCCCGAGACGCCCTGCGCGATCAGGTCGAGCCCGCCTTTGCCCCGGTCGGGCCCCGTCTGGCCGTACCCGGAAATCGACGCGTAGACGAGCCCCCGATTCCGCGCGGCCAGCGTCGGGTAGTCGAGGCCGAGATCGGCCATGACGCCGGGCCGGCTGTTCTCGGCGAACACGTCGGCCGAGTCCACGAGCCGCAGCGCCGCGTCCCGCCCGGCCCCGGTCTTCAGGTCGAGGACGACGCTGCGCTTGCCGCGGTTGACGGCGTTAAAGGCGGGCGTATCCGTGCCGACCCCGCCCGGCATCCGCCTGGTCATGTCGCCGGCCGGCGGCTCGATCTTGACGACATCGGCGCCGAGGTCGGCCAGCAGCATCGTGCAGAACGGGCCGGCCATCACCTGTGTCACGTCGACGACGCGGACGCCGGCGAGCGCGCCGGCTGTGATCGACTCCATGACCCATGATAAGACTTACGCGTGACTGCTCCTGACACGATTTTCGGGATCGAGCCCCCTCTCGCCTTCCTCACCTTCAATCGCCCCGGCGCGCGTAATGCGATGACGTGGGACATGTACGGCGCGCTCGTGGACGCCTGCGATCGGGTGGACGCGGACGAGGCCGTGCACGTGCTCATCCTGCGCGGCGCGGGCGGGAAGGCGTTTGTCGCCGGCACCGACATCTCGCAGTTCCAGCAGTTTCAGTCGCCCGCCGACGGCGTGAAGTACGAGCGGCACATCAGCGACGTGCTGGACCGGCTCGAACGGGTGGTGAAGCCGACCATCGCGCAGGTGCAGGGCTTTGCCGTCGGCGGCGGCTGCGCCATAGCGGCCGCCTGCGACCTGCGCGTGGCGACGCCCGACTCGAGGTTCGGCATCCCGATCGCGCGGACGCTCGGCAACTGCGTCACGGGCGCCGCCTTCAGCCGTCTGGTCGAGCTCGTGGGCCCCGGCCATGCCAAGGAGATGCTCTTTACGGGCCGCCTCGTGCCGGCGCAGGAAGCACACGCCATCGGCCTGCTCAACCGGGTGGTGCCGTCCGACGCGATCGACCGCGTGGTCCGCGAGCTGGCGCTGGAGATTGCGTCGAACGCGCCGCTGACCGTCCGCGCCACCAAGGAGATGACGCGGCGGCTGATGGCCCGCCGGCGCATCGCCTCCGACGAGGCCCGCGATCTGGTGGAACGCTGCTACGGCAGCGAGGATTTCAGGGAAGGCGTGGCCGCGTTTCTCGCCAAACGGCCGCCGGAATGGAAAGGCCGGTGAACAAGGCACAAGTCACAAGGCTCAAGTCACAAACTGGCGACTTGTGCCTTGTGCCTTGTGCCTTGTGACTTGTGACTTGTGACTTGATCAGTTCGCCGCGAAGCAGTAGAACAGCCCGGCGCCGCCGGTGCTGACCAGATTCTCCTGGCTGCAGCCGTTGCTCATATGCACCGCGTTCCACGACGCGTTCGGGCCCCCGAGGCGATCGTGGTGGCCGAGCATCGCGTTGCCCGGACCGTTGGCCGTCCAGTTGTTGCAGGTGGTCACGTCCGGCCGGCCGATCAGCGCGCGTCCGGTGGAATCGGACCCCGTCAGCATGTCGTGCTGGTTCGGCATGTCGCCGACGCCGTTGACGACTCCGCCCTTTTCGTTGAGCGCGGTGGGCTTGCGGATGTTGTTGCGGTCGCGCTGCTGGTCGCCGTGCAGGTCGGCCACGTTGGCCGCCACGAGCTGGCCCTTGGCGTTGTACCAGGGACCGTTGCCGATCCGGGCGCGCGCGTTCACGGCCGGTACGTCGCCGTTCTGGGTCTGGCTCATGTAGGCGCGCCAGGTGCGGTTGCCCGCGCCGGCCGCCGCCGCCAGCGTCTGACAGTGCTTGTCGGCGCCGGCCAGGCCGCCGAGATTCGCCCCGTTCCCCATGCCGACGCTCGTGATGAAGAAACTCATGGGCTGGGCGGGCGCCTGCTGCTGCCCCTGCAGCGTGGGCGTCATCAGTACGGCCGACAGGACGATTGCCGCGGATATTCCAAGTATCTTGTGCATCGCTCTCCTCGCAGGTAAAGGCAGGTAAAGGTGGTGTGTCGCGACCACTATAGCCGAATGCGGACCGGTCGGCGCGCGGGGCTTTCGGCCGCGGCGGCGCCGGCGAACAAACGGCGGCCGTCCGGCAGCATGATGGTGTCGGTGTTGGCCATCGGCGTCCCGTTGCGGGCGAGCCACCCGCTCACGGTCACCACGGCGCCAATCGTGACGTCGTCTTTTCGCCACCCCCGCCGGTAG
>JACQZV010000111.1 GCA_016213695.1 Acidobacteriota bacterium | reverse complement strand
GGCCGCCAGCACGGCGCCGGCGCCGGTATAGCGGATGTACGCGCTCCAGATCTGCGAGGGCGACATCTGATCGATACGCAGGCCGCTCGCCGGCACGGGCGGAAAGGGGACGGTCAGGTAGGCGCCCATGATCGACAGCAGCGGCAGCAGCACGAGCCACGACAGGACGCCTCCGGCGAACATGACCCCCGCAATACGCGGTCCGATGACATAGCCGACGCCCATGTACTCGGGCGAGATGTCCACGCTCAGCGTCGCATTCGGGAAGAAGCCCGTGCGCGCAATCGAGTAGCCCACCGCCGTGCGGAACAGCTGGACGATCCACGACAGCGCCTTCCACAGCGCTCCGATACCGAGTCCGAGAAACACGGTGCGGGCCATCTCGCCTCCGCGCTCGCCGGCCACCAGCACGTCCGCGCACGCGGTGCCCTCCGGGTACGGCAGGACACCGTGCTCCTTCACGATCAGCGCCCGGCGCAGCGGCACCATCATGAGCACGCCCAGAATGCCGCCCGCGAAGGCGAGCAGTGTGATCTGGAAGTAGTTGAAATAGCCCGGTCCGAACGGCGTCAGGAAGATGAGCGCGGGCACGGTAAAGACGACGCCGGCGGCGACCGATTCACCTGCCGAGCCAATCGTCTGGACCATGTTGTTTTCGAGGATTGTCGAACCGCCGAATTTCTTGAGAATGGAGATCGCCAGGACCGCAATCGGAATCGACGCGCTGACGGTCAGCCCCGCCCGAAGGCCGAGGTACACGGTGGAGGCGCCGAACAGCAGACCGAACAGGGCGCCCACGACGATCGTCTTGGCGGTGAATTCAGCGGGCGACTGCGAGGGCGGCACGTACGGCGCGAATTCGGACATGGCGCGAGATGGTAGCATTGAACCTTGTGAATCAGCCGAACAAGCGCAGGCAGGCGACCGATCAAGTGTCCGAGCTCACCACGAACCGGCTCTCGGTCTACCTGCGCTGCCTCAACGAGCTCGATGCCGCGGGCGTGCAGACGATCTCTTCGCAGGCGCTGGCCGAACAGTTCCGCCTGAACGCCGCGCAGATTCGCAAGGACCTGGCGTACTTCGGCGAGTTCGGTGTTCGCGGCGTCGGCTACTACGTCAAGGATCTGCGGCGGCACCTCAGGCAGATCCTGGGTCTCGACCGCCGGCTGCGTGTCGTGATCATGGGCGCCGGCAACCTGGGACTGGCGCTTGCCGATTATCCCGGCTTTCGCCAGGAGGGCTTCGAGATCGCCGCGCTCTTTGACATCGCGAACGAGAAGATCGGCCACGGGTCGCGGGGCGGCGTGCCGATTCACGACATCCGCGAGCTCAAGCCGCTCGCGCGGCGCGACCGCTTCGACATCGCGGTCATCGCCGTGCCCGCGCCGCACGCGCAGCCGGTGGTCGACCAGGTCATCGCCGCCGGGATCAAGGCGATTCTCAACTTCTCGCCCGGCGCGCTCAAGGTGCCGGCCGAGGTGAAGCTCAAGAGCGTCGACCTGACCGTGTCGCTCGAAAGCCTGTCCTTCTATCTGGCGCAGGGAGAGACCGGTGCCTAAGCGCCTCGCACGGTCGGCCCGCCGTCCGGCTGCCCCGGCGCGCCTGTCCCACGTCGATCGGCGCGGCCGCGTGAAGATGGTCGACGTCGGCGACAAGCCGGTGACCGACCGCGAGGCGGTGGCACGGGGCGAGATCGCGATGAGCCGGTCCGCGCGCGCTGATTCGCGACGGCGCGGTTGCCAAGGGCGATCCGCTGCAGGCCGCGCGGCTGGCGGGCATCATGGCGGCCAAGCAGACCTCGGCCATCATCCCGCTCTGCCATCCGCTGCCGCTCACCCACGTCGGCGTCGAGCTCACGCCGACCCGCAGTGGCTACCGCGTCGAGGCGCGCGTGCGCACCAGCGCACAGACCGGCGTCGAGATGGAGGCGCTCGTGGCCGTGGCCGTGGCCGCGCTCACGATCTACGACATGGTGAAAGCGGTCGACAAGTCGATGGTGATGGGAGACATCTGCCTCGTGGAAAAGCGCGGCGGGCGGTCGGGGCATTACCGCCGGCGGCCCGGGTAGCGCCCGCCTGGCCGCCGGGTCTCACCCGGGCGGCGGCGGCTCGATATGGATGACGACGTCGACGAGCGACGGAAATCTGGTCATCAGGCGATCCTTGACGATATGCGACGTGCGGTGCGCTGAGTCGAGCGTGGTGGCGCCGTCGAGCCAGACGTGCAGGTCCATGAACACGTGATCGGCCGAGCCGCGCGTCCGGATCTGGTGGCACCCGAGCACGTCCGGCACCGACCTGACCACGGCGCGGACCTCGTCCTCAGCCATGACGATCTCGTCGGCGAGAATGCGCGACGCTTCCTGTGCGATATCCCATCCCGCGTGCCCGATGAACACCGCCACGAGAATGGCGGCGAGGGGGTCGAGCAGCGGATAGCCCCACCAGACACCGACGAGCGCGCCGAGCACGGCCCCGGAGGTCAGCACGTCGCTGCGGGTGTGCTTCGCGTCGGCGCGCAGCACCTCGCTGTGCAGCCGCCGCGCCGCCCGCATCTCGTACGAGACCACGAAGAGATTGACGACGAGCGTCACCGCCATGACGCCGATGCCCTCGGGAAAGACGCGCGGCGCGCCGCCGTGCACCAGCCGGTCGTAGGCGGCCGCCAGCACCTGCACCAGCACGATCACGAGGAAGATGAGGATGCCGAGCGACGCCATCGTCTCGTACTTGCGGTGGCCGTACGGGTGATTCTCGTCGGGCGGCCGGCGCGCGATCGAGACGCCGACGAGCGCCACGACGTTCGACGCCGAGTCGGTCAGTGAGTGAAAGCCGTCGGAGACGATCGAGACGGCGCCGGTCGAGTAGCCCAGCCCGATCTTGACCAGGGCCACGGCGAGGTTGAGGACGAGAACCTGATAGAGGACGCGAACGACTTCCGAGTAGCGGTCGCCGCGCGTCAGAAGATGTGCGCCGTCGGAATCGGCCACCAGCGCAGCTGCACCTTTCCGATGATGTACTTCTTCGGCACGAAGCCCCAGTGCCGGCTGTCGGAGCTGTTGTTCCGGTGGTCGCCCATCACGAAGTAATAGCCCTCCGGCACGACCGACGGTCCGAAGTCGTCGTGGCTCCGGTACTCGGGCGCGACGAAGTCGTCCTGCAGCGGCACGTCGTTGACGAACACGCGGCCGTCCACGATGCGCACCTGGTCGCCTTCCTCGGCGATCACGCGTTTGACGAACGACTTATCGGGGTTCAGCGGGTAGTAGAGCATGACGATGTCGCCGCGCCGCGGGACGCCCCACCGGTACGCCATCTTGTTGACGATCAGCCGATCCTGGTCGGCCAGCGTGGGCGCCATGCTCTGGCCTTCGACGCGGGCGACCTGGAAGCCGAACGTGACGATGAGCGTGGCGTACACCGCGGCCGACGCCAGCGTCTTGACCCAGGCGACCGCTTCGTCCCGCCAGATGGCGAGACGGTGCATGATGGCGGCCGAGCGGTCGTCGATGGCCAGCCGCATGTCGGGCGCCGGCGCCGCGTCGAACGCGGCCGGCGCCGCATCGGGCGCGGCGTGCGGCGTCAGAGCTTCAGGTACTCCCGGAGCCGTTTGGTCTGCGCCCGGCTGACCGGAATCTCCGTGCCCTTCGCGTCCTTCATCCGGAGGATGTAATTCCTGCTGAACCAAGGGACTATCTCCTTGATCTTATTGATATTCACCAGGTGCGAGCGGTGGACCCGCCAGAAGACCTCCGGGTCGAGGCGCGCCTGCAACTCGTCCATGGTCCGGTAATTGGACGTCCCCGCCACCTGGCCAGTCACTATGGTAATCGACTCGTCGGCCAGCGAGGCATAGATGATCTCCTCGGCCTGTACCAGCAGAAAGCGCTCGCCCACCTTGACGGCGACCTGCTCGCGCCGGGCCTGGCGGTCGGCCATCATCCTGACGAGCCGCTCCAGCTGGTCGGTGACCGGCTCGGGCCGGTCCACGCTCAGCCGGCGGCGGGCGCGCGAGAGTGCCTGCTCGAGCCGGCCGGCCTCGACCGGTTTGAGGAGGTAATCGACCGCATTCACCTCAAACGCTTCCACGGCGTGCTGGTCGAAGGCGGTGACGAAGACGAGCGCCGGAGGCTGGTCGTCCTCGAGGAGGCGCCGCGCGACCTCGAATCCGCTCAGGCCGGGCATCTGAATGTCGAGGAAGATGAGGTCGGGCTCGCACCGGACGGCGGCCGCCAGCGCTTCGAGGCCGTTGCCCGCCTGGGCCACGACGTCGACGTCGCCGAGCTGCTCGAGCTGGTAGCACAGCTCGTCGCGCGCCAGTTGCTCGTCGTCGACCACCATCACGCGGAGGGGCACGCTCATGCGGTAATGGCTTCGATGGCCGCCAGCTCCGGGATCTCGATCCGGACGCGCGTGCCGCGGCCCGGCTCGCTGGTGAGCGTGAGCTGCGACGTGGCGCCGTAGATCACCTGCAGCCGCTCGCGGACGTTGGCCAGTCCGATGCCGCTCGACATCGGCGCGTCGAGCCGGTCGATCAGAAACCCCATCCCGTCGTCCTCGACCTCGAGAATCGCGCGCCCGTGGTCCCGGTCGCGCCAGCTGCGGATCACAATCGAGCCCGGCCCGATCTTGCGCGCCAGTCCGTGTTTGATGGAGTTTTCGACCAGCGGCTGCAGGATCATGCTCGGCACGATCAGCTCCGTCGTGTCGGGGCTGATCTCCTTGCGCACGCCGAGCTTCGATCCGAACCGTACGACCTCGATGTCCAGGTACTCGTCGATCGCCTCGAGCTCCTCGCGCAGTGTCACGAAGTGCTGGTGGCTGCGGATCAGGCGTCGCAGCAGGCCGGACAGCTTGATGATCAGCATGCGCGCCGTGTCCGGCTCCGAACGGATGAGCGAGGAAATCGACGCCAGCGTATTAAACAGGAAATGCGGGTTGATCTGGCTCTTGAGCGCCTCGATCTTGGCGGCGAGCAGCAGCGTCTCCTGCTCCTGGAGGCGATGCTCGATGCGGGCGCTGTTCCAGATCTTGATCGGGGTCGCGACCGCGAGCACCGTGGCCAGCACGACGAGCGCCGTCATCCACGGCGAGGTCGAGTTGAGATAGAAGAGCCGGTGGACGCCGAAGCGGAAGCCGAACGCCTGGCGCAGCAGCTCGAGGGCGATCGGCGCGGCGAGGAGCACCAGCTGCCAGTTCGGCTCGAGCCGGCGCACGATCTGCCAGACGTGCTTCCGCAGGTCGACGAACACGAAGGGCGTGAACCGCCAGATCGCCTCTTTCGGGCAGACTTCGCGCAGGCCGCCGCCCGCGAACCCGCAGCCGATCGCAAACGGCAGCGCGATCACTTCGCCGGCGACCAGCGGCGGCAGACCGACGAGCGCCCCGACCGTGGCGCCCGCGTACGGCCCGGCGATCAGACCGGCCAGAAAGGCGCCCTCGAGCGTGAGATCGGTCGCCTGGTAGTTGAGGAGCAGCCGGGCCGCCACGCCGGCCATGAGCGGCACGCCGAACGCCACCGCAAAGACCAGCCGATCGGTCCAGACCCGGCGCTCGAAGATCAGGATGTGCCGGAACCGCCGGAACCGCGCGAGCATCGTCGCCAGCACGGCCATGACGGCCAGCTTCACGATGAGTGTGGTCAGCAGCGACTGGTCGGCCGAGAGGAACAGCGGCCCTTCGAGCACGCAGCCATTGTAAGATGATCCCCGTATGATTCGACCGCTGCTCGTCGGGCTCGCCACGACGTTCCGGCACATGTTCAAGAAGAAGGTCGCGGTGAATTATCCGGACGAAAAAGTCCCGGTGTTCCCGAGGTACCGCGGCAAGCAGGTGCTGATGCGCGACGAGAACGGCCTCGAAAAATGCGTGGCCTGCGGGCTCTGCGCGGTGGCCTGCCCGGCCGACGCCATCTATCTGGAGGCCGCCGAGAACGACGGAACGGTGGCGGCCGGACCGCGGTACGCGAGCGTGTATCAGATCCACAAGATGCGCTGCATCTTCTGCGGCTACTGCGAGGAAGCGTGCCCGGTGTCGGCGATCTTCATGGGCAAGGACTACGAACTCGCCGTCTACAGCAAGGACGACTTCATCTGGGACAAGCGGGACCTGCTGGTATCGGCGCCGGCCGGCCCCGCGCGCTGATCCCCGGTTGCCCGTGTCCATGAAGCCCTTTCTGGAAGCGATCGACGAACGTGTGCTCGTCTGCGACGGGGCGATGGGGACGATGCTCTATGCCAGGGGCGTCTTCATCAACCGGTGCTTCGACGCGCTCAACCTGACCGAGCCGGACCGCGTCGCCGAGGTGCACCAGGAGTACGTGCGCGCCGGCGCCGACGTGCTCGAGACGAACACGTTCGGCGCCAATCGCATCAAGCTGCGCGGCTTCGGTCTGGCGGACCGCCTGCGCGAGATCAACGTCGAAGGCGCGCGGCTGGCGAGAACGGTGGCGGGCGGCCAGGCGTACGTCGCGGGCGCGATGGGGCCCCTCGGCATCCGCATCGAGCCGTGGGGCAAGACGGGCACCGACGAGGCCGAGGCCTTCTTCCGCGAGCAGGCCGAGGCGCTCGTGGCCGGGGGCGTCGACCTCTTCATCCTCGAGACCTTCCGCGACCTCAACGAACTGCGCGCCGCCATTGCCGCCATCCGGCGGGTCTGCGACCTCCCGGTCGTCGCGCAGATGACCATTGAGGAGGACGGCCAGAGCCTCGACGGTACGCCGCCGGAGCAGTTCGCGCCGGCGCTCGAGCGGGTGGCCGACGTCATCGGCGTCAACTGCAGCATCGGTCCGGCGCCGATGCTCGAGACGATCGAACGGATGGCGGCCGTCACGCGTGCGCGGCTGTCGGCCCAGCCGAACGCGGGACGACCCAGAGACATCGAAGGGCGCAATCTCTACCTCGCCTCGCCGGAGTACGTGGCGTCCTACGCGCGGCGATTCATCAACGCGGGGGTGCGGCTGGTCGGGGGCTGCTGCGGCACGACGCCGGAGCACATCCGCCAGATCGCGATTGCGGTCAAGAAATCAGCACCCGAAGTGGCGCGCGCGGCCGCGCGGCACGCGGCGGCCGGCCACGCCGTCGTGCCGGCGACTCCGCCCGGCGACCGGCCCGTCGCTGTCGTCCCGCTGGCCGGGCGGTCGCAGCTGGCCCGGGCGCTGGCCGACGGGCGTTTCGTCACCGCGGTGCAGCTGGTGCCGCCCAAGGGGTTCGTCGGCGACGCGATCGTGGAGCAGGCCCGCGCGCTCAAAGAGCGCGGCGTCGACGTGATCCGGATTTCCGACGGGCAGCGCGGCGCGCGCATGAGCGCGCTCTCGCTCGCCGTGCTGATCGAACAGAAGGCAGGCATCGAGACGGTCCTGCAGTATTCCTGCCGCGACCGCAATCTGCTCGGCATGCAGTCGGATCTGCTGGGCGCGCACGCGATGGGCGTGCGCAACGTGCTCATCGTCACCGGCGATGCGCGGACCGTGGGCGATTATCCGGACGCGACCGCGGTCTTCGACGTCGATTCGATCGGCCTCACCCACGTCGTCGCCCGCCTGAACCACGGACTCGACATCGGCGGACAGGCGATCGGCAGTCCCACCGCGTTCCATGTGGGCGTCCAGGTCAACCCGGGCGCCGAGGATCTCGACAGCGAAGTGCGCCGGTTCGCATACAAGGTCGAGGCGGGCGCGGAGTTCGCGGTGACCAAGCCGGTATTCGACGCCGGCACCTTCGAGCGGTTTTACCGGCGCGTCGAATCGGCGCGGCTGCCGATCATCCTCGGGCTGTGGCCGTTCGAGAGCGTGTTGAACGCCGAATTCATGGCCAACGAGGTGCCGGGCGTCCGCGTGCCCGACAGCGCGCTCGAACGGATGCGGCGCGTGGAATCGCCAGGGGCGGCGGCCGCCGAGGGCGTGGCGATCGCGCGCGAGGTCGGATGCGCGCTCAAAGGCCTCGTGCAGGGCGTGCACGTCGCCGTCCCCTCAGGGCGAATCGAGGCGGCGCTCGACGTGCTTGCGGGCGTGCACGCGGCGGCGTGATTTGCACGCCGGGCCAGCCGAATTGTTGTATAGTGCCGGGGCGGTTCAGTGATCGTCGGGGTCTGAGAGTCCGGAAATTCAGCTGTTTCAACAGGTTACGGCGGGAGACACGAACGCATGCCGCTGTTCGAGCGTGAAGACGACAAGTTTCGCCCCGACCTTCGCAGTCAGGCGCTGTCGGTCATCGCCATCGAGAACGACTTCGTCGCGGGCGTCTACGACAAGCTCGCCTCGGTCTACGACGTGCTGTTCGGGCCGCTGCTGCACCCGGGCCGAATTGTGGCGCTCGAGCGGATCGGCATCGCCCCGGGCGACCGCGTGCTGGAGGTCGGCGTCGGCACCGGCATCAACGCCTCCCTCTACCCGCGCCACTGTCGCGTGACCGGGATCGACTTCTCGGCCGGGATGCTGGACAAGGCGCGGGCGCGGATGCGCCGCAAGGGGCTGTCGCACATCCGCCTGATGCAGATGGATGCCGCGGCACTCAAGTTTCCTGACGACTCGTTCGACGTCGTCTACGCGCCGTACGTGGTCAACTGCGTCCCCGACCCCGTGAAGGTCGTGGGCGAGATGCGCCGGGTTTGCAAACCGGGCGGGAAGATCGCCATCCTCAATCACTTCCGCAGCGTCAATCCGGTGCTCTCGCGAGTCGATCGCGCGCTGTCGCCGCTGACGGTCCACATCGGGTTCAAGTCCGATCTCGACCTGCCCGGGTTCCTCGCCCAGGCGGAGCTGCGGCCGGTGTCGATTGAAAAGGTCAGCCTTCCGCCGGTCTGGTCGCTCGTCATCTGTATCAAGGACTGATCGGAGTCGTTCGGATCGTTCGGATCGTTCGGATCGTTCGGATCGTTCGGATCGTTCATTTTTGCCGCGTTGGTTCTTCGCCAGTGTGGCAAGTCTTGCCATGTTGACCTGGGCAAGGCGCGATTTCAGCCCGATTCTCGACGGTACTTCCCGTGCATGTGCCGGTGGCATGCCTGGAGCGGCCCGGTTTGAGGATCTGCTGGCGTGGCAGCGGGCGCACGAACTGCATCTGGAAATCTGGAAGGCCACCGACTGCCTGCCCCCAGGCCGCGACAGGCGATTCACGGATCAAATCCGCGACGCGAGCGAGTCGGCCGGACGCAACGTTGCGGAGGGCTTCGGCCGATTCAACCCGAATGAGTTTGCATACTTTCTTGGCATTGCCCGGGCCTCGCTCCAGGAAACGAAAGCTCTCCTGAAGAAGGGCGTCGACGTGGGCTATTGGAGCGACAGGGACTTTGGCCGGCTCGACAGTCTGGCGAACCGCGCCCTGCAATCGGTCGCCAAGTTCCAGCGTTACCTTCGGTCACCGCAGGCGAAACGAAACGCCGAACAGCGGTATCGTCGAGCGGCGCACCCTGAGACGGGAAGGACTCGCTGAACGACCCGAACGACCCGAACGACCCTACACCTTCGTCCTCGGCCGTCCCCGCGGCTTGCGCGGCGGCTTGTCGAGGGCGGCGAGCAGCAGATCCGCGGCAACCTC
>JACQZV010000109.1 GCA_016213695.1 Acidobacteriota bacterium | reverse complement strand
CTGGCGCGCGTGTCGGCGCGGACGCGTCTCCGCCGCTGGGACGAGCTGCGGCGGGCCGAAGGGGAGGCGCAGACCTATCGTCGCGGGATGTGGGGCGAGCGTCCACGTCTGCAGGCGCCGTCGTATACCGTGCCACGGCCGACGAACTGATCGGCTTTCACGGCGTCGACGGCGAAGGCGCAAAGCCCGCCGCCGGTGCAATGGGTATCACGAACCAGGCAATCACGTAGACCAGCACGCCGCAGATGACGGCGCCCGGGTAGATCGCAAGGGCGACGGCGACGATGCGGACAAGGGTGGAGTCGACGCCGAAGTACTCGGCCACCCCGCCACAGACGCCGGCCAGCTTCCGGTCGCCTGTCGATCGCCGGAGACGCCGGACAGGGGTGGTTGCCGGCGCGTCGACACGATCGACCGGCAGCAGCACCCAGGCGACCGCGTAGGCAAGCAGGCCGCCGATGATGATCCCGGGCACGATCGACAGGATCGCCCACACGAGCCGGACGACGGTTGGATCGGCGTTGAGATGCGCCGCGATGCCGGCGCAGACGCCGCCCAGCTTGCCCTGCGACGGCAGCCGCATCAGACGCCGTGGTGCCGGCTCCTCCGCTGGCGCGCCACAGTGCCGGCAGAACGCCGAGTCGGCGTCGATGTCGCGGGAACAACGACGGCATGTCATAGGCGCCTCCATTCGTTCTACACCCAGATACGAGGACCCGCCCGGGAAGGTTTCATGGTGGGCGCGTCGGTCCGGACCCTGAGCGCGCCTCGGCCAGGCGGAAGGTTCACGTATTATCACCGCGGACGTTGACGTGAAGCTGCTGTCGCGCGCCGTGTGGCCCCTCGTCGTGGCCGCCGCGATCTGGGATGCACACGCGGCCTTCGCCCAGACGGCGTCCGAGCTGCGCTGGGGCGGCGATGCCGAAGGCGGGGCGCCGTTTGTCGAAGCCGATCCGGCCGATCCGGCGCGGCTCGCCGGATTCGACGTCGAGGTTGCCGGACTCATCGCACGCGAGCTCGGCCGGGCGCCGCGGTTTGTGCAGGTGGCCTTCACGAGCCTCGACGCCTCCGCTGCCCGCGGTGACTTCGACATCGGGCTGAGCGGCGTCGAAGACAGCCCGGCCCGCCGTTCCCGGCTCGCCGTGACCATCCCGTACTACGAGTTCCGCGAGCGCCTCACCGTGCGCGGCGCCGATCGGGATCGGTTCCGCACGCTCGCCGATCTGCGCGGCCGCCGCGTGGCGACCCTCGGCGCGACGCTCGCGTACGACCTGCTGGTGGCCGCCGAGCGCGACGACGGCGTCGTCCCCGTGACCTACGAGGACGACATCCACCCCTACAGCGACCTGGCGCTCGGCCGTGTCGACGCCGTCGTGCTCGACGAGGTCCTCGCGGCGCGCGGCATCCGGCGCAACCCGGGTCTGGTTAGTCAACCGGCGGAGGTCGGCGTCGGGCACTACGTGGGTGTGCTCGCGCCCATGAGCACGATGCTGCGCGATCGCGTCAACGACGTCCTGCGGGCGGCGATGCTCGACGGCCGTCTCGAGGCGATCTTCCGGCGCTGGAACATGTGGAACGAGGATCAGCCGCGGCTGTACGCACGCGCGCTGGCGGGCGGCGGTGCGGAGCCCGTGCCGGGCTCCACGGCCGCGCCATCGCCTGGCGCATGGGAGGCGACGCGCCGCTACCTGCCGTCGCTGCTGCAGGCGGCGCTCATCACGCTCGTGCTGTCCTGTGCGGCGATGGGCCTGGCCGTCGGGCTCGGCGCCTTGATCGCGAGCGGGCGGGTGTACGGAACGCGGCCGGTCCGGGCGGCGCTGACAGCGTACGTCGAGGTGATGCGCGGCACGCCGCTGCTCCTGCAGCTGTTCGTGCTCTATTTCGGGCTCGCGTCACTCGTCCAGCTGCCGGCGATGCTGGCAGCGCTCATCGGCCTGGGCCTGAACTACGCCGCGTACGAGAGCGAGATCTATCGCGGCGCGCTCGAGGCGGTGCCGCTGGGCCAGCTCGACGCGGCCCGCACGCTCGGTTTCAGCACGGTCCAGACGCTGGCGCTCGTGCGCGGCCCGCAGGCGTTCCGCCTGGCGCTGGCGCCGATGACCAACGATTTCGTCGCGCTGCTGAAGGACAGCTCGCTCGTCTCGGTGATTACCGTCGTCGAGCTGACGAAGCAAACGTCAATTTTCGCCGCCAACAGCGGCAGCTGGCTCTTGCCGGGCGCGCTGTGCGCTGCGGCATATCTGGCGCTGTCGCTCCCGCTCGCCCGCGTGGCGCGCCGCCTCGAGCGGCGCTGGAGGCGCGACGGGTGACGACCCTCGAGGTCCGGCAGCTGGCCGTCTCCCGCGGCGGGCGCGTGGTGCTGCGCGACGTGACCCTGTCCGCCGCCGCCGGGGAGCTGCTGGCCGTTATCGGCGCCTCCGGATCGGGTAAGACGAGCCTGCTCCGCGCGATCAGCGGACTCGATCGGATCAGCGCCGGCAGCATCGAGGTCGGCGGGGTGCGTCTGCTCCCGGGCCCCGTGCCGCGAGGGGCGCGCGTGCGCGCGCTGCATCGCGCCGTCAGCATGGTGTTCCAGTTCCATCACCTGTTCTCGCACCTGACCGCCGTGGACAATGTGTGGCTCGCGCCGGTGCACGTGCTCGGCCGGCCCCGCGCCGGCGCCGAGGCCCGCGCGCGCGCGTTGCTCGATGAGCTTGGCGTGGGCGATCGCGCCGGCGCCATGCCACATGAACTGTCCGGCGGCGAAGCGCAGCGGGTGGCGGTCGCGCGGGCGCTCGCGGTCGACCCGTCGGTGCTGCTGATGGACGAGCCGACGGCGTCGCTCGATGCGGCGAGGCGCGGCGAGCTGGCGGTAATCGTCCGGCGCCTCGCGGACCAGGGCCGCACCGTGGTCGTCGCCACGCACGACACCGAGTTCGTGCGTGCGTGCGCCCATCGTGCCGTGGTGCTCGACAAGGGCTGCGTGGCGCAGGATGGCAGCCCCGCCGATGTGTTGCGCGACGCGCCGACCCGCCCCACCGCGTAGAATGGATCGAGATGGTTGCGCTTTCCTGATGCAGACCGCGAACGTTCGCACCGACGCGCGCTACGTCGAATTCGACACCCACCGCCCGTTCCGGCACCGTAATAAGCTCTACTACCGCGTGCTGCACTGGCCGATCTGGATATTCGTGTTCCTCATCGCGCCCGGGCCGCTGACCTTCGGCCTCATCGAACGCGGATTCGACCGGCGGGCGCTGCTGTGGCTCGGCGTCGTCCTGGTGGGCACCGCGGCGGCGGGCGTGCGCGGCCGGCTGCCGGGCTGCGAGCCGCAGCCGTACATCATCCGCTTCACCGAGGACCGGCCCAATCCGCTGTACCGGCGTGTCTGTTACACCACGGCGTGGGGCGAGGTCGTGGCGTTCGCGCTGCTCAACGTGGCCGGCCTGGCGTACGCCGTCCTCACCGGGACCTGGATGCTCAGACAGATGTACGACGCCGCCTACGCGCCCATCGCGGGCACGCTGTGGGTGCTCGGCGCCGCCGGCCGGCTGCCGCGCGTCAGACGATCGACGCAGGGAGAAGGACACGAGCGCCGGTACTTCTACGGGTCGGTCTGGGCGGTCGCTATCGCGCAGTCGGCGCTCTGGGTGATGTGGAAGCTGCTGCCGGTGAGCCGGGCGGCCGACGCGACGAAGCTCGGCGTCTTCGCCGGGATTCTCGTCGCCGTGGGCCTCCTGGCCCGGCGCGGCGTGCTCCCGCGGACGCGGCCGATCATCCCCGGGGAGCTGGCGGTGAGCGATTGATGCCCGCGCCTACCCTCGACGCCCTGACGTCGCCGACGCTGAAGTACCTGCGCGAGCGCTGGTGGAACGACGAGTTCACGACGTTCGTAGTCGACACGCTGCGCCCGCGCCCGGGCAACCGGATTCTCGACGTCGGCTCCGGGGAGGGCGAAGCCGAAATTCACCTTGGCCGCCGGCACGTGTCGCAGATCCGGATGTTCGGCGTCGACCTGATGATCGAGCGCGTGCTCGTGGCCAGGCGGGAGACGGCCGCGCACAATCAGCACGTCCGATACGCGACGGCCGACGCGTGCGCGCTGCCGTTTCGCGACGGCGTCTTCGATTCGACCTTCTGCGTCGCGGTGCTGCAGCACGTCGGGGATGTCGAATCGGCCGTGCGGGAGTTTGCGCGCGTGACGGCCACGGGCGGCCGCGTGATCGCCGTCGAGCCCGACAACAGCGCGCGATATCTCTACTCGTCGGCTCGCGCCGGCGGCCAGGCGTTCGAGGCGGCGGCGCGCTTCTTCGCGGCGGTCGCCGCGGCGAGGGGCGGCGCCCCCGACAGCGCCGTCGGCCCCAGACTGGCGACCCTGTTCGCCCGGTACGGGATCGAACCGCTCGCGGTGCGGCTCTTTCCCGTGTCGGTATCCCGCCTCGGCGCGCCTTCGGAGGAGGAGTGGCGGGGTCGCCGCGCCGCGATCGAACAGGCCATCGACGCCTCGCCGGCCGATGCCGTGAGGACCCTCGGCCGGGCGTACCTCGACAGTCTCGACGAGTACGCGAGCGAAGCCGGGCGGGCCGGTCAGGGCTTCGTCGAGATCCAGAACACGATGCTGTTTGCAGCCGTGGGGCAGAAGTCTGAGTAGCGAGGGCCACGAGGGCTGGGACGAGTACGCGCCGTTCTACGACTGGGAGAACGCGCGCACGCTCGGCCGGCGTGACGTCGCGTTCTGGCGCCGGTTCGCGCTCGGGGCGCCCGGTCGCGTGCTCGAGCTCGGCTGCGGCACCGGGCGCGTCACGCTGCCCGTCGCCCGCGCGGGCGTTCGCATCGTGGGGATCGACCGGTCGGCGCCGATGGTGGCGCGGGCGCGCCAGCGCGTCGCGCGCGCACGTCTCGGTCCCTCCGTCCGGCTCGTGCGCGGGGACATTCGCCACCTGCCGTTCCCCTCGTCGAGCTTCGCGGCGGCGCTCGCGCCCTACGGCGTCCTCCAGTCGCTGCTGCGCGAGCGGGATCTCCACGCGACGCTCGCCGCCGTCCACCGCGCGCTGCGCCGCGGCGGCACCTTCGGCCTCGAACTGGTCGTCGACCTGCCCGCGTGGGAGGAGTATCGCCAGCGCGTGAGCCTGCGCGGCTGGCGCCGGGGGCGCGGCGGCGCGCATGTGACGCTCGTCGAGACAGTACGGCAGGATCGCACCCGCCACCTGACGATCTTCGACCAGGAATTCATCGAACGCCGCGGCCGTCAGCGGCGCCGCAGCCGGTTTGCGCTCACCTTCCGGACGCTGTCGGTCCCGCAGATGGTGCGACGGCTCGAAAAAGCCGGCTTCGCCGTGACGGCGCTCCTCGGCGACTACCGCGGGGGCCCGTGGGATCCGCGCGCGGACGTCTGGATGATCCTCGCCCGGAAGGCCTGACGCGCGGATCGTTCGGGCGTTCGAGTCGTTCAGGGGCTCGGCTTGCTTTGGCCGATGTAGACGCCTGTGAGCACGAGCCCTCCGCCGAACACGACGAACAGGCTGAAGGGCTCCCCGAGAAGCGGCACGGCCAGCGTCAGCGTGGCGATCGGTTCGAGATACAGGTAGAACCCCGCGCCGGCCGCGCCCAGTGTCCGCACCCCTTCCTGCCAGAACCACTGCCCGAGGGCCAGGCCGGGGATCGCGAGATAGAGCAGCGCGGCGAGGCCCCGCGGCGAGAGCGAGCGCACCCCCGCCGTGTCCCCCGTCGCGGCGACGATCACCGCGGTCAGCGCGGCAGCGATGAGCAGGATGGCGAAGGCGACCGCCAGCGGATCGCGCCGCCGCGCGAGGTCGCGCGTGGCCACGGTGTAGAAAGCCCACGTGTGCGCGGACGCCAGCTCCAGCCAGTCTCCGGTGCGCTGCAGCCAGCGCAGATCCGTGAGGCGTCCGCGTGAGACCAGCAGCACGATGCCCGCGGTGGCGATGGCGATCCCGCCGACGCCCCGCCATCCGATTCGCTCACGCAGGAAGACGAACGAGAGGACCGCGAGCGCCAGCGGTGAGACCGAGACAATCCACCCCGTGTTGGTCGCCGTCGTGGTCTTCAGGCCTCCAATCTGTATCAGGAAGTGGAGCGTGAGGATCGCGCCGCCGAGCAGCAGCGGCCGCGCGTCCGCCGGCGCGAAGCGCAGCGGGACGCGCCTCACGAGCACGACGAGGGCGAGGAAGGGAAGCCCGATCGCCAGCCGAAGGGCGATAATCTCGATTGGGCCGATCTCCGCCAGCAGGATCTTCGTGGCCACGAAGGTCCAGCCCCAGATGATGACGGCAGAAAGCAGGAGAATACGGGCCACGGCGCGGACGCGGACGAGTGTAGACCGATCTGATAAGATTCTTCGTTGTTTCAGGGAGTTTTTGCATGTCTGGCCATTCCAAGTGGCACACCATCAAGCATAAGAAGGGCGCCGCCGACGCCAAGCGCGGCAAGGTCTTCACGCGCCTCATCAAGGAACTGACCGTTGCCGCCCGGAACGGCGGCGGCGATCCCGACATGAATCCCCGCCTGCGCACGATCGTCGCTGAGGCGAAGGCGAGCAACATGCCGCGCGAAAACATCGAGCGCGCGATCCGGCGGGGCACAGGCGAAGAGCCGGGCGTCACCTACGACGAGGTCACCTACGAGGGCTACGGCCCCGGGGGTGTGGCCCTGCTCATCGAGACGCTGACCGACAACAAGAACCGGACGGTCGGTGAGATCCGCCATCTCCTCGGCAAGCACGCCGGCAACCTCGCGGCGGAAAACAGCGTCGCCTGGATGTTCTCGCGGAAGGGCCAGGTCGTCGTCGAGAAAGGGACGCTCGACGAGGACAAGCTGCTCTCGGCGGCCCTCGACGCCGGCGCCGACGATATGCATGACGACGGGAGCGCGTGGGAAGTGGTGTGCGCCCCCGAACAGTTCGACGCGGTGCGCGACGCGGTGAAGGCGCTCGGCGTCGAGCCCGCCAGCGCCGAAGTCGCCATGGTCCCGCAGAACTACGTCAAGCTCGTGGGCAAGGAAGCGCAGCAGATGCTGAGGCTGATGGAAGCCATCGAGGATCACGACGACGTGCAGCACGTGTGGGCCAATTTCGACGTCGAGGAGAAAGAGATCGAGGCCTCCCTGGCGTGAGAATTTTCGGCATCGATCCGGGCTCCCAGCGGACCGGTTACGGCTGCGTGGAGACGGACGGCCGCGTCACCCGCCTCATCACCTGCGGCGCCATCACGGCGCCGGCCGCCGAGGCCCTTCCCCAGCGACTCGCGCGCATCCACCGGGAGCTCCTGCGGCTGCTCGGGGGGTGCGAGCCTGACTGCGTGGCCGTCGAAAACCTCTTTCACGCCGCGAACGTGCGCAGCGCGCTCACGCTGGGACACGCCCGCGGGGTGGCGATGCTCGCCGCCGTCGAAGCGGGTTGCCCCGTTGTGGAATACACGCCGGCCGAAATCAAGCGCGCGGTTGTCGGCTACGGTCGCGCCGACAAGCACCAGGTGCAGCAGATGATCAAACTGCTGCTCGGGCTCACTGAGCCGCCCTCGCCCCACGACGCGGCCGACGCCCTGGCGGTGGCGATATGCCATCTCCACTCGATGCCGGCGGTGCCGCAGCTCCGCACCGCGGCAGGGGCCGGCCGCCGCGCCGGTCCGGCACCGCCCCGCACGTGGCGGCAGTACCGGCCGCCGACCGCCGGATGATTGCGTTTCTCCGCGGGACGATCCTCGAGAAACAGCCGAATCTGATCGTGGTCGACGTGCAGGGCGTCGGGTACGAGGTCCACGTGCCGCTGTCGACCTACTACGACGTCGGCGAAACCGGGGCGCAGGTCGCGCTCCGCATCCACACGCACGTCCGCGACGACGCCCTGCAGCTCTACGGATTCCTGACGCGGCTGGAACAGCAGCTCTTCGAGCGGCTCATCGCGGTGAGCGGCATCGGCCCCCGGCTGGCGGTTGCCGTGCTCTCGGGGATCGAGTCCGGCGATCTCGTGGCCGCGATCCAGCGTGCCGACCTCGCCCGGTTGACGGGCATCCCCGGCATCGGCCGCAAGACCGCCGAGCGCATCGTCCTCGAGTTGAAGGATCGGCTCTCGCAGCTTGCGGTGACCGGACTCGATCGCACGCCGGAGGCCGCCTCCGGCGACCGGCTCCGGGACGATCTGCTCTCGGCGCTGCAGAATCTGGGCTATCATCGGCCGCTCGCTGAAAAGGCCGTGGACGCCACTTTGCGCTCGACCCCCGCGCCGTCGTTCGAGCAGGCGCTCAGGGCCGCGCTCCGGGAGTTGATGCGGCAGCCATGACCGATCGCGTAGTGGCCGGCGGCCGCCTCGACGAGGACGCGCAGTACGAAGCGGGGCTTCGCCCGCGGCTGCTGCGCGAGTACATCGGCCAGGGCCGCGTGCGCGACAACCTCGTGGTGTCGATCGCCGCCGCGCGCGGCCGGGGCGAGGCGCTCGACCACGTGCTGCTCTACGGCCCACCGGGACTCGGTAAGACGACGCTCGCCTACGTCATCGGCAACGAGATGGGCGTGCCCGTGCGGGCGACGGCGGGCCCGGTGATCGAAAAGGCCGGCGACCTGGCCGCCATGCTGACCAACCTGCAGCCCCGCGAGGTGCTCTTCATCGACGAGATCCACCGGATGTCGCCCGCGATCGAGGAAATCCTGTATCCGGCGATGGAGGATTACGAGCTGGACATCGTCATCGGCCAGGGACCGAGCGCCCGCTCCGTCACGGTGCCGCGGCAGACGTTCACGCTGATCGGCGCGACGACGCGGGCGGGGCTGCTCTCCGCGCCGCTGCGCGCCCGCTTCGGTATCGTCCATCGGCTGGATTTCTACGACGAGCGCGACATCCAGGAGATCGTGCGCCGATCGGCCGGCATCCTCGGCGTCGAGATCGACGCCGCCGCGGGCCTGGAAATCGCGCGGCGGTCGCGCGGAACGCCGCGGATCGCCAACCGCCTGCTGCGGCGCGTGCGCGACTACGCGCAGGTGCGGGCGGACGGGCGCATCACCGTCGAGGTGGCCCATGCCGCGCTCGAGCTGCTTGAAGTCGACGACCACGGCTTCGACGAGCTCGATCGGCGGCTGCTGCGGACGATCATCGAGAAGTTCAGCGGCGGCCCGGTGGGCATCAACAGCCTGGCGGCCGCGATTCACGAAGAGAAGGATGCCATCGAGGACATCTACGAGCCGTTCCTGATCCAGGCGGGCTTCCTCGATCGGACGCCGCGCGGCCGTGTCGCCACGGCGCGCGCCTACGAATACCTGGGGCTCAGGGCCCCGGAGAAGGGCTCCCGGTTGTGGTGAAGACGCAGTCCAGCCGCCCGTTGCGGGCGCGCATCGCCAGCGTGGGCGGTTACGTGCCGCCGCGGGTGCTCACGAACGCCGACCTCGCGAAGATGGTCGATACGACCGACGAGTGGATCATGCAGCGGGTCGGGATCCGCGAGCGCCACGTCGTTGACGCGGGGGTGGCCACGTCGGATCTCGCCAAGGAGGCGTCGCTCCTGGCCATCGCGCGCGCGGGCCTGACCCCGGCCGACATCGATCTGAGTCTCGTGGCGACGACCACGCCCGACACGCTCTTTCCGAGTACGGCCTGCGTGCTCCAGTCGAAGATGGGCGTGCCGCACGCGTGGGGCTACGACATCGGCGCGGCCTGCTCGGGCTTTACCTACGCGCTGACCACCGCCACGCACCTGGTGGCGGCCGGGAGCAGCCGGCACGCCCTCGTGGTGGGTGCCGACGTGATGTCGAGCATCATCGACTACACCGATCGCACCACCTGCGTGCTGTTTGGCGACGGTGCCGGCGCGGTGGTCGTCACGGGGGCCGCGGACGGCCAGGCTGGCATTCTCGATTTCGAAAATTACATCGACGGCAGCGGCGGACGCGCGCTCTGCATGCCGGCCGGTGGCAGCCGCATGCCGGCCAGCCGCGAGACGGTCGAACAGCGGCTGCACTATGTGAAGCAGGACGGCCAGACGGTGTTCAAGTTCGCCGTACGCAACATGGAAGAAGTCTGCCGGCGCATTCTCGAGCGCAACGGGCTGACCGGCGGACAGATCGACCTCTTCGTGCCGCACCAGGCCAGCAGCCGCATCATTCTCGCCGCGGCTGAGAAGCTGGGCCTGCCGCGCGAGAAGATCGTCATCAACATCGATCACCTCGGCAACACGACCGCCGGGACCATCCCGCTGGCGCTCAACGAGGCGTTCGAATCCGGACGCCTCACGTCCGGCAACCTGGTGCTGCTGGCGGCGGTCGGCGCGGGCTTTACCGTCGGCGCCGTGCTGCTCAGGTGGGGATGACAGTGGCCGCCGGCACGTCGAGTCGCGGCGGCCTGACGACATAACGTGCCGCGGCCGCCCCGCGTGCGGATCCCGACAGACGCCGACAGCGCCGCGCTGTCGGTCGCCGGCCGCGAGGTGCGGCTGACGAACCTGCGCAAGCTGTTCTGGCCCGACCTCGGCATCACCAAAGGCGCGCTGCTGCAGTACTACGCGGAGGTGGCGCCCGTGCTGCTGCCGCACCTCCGCGGCCGCGCCATGGTCATGAAGCGCTACCCGCACGGCGCGGCCGGCGAGTTCTTCTTCATGAAGCGCGCGCCGGCGCCGCGGCCAGACTGGATTCGGATCTGCGCCATCGAGCACCGGTCGGGCACGAACATCGATTTCCCCGTCATCGACGACCTCGCGTCGCTGTTGTGGGTGGTCAATCTCGGGTGCATCGACCTGAACCAGTGGTACGCGACGTGCGACGACGTGAACAGGCCCGACTACGTGCACTTCGACCTGGATCCGGGCAAGGGCGCCGGCTTCGAGCGGGTCCGCGAATGTGCGCTCATCGTCAGGGAGGCGCTCGAGTCGCTCGGGATGGCGCCGCTCGTCAAGACCAGCGGCTCGACAGGGATGCACGTCTACGTGCCGATCGTGCGCGGGCCGGAGCAGAAAGCCGTCTGGACGTTCGCGAAGGCGCTGGCCGTCGAGCTGGTGTCGCGGCACCGCGCGCTGATGACAGCCGAGTACCGCGTGGCCAGCCGGCCGGCAGGCCGGGTGCTCATCGATTACAACCAGAACCGGTGGGGCGCCACGCTGGCCAGCGTCTACTCGGTGCGCCCCACACCGCGGGCCACCGTCTCGACGCCGCTCACGTGGGACGAAGTGTCCCGCGGCGCCAGGACGGAGGATTTTCGCCTCGACAACGTGCCGGCGCGTGTCGCCGCGCGTGGCGACCTGTGGAAGCCGCTGCTGATGGCGCGGGGGAGAACCGACCTGAGACGGTTCCTCCGGACGTCATGAGGCTCTCCGATGTCGACTTCGCGCTGCCCGACGAGCTCGTCGCACAGGAGCCGTCAGCGGTACGGGGCGAATCGCGGCTGCTCGTGCTGACGCGTTCGACCGGTGCGGTCGAGCACCGCCGGTTCGCCGACGTGGCCGACCACCTGCACGCGGGCGACCTGCTCGTGCTCAACAACACGAAGGTGTTCCCGGCACGCCTGCTGGGCCGCCGGGTCCCGAGCGGCGGCGCCGTTGAAGCGCTGCTGATTCGACATAGCCCGCAGCCCGAAGTCCAGAGCCCGACGCCTGGAGCCGTCATCTGGGAGGCCCTGATGCATCCGGGCCAGAAGTTGAACGTTGGCGCCCGCGTGGTGTTCGAGCGGGACGGCGTGCGACTGCACGGCGAGATCCTCGGGCGGCACTTTCACGGCCGCCGGACCATTCGCCTCTGGTCGGAAGACGGCCTGGACGTCGACGCGGCGATCGACCGGATCGGCCACGTGCCGCTGCCGCCCTACATCAAACGCGGCGATGAGCCGTCCGACCGCGATCGGTACCAGACCGTCTACGCGCGCGACCGCGGCTCGGTAGCCGCGCCGACCGCCGGCCTGCATTTCACGGCGGAGCTGCTCGACGCCCTCGCCTCGCGCGGCATCGAACGGACCGAGGTGACGCTCCACGTCGGCTACGGCACGTTCAAGCCCATTCGCGTCGAGCGGCTCGAGGATCACGTCGTCGATCCCGAAACCTTCATCGTCGGTCCGGACGCCGCCGAAGCGCTCACGCGCGCGCGGCGCGGCGGCCGCCGCATCATCGCCGTGGGAACGACGACGGTCCGCGTGCTCGAGTCGCTCACCATGGACGAGGGCGGTCGGGTTGCGCCGCAGCGCGGAGAGACGGACCTCTTCATCCGGCCCGGTCACCCGTTCCGCCTGGTCGCCGGCCTGATCACGAACTTCCATCTGCCGCGGTCGTCGCTGCTCGTGCTCGTGGCCGCCTTCGCGGGACGCGAGCGGATCCTGGCGGCCTACCGCGAGGCGGTCGCTCGTGGCTACCGCTTTTACAGCTACGGCGATGCCATGTTGATTCTGTAGGAGTGCTACCGTAGGCGCATGCCAGCTGATTACGAGGAGTTCGACCTCTCCGGCATTCGCACGTATCCGCTCGCCTCGCGGGCGAGCAAGGCGCGTGCGGCGGATTTCGCGCGGCCCGTCGCGCGCGGCGCCACGTTCAAGGCCTGGTTTGATTCGCTGCCGGCGATTCTGGGCGCCGCCGACCTGAAACGCGTCGTCGAGGCGATGATCGCGGCGCGCGGGCGCGGCCGTCCGATCGTGTGGGGCCTGGGTGCGCACGTGATCAAGACGGGCGTCTCGCCCGTGCTCGTCGATCTGATGCGGCGCGGGTGGGTGTCGGCGATCGCCACCAACGGCGCCGGCCTCATCCACGATTTCGAGCTGGCGCTCTCCGGTGCGACGTCCGAAGACGTGGACGAGTCGCTCGGACCCGGGCGATTCGGCATGGCCGAGGAGACCGGGGTGCTCCTCAACGAGGCGATCCGCCGCGGCGCCGAGCGCGGCCAGGGTCTCGGCCAGGCCGTCGCGGCGTTCCTGGCAGAGAGCAACCCGCCGTTCGCCGATGCCAGCATCGCGGTCGCCGCCCATCGCCTCGGCATCCCGCTGACCGTGCACGTGGCGATCGGCACCGACATCATTCATATGCATCCGGCCGCGTCGGGAGCGGCCATCGGTGAGACGAGCCTGCGTGATTTCCGCTATTTCACCTCGTCGGTGGCACGGCTCGACGGCGGCGTCTACCTCAACTGCGGATCGGCCGTCATCCTGCCCGAGGTATTCCTGAAGGCGGTCGCGCTCGCGCGCAACCAGGGGATCGCCCTCGACGGCCTGACGACGGTGAATATCGATTTCCTGCGGATGTACCGCCCGCAGACCAACGTCGTCACGCGGCCCGTGGCGGGGACGAGCGGCAGCGGGATTTCGCTCGTCGGTCACCACGAAGTGCTCATCCCGTTGCTGGCTGCCGCCATCATCGAATGTGAATAGGTCGGTGTTCCGCGAGGCGCGCCCGTGCCGCCGAGCGGCCCCGCCAGCCCGAAGCCCTGGGCCTGAAGCCCGAAGCCTGTCCCTGTTAACATTGTCGTTTCACGCCGGAGTAGCTCAGCCGGTTAGAGCACGCGTCTCATAAGCGCGGGGTCGGCAGTTCGAGTCTGCCCTCCGGCATACCAGTTCACACAAGTCACAAGGCACAAGGCACAAAGTGAGGTCTTGTGCCTTGTGACTTGTGCCTTGTGCCTTGATATGTCCGCCCTGCACCAGCAGATCCGCCGCACGATCCGCCGCCACGGCCTGATCCCGCCAGGCGCGCGGGTGCTCGTCGGCCTGTCCGGCGGGTCCGATTCGGTAGCGCTCACGCGCCTCCTTCTCGAGCTTGCCGGGCACGGTGAATTCGACCTGGTCGGGCTGGCGCACCTTAACCACCGTCTCCGGACGTCAGCCGACAGCGACGAAGCCTTCTGTCAGGCGGTTGCCACGCGCGTGGGTCTGCCGATCGTGGTCGAGCGGGCGGACGTGGGCGCCTACGCCGAGGAGCGCCGGCTGTCCACCGAGGATGCGGCCCGGCGGCTCCGCTACGCCTTCCTCGAGCGCACCGCCGCGGCGCTCGGCGCCGACCGCATCGCCGTCGGCCATACGCAGGACGACCAGGCGGAGACGTTTCTGCTCAAGCTGATGCGTGGGGCGGGGCTTACCGGGCTCGGCGGCATCTACCCGCGGCGCGGCGCGGTGATCCGGCCGCTGCTCGACGTCACGCGAGCCGGTCTGCGTGCCTACCTTGCCGGCATTGGTGAGCCGTGGATCGAGGACGAAAGCAACGCCGATGTCGCGAATCCCCGCAACCGGATCCGCCACTGCGTGCTGCCGGAGCTCGATCGCGCGGCCGGGGCGTCGACGCACGCCGCGATCGCTCGCGCGGCGGCGCTCGTTCGCGAGGATGGGCAGTGGCTCGAGGAGCTGAGCCGCGTCCGGTTTGGCGCGCTGGCCGCCTGGGCAGGGTCGCGGCTCGAGCTCGATGCTGCGGGGCTCGCCGACACGCCGCCCCCGGTCCTGCGGCGCGTGCTGCTCGAGGCGATGCGCCGGCAGGCGGACGGCCGCGAGATCGGCCTGGATCACGGCGAGGCCGTGCTGGGGTTGCTCGACACCGGACAGGGAGGGGTGGACGTGCCGGGCTGCCGCGTGGAACTTCGCGGCGGAAAGCTGGTCTTACTCCAGCAG
>JACQZV010000117.1 GCA_016213695.1 Acidobacteriota bacterium | reverse complement strand
CGGAGCAGCAGGCGAGCCGCGAGAAGCTCTGGACGCCGGGCCTGTTCAGGAAGACCTGGGATCACTACCGGTCGAAGATCTGAAGATGTATGTAGTGTCCGGCTTCAGCCGGACCCGCGGTACGTAGTGTCCGGCTTCAGCCGGACCTTTCGTACCACGTATCTCGCATCTGTACCGCTTCAAGGATCTGTTCTACGGTGTACACGCTCGATCCGAGGAACGGATAGTCCTCGACCCGCCTGACAAGGCCGGCTCGAACGGGGTTCTCGAGGATGTACCGCGCGACCCGTAACGAAGTTTCTTCAGGGCGCAATGTCCGCTCGAATCCATACCGCTGCCACAGCGGCTCCCCGTATCGGTGTTTGTAATGAAAACCGGAGAACTGCTTGGCGCGTCTGATGAATCGTCGGCAATCCGAGTTGTCGCACTGTCCTTCCATCAGGAGGTGCACGTGGTCCGGCATGAAGCAGTATGCAAGAAATGCCATGTTGGCATCCGCGGCGGCGCGCACGAATTGCGTACGTGCTACAGCCACGCGATCGCGCGTGACGAAGAGTCTGCGTCGCTCGAACGTGCAGAAGGTCAGGAAATATCGATACAGGCCGAGGTAGTCGAACGTCTTCAGATGCTCCGGCCTGCCGGTGAACATGCCGGTCGCAAGGCAACGGTCGTACCATGCTGGTCTGGTCCGGCTAAAGCCGGACACCACGTACGACCGGGTCCGGCTAAAGCCGGACACCACGTACGACCGGGTCCGGCTAAAGCCGGACACTACGCACCCCTATCCGGCGACGTCGGTGGTCCTGGGAATCGTGGCCTCGACGTGCGCGCGCAGTTCGGGCGTGATCTCGGGATCCAGCCTGAACCAGGCCTTCCACGCCGGCCGCACCTGGTGGAGCAGCATGCCGAGGCCGTCCACCGTGGGATTGCCGCGGCGGCGCGCGGCGGCGACGAGCGGCGTCTCCACCGGCACGTAGACGATGTCGCACACGAGCGCCTGCAGGGGCAGCGTGTCGAGCGCGAGATCGAGTGACGGCTGGCCGACCATCCCCTGGCTCGTTGTGTTGACGAGCATTGCCGCGCCGTCGAGCGCGAGGTGTCGCTCGTCCCACGCGAACGCCGACACGGGCGGCCCGAACTCGTGCGCCAGCGCCTCGGCGCGCGCCAGCGTCCGGTTGACGACGCGAATCTCGCGCGCGCCGCGGTCGGCCAGGCTGTAGACGATGGCCCGCGCGCCGCCGCCCGCGCCAATCACCGCCACGGGTCCCGCGTCGGCGCGCCACGCCGGGTGCTGCTGAAGGACATTCTGTATGAACCCGAACGCGTCGTTGTTGGTGCCGGCGAGCGAGCCGTCCGGCCGCACGGTCACGCAGCTGATTGCCCCAATCCTCCGCGCCACGTCATCGACGTCGTCGACAATCGCCAGGGCGCGTTCCTTATGCGGGATGGTGATGTTGCAGCCGGAGAAGCCGAGCGGCGCCAAGCCGCGGAGCGCCGGTGCGAGATTTTCCGGACTGATGGCCAGTGCCACATACGTGCCCGCCAGCCCGTAGCGCGCGAACAGATAGTTATGGAGCATCGGTGAGCGGGAATGCATCACCGGCCATCCCATGACCCCGGCCAGCAGAAAGCGATCGACGGTCGACACTCGGTAGAGGTTACAGGATAATTTGAGCGGTCACCGAAGGAGACCCCGGGATGCTCAGGAACGAACAGAACGATCTGCTGACACAGACGGGCCCCGACACGCCGATGGGCCGGCTGTTCCGCAGCTACTGGATTCCGGCGCTGCTGACCGAGGAGCTGCCCGGGAGCGATTGTCCGCCGGTGCGCGTGAAGCTGCTGTCGGAGCGGCTCGTCGCCTTCCGCGACTCGGAGGGCCGGCTGGGCCTCATCGACGAATTCTGCGCGCACCGCGGCATTTCGCTCTGGTTCGGCCGGAACGAAGAGTGCGGCCTCCGCTGCCCGTACCACGGCTGGAAGTTCGACGTCACCGGGCAGTGTGTCGACATCCCCTCCGAGCCCGAGGACTCCCGCTTTGTGGGCAAGGTGAAGCTGAAGTCGTACCCGCTCGTCGAGCGCGGCGGCGTGCTCTGGACGTACCTCGGGCCCCCTGAGAGCCAGCCGCCGCTTCCGGAGTGGGAGTTCGCCACGGTCCCGCGGTCGCACTCGTACATGTCGAAGCGCACGCAGGAGTGCAACTGGCTGCAGGCGATGGAAGGGGGCATCGACTCGAGCCACGTCTCCTTCCTGCACCGGGGCGACATCGACACCGATCCGCTCTTCAAGGGCGCGCGCGGCAATCAGTACAACCTCGGCGACCTGCGGCCGGTGTTCGAGGTGGTCGAAAGCCCCGGCGGCCTCTACATCGGCGCGCGCCGCAACGCCGAGGGGGGCAATTACTACTGGCGCATCACGCAGTGGGTGATGCCGTCGTTCACGATGATCGCACCGCGCGGCGGCCACTCGGTGCACGGCCACTTCTGGATCCCGATCGACGACGAGCACTGCTGGACCTGGAACTTCGACTACCATCCGACGCGGCCGTTGACCGACGCGGAGCTTGCGGCGATGCGCGCCGGCAAGGGCATCCACGCCAGGGTCGTCCCCGGCACGTTCCGCCCCGTGGCGAACAAGGACAACGACTACCTGATGGACCGCGAGGCCCAGCGGGCCGGCCGCACCTACAGCGGCATCGAAGGGTTTGCGATGCAGGACCAGTCGCTCCAGGAAAGCATGGGTCCGATCGTCGATCGGACGAAGGAGACGCTCGTCCCCACCGACAGCGGCATCATCATGGCGCGCCAGCGGCTGCTCCACGCCACCAAGGCGCTCGTCGAGGACAACGTGACGCCGCCGGGGGTCGACCCGGTGCACCAGAAGGTGCGCTCGGCGTCGGTCGTGCTGCCGCCCGACCAGCCGTACAAGGACGGCGCGCGCGACGCGCTCGTCGCGCGGCCTGGCGTGGCGCCGGCCACGGTGTAGTTCCTGAAGCCCGAGGCCCAAAGCCCGAAGCCCAAAGCCTATGCAGAGCGAATCAGCCCGCATGAGCTCGGCGGCCGAAGCGCGCTTCCGCGTGCCGACCCCCGCCGCGGTGGCGCGGGTGGTCACGGTCATCGCGCTCGATCCGTCCTGCGATGCGATTGTGGCCAGGCTGGCGGAGGGCTCGTGGCGCGGCGTCACGTTCTTCCCGGCCTCGGCGGCCACCGATCGCGGCGGCCGCCTCATCGACGACATCGCGGAAGGCGACCTGGCGGTGATGGTGGCGGCGGCCGGCAGTGACGCGGCGGCCGCGGCGCGCATCGGCCGCGCCTGCAGCGATCGCCGCGTGCACACCGCCACGTTTGTCGTCCGTACCGCGTCGGCCACCGACGAGCAGGTGTCGAAGACGCTCGCGCAGGTGCGCCCCTGGTCGCTGATGGTGGTGATCGTCAGCGACGACCACTACGTCGAAGATATCCTCAGGTCCTTCCGATAGCCTTCCGGCACGCCTCCAGCCCCGCGAACGATCGCGTGGGCGCCGCCATCACGAAGCGGTAGCCGTCTTCGGCGATCTGCTGCGCGTTCTTCGCGTCGGCGTGCGGATGGCCGCAGGCCACGCCGTGCTCCGCGCAGATGCGCCGGATGGCGGTCATCGCCTCGACGACGGCCGGGTGGTCGTACTGGCGCGGGCAGCCGAGGCTCTGCGACAGGTCGCCCTCGCCGATGAGCACGACGCCGATGCCGGGCACCTCCTTCAGCATCCGCGGCAGGGCGTCGATCGTCTTCACGTGCTCGCACTGGATGATGACGAGAATCTCGCCCTGCGGATTCAGCGGCCAGACGTCGGCCTTCGCGTAGTACTCCTGCGGCGTGATGCCCCAGTAGCGGGCGGCGTGCACCGGCTGGTCGCCGCGGTGCCCCTGCGGCTCGTAGAAGGGCGCCGACGCCGGGCGCGCGTAGCGGCACGAGGCCACCGCGTTGTAGGCCTCGTCCACCGTGCTCACGTGCGGAAAGACGACGCCGAAGACGCCGACGTCGAGCACCTGCTTGGCCAGCCACTGGTTCATCTCGGCGCCGTTGGCCGGAATGCGGACCATCGGCGTGACCGCCGGCGCCAGCGAGCCGCGGTCGAGAATCTGCCGTCGGCTCAGCATGTACTGCAGCGCGTCGCGGAGATCCTTGACGTCGTACGGGTTGTGCTCCATCTCGAACACCACCGCGTCGTAGGCGGAAACCGAGAGCGCGACGGCGCTGTCGGCCGACGGCGGCGAGAAGGCGGCGAGCGGAACCTTGCCCTCTTCGAGCAGGCGGATGACGCTATTGAGACGCGGCAGCTCGGGCATGCTGCAATAGTATTGGCGACAGGGACTGCGCGCGTGAAGGGAAAGATAACCGTGGCGGCGCTTCAGCAGATGAAGCGCGACCGGCGGAAGATCGTCGCCGTCGTCGTCTACGACTATCAGATGGCGCAGATCGTCGACCGCGCCGGCGTCGACATCGTGTCGGTGGGCGATTCGGTCGGCGTCAACATGTGGGGGCAGGGGAGCGAGCTGGAGGTGACTCTCGATCAGATGCTCCTTGCCTGCCAGGCCGTGCGACGGGGCGTCGGGCGGGCGCTCGTCAGCTGCGACTTCCCCTACGGTCCGATGCAGAAGGGGGCGGACGCCGCGGTCGCGGCCGCCCGGGTGCTGACGAGGGACGGCGGCGCCGACATGGTGAAGCTCGACGCCGCGGCCGACCATCCCGAGGCGGCGAAGGCGATCGCCGGCGCGGGCATTCCGGTGTGGGCGCAGTTCGGCATCACGCCGCATACCATGGCCCGCCGGGCGAGTCCTTCCGGACCCGCCGCCACGCCGATGTCGATCCCCGAACTCGCCGCGGCGTTGACCGATCGGTTCGTCGCCGAGGCGAAGCTGCTGGAGGCGGCGGGCGCGGCGCTGCTCGATTTCACCCACTCGGGGCCGGTGGCCGGACCGGCGGTGGCGCAGGCGGTGGCGATTCCGGTGATGGGCGGGCTCGGCGGCGGGCCGTGGCTGGATGGCCGCGTGCGCGCGATCGGCAACGCCATCGGCTACACGGCCGCCGCGCTCGACGATGGCATCGAGCGCTACGCGAACGTGGCGCGCGTGGCGCTCGACGCGATTCAGGCCTACGCGGGCGACGTGCGCGCAGGCAAGCAGATTAAAGGGAAGTAGGGCGGGTTCCGCGCAGGGCTCCACCGGCGGACCCGCGACATCGATATGCCAACCACGACCATCGACGGCATCGCCACCCGCTACGACGTGGTCGGCTCCGGCCCGCCGGTGCTCATGTTCTCGCCCGGCGGCTTCGACGCCACCATCGAGAAGTGGACCACGCAGGGGATCTACGCGCGCATCCGCCCCCTCGAGTACCTCTCGACGCGCTACACCTGCATCGTCTTCGACCGGCGCGAGTGCGGCGAGTCGGGCGGGCGCGTCGAGGCCATCGGCTGGGCGCACTACGTGGCGCAGGGCCAGGGGCTGCTCGACCATCTTCAGATCCGGCAGGCGCACGTCATGGGCGCCTGCATGGGCTGCTCGCCCGCGATGGCCTTCGGCGTGGCGCATCGCGAGATGACCGCGAGCCTCGTCCTCTACTGGCCGGTGGGCGGCCCGCACTACCGAATCAGCAGCCACGCGCGCTTCGAGGCACACCTGGCCTACGCGCGGGAGCACGGGCTCGAGGGTGTGGTGTCGCTCGTCGAGGCGGAGGGGAAGCCCTTCAACCAGGATCCGCGGCAGGGGCCGTGGGCGTCGGTCATCAGGCGCGACGAGGGATTCGCCCGCGAGTACGCGCGGCGCGATCCGGCGCAGTACACGGCGCTCGTGGCCGCGATGCGCGACAACCTGTTCGATCGGGACACGTCACCCGGCGTCGAGCCGGAGGCGCTCTTCGGCCTCGACGTGCCGGCACTCGTCGTGCCGGGGCGCGACAAGACGCACGCCACCTCGGCAGCGCGGTATCTGGAAGAATGCCTGCCGCGCGCCGAGTACTGGGACGTGCCGGTGGAAGGGCAGACGGAGGTCACCGCGCCCGCGCGGCTCCTGGATTTTCTCGATCAACAAGGGTCCGCCTGAAGGCGGACACTACGTACGCGTACGCTGCGTACGTAGTGTCCGGCTTCAGCCGGACTGTCTTACGCCGTCAACGCGTGAGTGCTGGGCGGGAACAGGTCTTCGAGCGCGACCGCGCGGGAAATGATCCCCTGCTCGAGGGCGTGGTGGACGACGGCCTTCAGCATCCGCCGGTTCGGCTCGATCCCGTACGGCAGCGGATCACCTGTGATCTCCATCACGCGCTTGAACACCTCGTCGTCTTTGGAGGGCTGTGGAATGCCGCCGTCCGCCAGGCGCTGGAGGTACGGCCGCTTGGCCTCGGCGAACGCGTGAAAGAGATCGGGGGCGAGATCCGGATGCGCGGCCAGCAGCTCGTCCTTGACGACCACCGTGTGGTTGATGGGGTAGTGGCCGCGCGCGCGGAGCGCCTCGAACCCTGCCTCCCTGGCATTGGAGATGAGGGGCTTCACATCGGGCGACTCGATCTGCACGCCAATGGCGGCGGGGATCTCGCCCGAGGCCACGAGGTCCTCCATCTTCTGGCCGGCCTCAATCGGCACGACGTTCGAGGGCGGCTTCCACTCGGCCACGTGCTCGTCGCCGGAGAGCACCCACGTGATGTGCGTCAGGTCCACGCCGTACTGATGCTGCAGGATGGCGCGCGCCCACACGCCGGTCGTCACCGTATAGCCCCGGTTGACGCCCACGCGCCGGCCCTCGAGATCCGTCGGACTCCGGATGCCGCTCCTCGTGTTGCAGACGATCGCGCCGTGATGAAAGGCGCGCATCGGGAAAACGGGGATCGCCGTAAAACGCGCGCCGTGCGCTTTGGCGCAGATGTAGGTGGTGATCGCCATCTCCGAGACGTCGAACTCGAGCCCGCGCACCATGCGGCGGAACGCCTGGATGATGGACGGGACCTCTTCGAAGTCGAACTCGAAGGTGCGAGGCGCTACGGTCCCATCCTTCAGCGCCTGTGTGTGTCCCCGGGTGACCAGCGCCGTCTTGAGTCTGAGGCGATCCATCACGGCGTAATCTCCCACGGCCGCTCCCGGCGTCGCAAGGGCCGTTGCCGGGCCGGGAGGAGTCGTTCCTGCCGCGTGCCTTGACGCTCAAGCAGGCGTATGACACAGTCATACACATGGAGGAAGTGCTCACGATTCGCGTGCCGAAAGGCACACGGCGGCGGCTCGCCAGGCTTGCCCGGGCCGAGAAGCTCACCCTCAGCCAGTACGTCCGTCGGGCGATCGCGGCCGAGCAGCTCCTCGGCACCTTCGAGGCCGCGCGCGCCAGCCTCGTGCCGCGGGCGCGCGCCAGGGGCATCTTCACCGACGAGGACGTGTTCACGATCGTGTCGTGACGATCGTGCTCGACACCAACGTCCTCGTCGCGGCGCTCGTGGCGAAGGGCTTGTGCCATGAGGTCGTGCAGCACGGCGTCCGCCTCCACGCCATCGCGTCGTCGACGCCATTGATCCACGAGCTGGAGCGGACGCTGCGCGAGAAATTCACCCTGACACCGGAGGCGACGCGGTTCCTCCAGGACTTTCGTGCCCACGTTCACCTGGTGGAGCCGGATCCGCTGCCAGCGGCGGTCTGCCGCGATCCGGACGATGACACGGTGCTGGCGACAGCGATGGCGGTGGGCGCCGATGTCATCGTGACCGGCGACGACGACCTGCTCGTGCTCGAATCATATCGAGGCATCCGCATCCGCTCGCCGCGGCAGTTTCTGAAGGCACTCACGCCGCCCGAACGATCCCGAGGTTAGTTCGCCGGCACGTAGAACAGCTCCTGCCCGCCCGGCGCCCAGAGCGGCGGCTGCCGCCGGCCGTGGAGACCTGCCAGCGGCCGCTGTTCACGTCGGGAAACGGCCGCACAGAGGCCTTCGCCGATCTGCGCGATCACTTCACAAGGGCCGAGGCGGGTGCCGGGCGTCACCGCCAAAGTCGAAGGAACGTACTCATGGGGTGATTTGCCACGGCCGCTCCCAGGGTCGTAAGGGCCGTTGCCGGGCCAGGAGTGGCAGGTCCTGCCGCTGGAGCTCGAGCAGAATTCGAATTTTCTCGCGCAGCGGGAGCCGCGCCTGTTCCTGATGCCACGCGCGTGATCGATCGAACAGGGCCGCCGTATCGGACGTGGGTCGTTCAGACATCGTCGGGAATCTCGGCCGGTACGGCGTGCGCGTGGAGAATCGTTCGCAGACGCTGCCGGTCCACCCCACCGAACTGCAGCAACTGCCACGCGCGTTCACGGCGCCGTGCGCCGCCGGCCTGCAGCGCCAGCGCCACCAGGTGTTCCGGATCGACGACGCGCACCGGTACGCCCTCGTAGTCGTGCACCCGCGCCCCGGCCACGGCCTCCTCGACGAGGGCATTGTACGCGGGGAACAACTGGACTGGTACGCTCTCGATCATCAGGTGCTCGCCCTGAATCTCGATGCCGCGAGTCTTCGCCCATGCATACACCGACGAGAGCGAAACCAGGGTTGGCGCTGCGCCTGAGGGCAGCGTGACGAAGACGTCCACATCGTACGTGCGGGTTGGCTCGGCGTAGAAGAGGACGGCCGTGGCGCCACCGATGGCATAGTCGGTCACGACGCCGCTCTCCCGCATCTCGGCCAGGACGCGAAACACGTCCCTCAGCGAGCTCATGTCAATTCGCCGGCACCAGCCGCTTCAGCTCTTCGCCCCAGTGCGCCGCTACGCGGCTTGATGGCGACCTCCCGCTTCAGCTTCGTGTCCGTTGCGCGGTACATCTCCCCCATCCCGCCCACGCCAATCCGGGAGGTCGCTGCGTACGGGCCGAGGCGGGTGCCGGGTGTCGGGGCCATGAGGGCTGGGCTGAACCGCTGAGAGTATACGGGGAAGGCCGCGAAGGATTCCGGAACTGTATTAGGATTTGCATTCCCGAATGGGTACCGAATCGGATGCACGAACCAGGAGCGCAGGATGAGTACTGACGCCGCTGCCCACGTGGCCGCGCCGGAGGGCTACACCGAGAGCCTTCGACTGTACGTCGGCGGCGCGCTCTGCGTGGTTGTCCCGCTCCTGCTGTGGTTCGCCCCGCTCGGGATCGAGCCGCGCGCGCAGCACGGGCTCGCGGTCGCGTCCTTCATGATCCTGGCGTGGATCACCGAAGTGACCGACTACGCGGTGTCCGGGCTGATCGGCTGCTACCTGTTCTGGGCGCTCGGCGTCGTGCCGTTTGGCGTCGCGTTCCGCGGCTTCGCGACCGACACCGCCTGGTTCCTGTTCGGCGCGATTCTCTTCGGCGCGATGGCCGCCAAGACCGGCATCGGCCGCCGGATCGCGTCGGTCGTGATGCGGCGCGTCGGCACGACGTACCCCCGCATTCTGCTCGGCCTCATCCTCACCGACTTCCTGCTCACGTTCGTCGTCCCGTCCGGCGTCGCGCGCGTCGTCGTGATGGCCGCCATCGCCCTCGGCGTGGCGCAGGCCTTCGGCGTCCCGCAGGGCAGCAACGTCGGCCGCGCGATGTTCCTGATCATCACGTATACGGCGAGCATCTTCGACAAGATGATCATTGCCGGCGCGGCGTCGATCACCGCGCGCGGCGCGATCGAACGCTTCGGCGGCGTGGAGGTGCTGTGGAGCCGGTGGTTCCTGGCGTACCTGCCGTGCGACATCCTCACGATTCTCATCGCGTGGCGGCTGACGCTGTGGCTGTATCCGCCAGAACCGTCCTCGTTCGCGCGCGGGGCCGGGCGTCTCGAAACCGGGCTCGGGGAGGCGCGCCCCTGGGACGGGGCGAGCACGCGGGCCGCGCTGCTGACGGCGCTCGCCATCGGGCTGTGGGTGACGGACTTCCTCCACCACATCCCCCCGTCGATCATCGGCATCGGTGTCGGGCTCGCCGCCGTCGCCCCCGGCATCGGCGTGCTGACCGTCGACGAGATGAAGCGGATGAACTATCTCCCCGTCTTCTTCGTCGCCGCGGCCGTCAGCATGGGTGAGGTGCTCGCCGACACCAAGGCGCTCGACCTCGTGACCGACGTCGTCGTGGCGTGGATGGAGCCGCTCCTGCTCGGCAGCGTCGTCGCGTCAACGATGGTGCTCTACTGGACCGCGTTCGTCTACCACTTCTTCCTGGCGAGCGAGATCTCGATGCTGGCGACGTCGATCCCCGTGCTGATGACCTTCGCCAAGAGCCACGCCATCGACCCCCTGCTCGTCGGCATGATCTGGACGTTCGGCGCCAGCGGCAAACTGTTCGCGTACCAGTCCGGGGTGCTGATCGTCGGCATGTCGTACGGGTACTTCAGCGGCCGGGATCTGCTGCGCCTGGGCCTGCTGCTGACGCTCGTGCAGGGGGCGCTGGTGCTGTTGCTGGTTCTTTTCTACTGGCCGCTGATCGGACTTCGTTGATCGGCGGCTGCGGCGGGGTGGGGTACACGACATGGGCATAGGGCAGGACGCGCTCGAGGAGTTGGTGACGGCCAATCGCATCCTCGCGCGCGAGGGTGTGGTGGACGCATTCGGGCACGTGAGCATCCGGCATCCGGGGCGTCCCGACCGTTTTCTGATGTCGCGCGCCCGCGCCCCCGAGTGCATCGAGCCGGACGACCTGCTGGAATACGGCATCGACGGCACGCCGGTCGATGCCGCCGGCCGTCCCTCCTACTCGGAGCGCTTCATTCATGCGGGCGTCTACGAAGCGCGCCCCGAGGTGCGCGCGGTCGTGCATCACCACAGCCCGAGCGTGATTCCGTTCGGCGTCACCGCCACGCGCCTGCGCCCGGTCCTGCACATGTGCGCGTCGATGGGGAGCGACATTCCCACGTGGGACTCGCGCACCAGCTTCGGCGACACGAACCTGCTGGTGACGAACCTGGCGATGGCGCGCGATCTGGCCGCCGCGCTCGGCCCGCGGCCGGTGGCGCTCATGCGCGGGCACGGCGCGGTCGTGGCGGGGCCGTCGCTGCGCGAGGCGGTGTTCAACGCCGTCTACCTCGAGCTGAACGCCGACCTCCAGATGAAGGCCCACGCGCTCGGACCGGTCACGTTCCTCAGCGACGGCGAAGTGCAGGCGTGCCTGCGCACGCGCGCCGCCTACACGTTCGAGCGCGCGTGGGAGCGCTGGTGCCGCCGCGCCGGCCGGCCGTACGACGAGCGGCCGATGGAAGGACCGCTGACCCGCGTCTGATAATCTGGTCTTTGGTCTTCAGTCTCTGGTCTTTGGTTCAACACTAAAGACCAAAGACCAAGGACCAAAGACGAACCATGACCGAAAAGAAACCGCACACGCTCGACGACCACCTCCTCGGCCTCGATCCGATGCACTCGCACGAGGACGGCGAGGCGGATCACGACCACGACCATGACGACCTCGGGGGCGACTACGATCCGACGGCCACGAGCCTCTGGGCGCAGGACAATATCACGCTGACCTCGGTCGGCATCGACATCGGCTCGGCGGGCACGCAGGTGATCTTCTCGCGCGTGCAGCTCCGCCGCCTCTCCGAAGCGCTCACCAGCCGCTACTTCGTCGTCGAGCGCGAGACGCTGCACCAGTCGCCGGTGGCGCTGACGCCGTACCTGAGCGACGAGCGGATTGACGACCAGGGGATCGGCCGCATCGTGGACGAAGCGTACGCGGCGGCGCGCCTGCACCCTGACGACATCGACGCCGGCGCGGTGATTCTCACCGGCGAGGCGCTCCGGCGCGAGAACGCGAAGGCCATCGCGGAGGTGCTGGCGGAGGTCGGCGGCGAGTTCGTCTGCGCGACGGCGGGCCATCACATGGAGTCCATGCTCGCGGCGTACGGGTCGGGCGCGGCGGCGGTATCGCACCAGCGCGGCGTGCCGATCCTCAACATCGACATCGGGGGCGGCACCACCAAGCTCGCGCTCGTCGAGAACGGGACGGTGCTCCACACGGCGGCGATCCATCTCGGCGGCCGGCTCGCCGTGATCGACGAAGGCGGACGACTCACGCGCCTCGACCCCGCGGGCCGGCGGCTCGCGGCGCTCGCCGGCTGCGACTGGACGCTCGGCCACACCGTGAGCGAGGCGGAGCTGGACCGCGTCACCGCGTGGATGGCCGACGCGCTGATCGCGGCGCTCACGCAGGATCCGGCGCCGCCCGACGTACAGGGGCTCTGGCTCACCGAGCCGCTCGGAGCGATCGGCGGGATCGACGGCGCCATGGTGTCCGGCGGCGTGGGCGAGTACGTCTACGGGCGCGAGGCGCGTGATTTCGGCGACCTCGGCCGCCGATTCGGCCGCGCGATTCGCGAGCGGCTCGATGCCGGCCGGCTGCCGTGTCCGCTGCTCCCGGCGGGCGAGTGCATCCGCGCCACCGCGCTCGGCGCGTCGGAATACACCGTCCAGCTCTCGGGCAACACGATCGCTCTTTCCAGCCCCGGCGCGCTGCTCCCGCGCAGGAACCTGCAGGTCATTCAGCCGCGCGTCCAGTTCGGCGACACGGTGGAGCCGTCGGCCGTGGCGTCAGCCATCCGGGATCACTTCAGGAGCTTCGACCTCGTCGAGGGAGAGTCGGAGGTGGCGCTCGCCTTCCGCTGGCGCGGCGCGCCCGCCTATCCGCGGCTGGCCGGCTTCGCGCGCGGCATTGTCGAGGCGCTGCCGCGGACGATCGCCGCGGGCAAGCCGCTGTTCCTGATTGTCGACGGCGACATCGCGCAGACGCTGGGCGGCATCCTCAGGGAGGAGCTGAAGGTGGCGTCCGAGGTGCTGGCGCTCGACGGCATCGCGCTCTGGGACTTCGACTACATCGACCTCGGCCGCGTCCGGATGCCGTCGTTCACCGTGCCGGTCACGATCAAGTCGCTGGTGTTCAGCGCCGACCCCCGCGTCCCGCACCGCCATGACCACGCCCCGAGCGCAGTCGAGGGGCATCACCACTCGCACCCGCATCACCATGAGCACGGGCACCACCACGGCCGTACGTAGGCCGGGTCCGCTCGGCGACGAGCGCGGCGGCTCCGGCGCAGCGGCGAGAGGACCGTTCGACTGGAAGTGGGTGGTCATCGGCGCCTGCGTCGCCTTCACCGTCTACATCGCGATGATTCCGCTCGGGTTTCTGCTGTGGCAGAGCTTCCGCACGCCGCAGACGGCCGCCGTCGAAGCGGTCTTCACGCTGGCCAACTACGCGGCGGCCTACGGCAGCGGCGACACGTGGCGGCTCTTCTGGACGTCGATCCGCTTCGCGGCGGGCGCGGCGGTCTTCGCGTTTGTCCTCGGCACGGTGCTCGCCTGGATGAACGAGCGCACCAACACGCCGTTCAAGTCGGTGTTCTTCGCGCTCTCGCTCATCCCGCTCGTCATTCCGTCGATTCTCTTCACCGTGTCGTGGATTCTGCTCGCCAGCCCGCAGATCGGCATCGTCAATCTCGTGCTGCAGGGGTGGCTCGGCCTCGAGGAGCCGCTGGTCGACATCTACTCGCTGCCCGGGATGATCTGGGTGGACGGCCTGCATTATTCGCCGATGGCGTTTCTCCTGATGAGCGCGGCGTTCCGCGCGATGGATCCGTCGCTCGAGGAGTCGGCCACGATGAGCGGCGCCAATATCTTTCAGGTGGCGTGGCGCGTCACGCTGCGGCTGACGTGGCCGGCCATCGTCGCCACCATGCTGATCCTCTTCGTGCGCTCCATCGAGTCGTTCGAGGTGCCGGCGCTGCTCGGCCTGCCGGTCGGCATCGAGGTGTTCACCTCGGCGATCTACCAGGCGGTGCACCGGTATCCCAGCCAGGTCGGCCTGGCGTCGGCCTACGCCATGTCGCTGCTCGCCATCACCACGGTCGGCGTCTACTTCACGTCGACGCTCTCCAGGCGGGGGTCGAAATACGCGACGATGACCGGCAAGGGCTTCCGTCCGCGGCTGATCGATCTCGGGTCGTGGCGCTGGGCGGCCGCGGCGTTCTTCATTCTCTACTTCCTGCTGATCGTCGTGCTGCCGTTCGCGGTGCTGCTCTGGTCGTCGCTGCAGCGGTTCTACGCGGTGCCGTCGATGGAGGCGCTGCAGAACCTGACGCTCGACCCGTACCGCTTCATCCTGAGCTACCCGAACCTCGGCCGCACCGTCCTCAACAGCCTGCTGCTGTCGTTCGGCGCGGCCACCGTGGTGATGCTCGTCGCCTCGGTCGTCTGCTGGATTGTCGTGAAGACGAACTACCCGGGGCGGTGGCTGCTCGACAATCTGGCATCGCTGCCGATTGTCTTCCCGGGGCTCGTGCTCGGCCTGTCGATCATGATCTTCTACCTGAACGTCGACATCGGCATCTACGGCACGATCTGGATCATGCTCATCGCCTACATCACGCGCTTCATGCCGTACGGGCTGCGCTACAGCACGACGTCGATGCTCCAGATCCACAAGGAGCTCGAGGAGTCGGCCGCGATGTGCGGCGCGTCGTGGTCCACGACCTTTCGCCGCGTGGTGCTGCCGCTGCTGAAGCCGGGACTGGTGGCCGGGTGGATCTACGTGATGATCGTGTCGATCCGCGAGCTGTCCACCTCGATCCTGCTCTACAGCCCCGACACGCAGGTGGTGTCGGTCGTCATCTGGGAGCTGTGGGAGAATGGCCAGTACGTCGAGCTCTCCGCGCTCGGCGTGCTCTTCATCCTGTCCCTCTTCATGCTGGTGATGGCGGCGCAGTGGGTGGGACGGAAGTACGGAATCAGGGAATGAATCAGAGAGTGGCGTGCTGAAGGTCGACGGTCTCTGTACCGAATATCCCAACGATCGGGGCGAGATCGTCAGGGCCGCGCAGGACGTGAGCTTCACGGTGGCCGAGGGGCAGCTCTTCACGCTGCTCGGCCCGAGCGGCTGCGGCAAGACGACGACGCTGCGGTCGATTGCGGGGCTGGAGCGTCCGCGCGCCGGCGAGATTTCGGTGAACGGGCAGCTCGTGTACTCGTCGTCCACGGGCGTGTTCGTCGCGCCGAACCGGCGCGGCTTCGGCATGGTGTTCCAGTCGTACGCCATCTGGCCGCACATGACGGTGTTCGAGAACGCCGCGTTCCCGCTGCAGGTCGGGGACTCAGGTTCCATCCAGAGGGCGGGTTCCGCGACGCGGACCCGCCTGACCCGCGGCGACATCCGCGAGCGTGTCATGCGCGTGCTGACCGCCGTGCACCTCGACGCGCTGACGGACCGCGAGGCGACCAGGCTCTCCGGCGGGCAGCAGCAGCGGCTGGCGCTGGCGCGCGCGCTCGTGATGGAGCCGGCGCTCCTCCTGCTCGACGAGCCGCTCTCCAACCTCGACGCCAAGCTGCGCGAGCAGATGCGCTTCGAGCTGAAGCGGCTGCAGCGCGAGCTGAAGATCACCACCGTCTACGTGACGCACGACCAGAGCGAGGCGCTCGCGCTCTCGCGCCAGATCGCCGTGATGCACGAGGGGCGCATCCTGCAGATCGGGAGCCCGCGCGACATCTACGAGCGGCCCGCGAACCAGTTCGTGGCCGATTTTGTCGGCAACACCAACTTCATCGACGGGTACGTCGTGTCCGCGGGTCCGGCTGGAGCCGGACACTACCGATGCCTCCGCACCGAGATCGGCGAGGTCCGGGTGACGTCCGAGCACGATCTGCGCCCCGACGAGCGCGTGGCCATTTCCATCCGCCCCGAGGACGTGGAGCTGAGCGAGACCCGGCCCGCGGGCGACAACGTCTGGGAAGGGCGCGTGGATCAGAAGGTGTTCCTGGGTGAAGCCATCGACTTCCAGGTGCGCGTCGGCCCGCGCACGCTGCTGTCGCGCCGCCACCCGACGCTGCGCACCAAGATCGGCGACGCGATCTTCGTCCAGCTCAACCCCGACAAGTGCGTCGTCCTCAGGGCCGCCTGACGCCTTGCCCGCAGGGCTTCCGGCGCGGGACAATTGCAGGACACGAAATGGAGAAGCCGGTCGTCAGCGAGTCCCACTACCACAGCAAGAAGGACCGCATCTTCGTCCGCGCCATTCAGGGCCACTACAACCTGAAAGAGGAGCTGGCGCGCCTGCGCGCGATGCCGCGCGTGCGCAAGGGACGGATGATCAGGTTCGTGGACGGCCCGCAGACGTTCAGCCGCCACTACGTGGAGCCGAAGGACGGCGTCACGCAGATGTTCCACCTGCACCTCGAGGAGTGGGCGCCCGGCGCGCGGTCGCAGAAGCACGGCCACGTGAACGAGGCGGCCTTCTACATCCTCGACGGCGAGGGGTACGAGATCCACGACGGCGTGCGGTACGACTGGACGGCGGGCGACGTCGCGATCGTGCACAACAACTGCGTGCACCAGCACTTCAACGGCAGCCCGACGAAGCCGGCGCGCGCGCTGGTGATGAAGACGAAGCCGATGTTCATCTTCATGAACATGCTCTTCCAGAAGATGGTGGAGCCGCGGCCGACCGAGCCGGCGCCGGGGCCCGAGGCGGCGAACTTCCGCGTGCGCGAGGACGAGCAGAATTTCAACCACGAGTAGGGCGGATTCGGTGGAGCAGGACTTCACTGAACAGCATGGCGGGTTCCGCGCAGCGAAGACGGCGGACCCGCCGGAGACACTGACATGGCATGGAGCGAATCGAAGGCGTGGCGCCAGGGCAGCACCAACGAGAAGTTCTACCAGGCGCTGCTCGACGATGCGGCGACCGCGCCGGCGCGGAATGCGAAGCGGAAGAAGGTGATCCGTCCCGAGGACATGCCGTGGGAGATGGCGCGCCAGGGGCTGCTCAAGCACCTGATCAATGAGGCGATGAACACGCGTATGGAGACGGTGGACGCCTACATGCAGATCGTGCCGCCCGGGAGCCGATCCGGGAAGCACCGCCATCTCGCCGAGGAGTGCCTGTACGTGCTCGAGGGGCAGGGGTACGACCTGCATCAGGACTGCGACGTGGAGATCACCGACACGTACCACTGGAAGCCGCAGGACGAGGTCAAGCGGTACGACTGGGAGGCGGGCGACGTCATCTACGTACCGCCGAACACGATCCACCAGCATTTCAACGCGAGCCCCGACAGGCCGGTGCGGCTGATCTCGGTGGTCAACCGCATCTTCAAGGCGTGCGGGCTGAACGACCTGGAGCAGCTCGAGAACGCGCCCGAGTACGACCCGGCCGTGACGCTGAACGCCGAAGTCGTGGAGGCCTACCTGCGCGGCCGCGTTGCGGCTGCTCGATGAACGGAGCTCACTTGGGTTGCGCGCGAGCGTGAGCATGGACCGCCGGACATTCAATCGTGCGCTGCTGGGGCTGCTGGCCGCCCCGGCGATCGTCCGCGCGCAGGCGAAGCCGCAGCCGTCGCCCCATCGCGGCCTCTACCTGTACGAGGGGCCCGACCGGCAGAGCCGCCTGCTCGCGGCCGCGCGCCGCGAGGGCGTCCTGCTGATGTACACCTCGTTCAACACGCAGGATTCCGGTCCGCTCGTCGCCGCCTTCGAGAAGACATACGGCGTGCGGACGGAGGTCTGGCGGTCGAACAGCGAGAAGGTCGTGCAGCGCGCCGTGGCCGAGGCGCGCGCGGGGCGGTTCGTCTGCGACGTGTTCGAGACCAACGGCCCCGAGATGGAGGCGCTCTACCGCGAGCAGCTGCTGGAGGAGTTCAGGAGCCCGCACTTCGCCGACCTGCCGCCCGCGGCCTTCCCGAAGCACCGCCACTACGTGGCCGACCGGTTCAACTTCTTCACGATTGCCTACAACACGCGGCTCGTGAAGCCGAACGAGGTGCCGGCGACCTACGAGGATCTGCTCCACCCGCGTTTTGCCGGCCGGATCGGCCTCGAGACGGGAGACATCGACTGGTTCGGCGCGATGGTGAAGCACCGGGGCGAGACGAACGGACTGGCCTACTTCCGGAAGCTCGCCGCGTCGCGGCCGCAGATGCGCAACGGCCACACGCTGATGGGGCAGCTCGTCGCCTCGGGCGAGATTCCGCTCGCGGCGAACATCTACAACCACAGCGCGGCGCGCGTCGCCGTGCAGGGCGCGCCGATCAAGTGGAAGGCGCTCGCGCCGACCTTCGGCCGGCCGAACGCGGTCGGCGTCGCGCGGCGCGCGGCGCATCCGAGCGCGGCGCTCCTCTTTGCCGACTTCGTGCTCTCGCGCCAGGGCCAGGAGATCGTCAAGGGGCGCAACCGCGTGCCGGCGAGCCGCGCGGTGCAGTCGCCGCTCAACCAGTTTCCCTTCGAGATGATCGATCCGGCGATCACCCTCGACGAGGAGGACAAGTGGGAGAAGCTCTGGTCGGATCTGTTCCTGCGCGGCCAGCGGGTGACGCGGGGAGTCGAGTGAGGCGATGGGCCTCGGGCTGTGGGCTTCAGGCGTCTGGAGTTGATTGAAGAATGGGCAAGGAATCGCATTTCAGCAGGAAGCCGCGCGTCTTCGTCCGCGGGATCGAGGGGCACTACAACCTCCGGGATGAGCTCGCGCGCCTGCGCGCGATGCCGCGCGTGGTCAAGGGGCGCGAGATGAGCTTCAACGACGGCCCGCAGGCGTTCAGCCGGCACTACGTCGAGCCGGTGGACGGCGTGACGCAGACGCTGCACATCCACCTCGAGGAGTACGCCCCCGGCGGCCGCAACCAGAAGCACGGCCACGTCAACGAGGCGGCGTTCTACATCCTCGACGGCGAGGGCTACGAGATCCACGACGGCATCCGCTACGACTGGAAGGCGGGCGACGCGGTTGTGGTGCACAACAACTGCGTGCACCAGCACTTCAACGCCAGCGCGACCCGGCCGGCGCGCGCGCTCGTGCTGAAGACGAAGCCGATGTTCATGTTCATGAACATGCTCTTCCAGCAGCAGGTGGAGCCGAGGCCGAAGGAGCCGGCGCCGGGCGCCGAAGGCTTCCGCGCGCGCGACGAAGAAGCCGATTTCAACCACGACGACTAATGGCCAGAGACGCCGTCGTGTCCGACGCGCTCGCCGGCAAGTTCGCCGCCGAGAAGGAGACCCCCTACACGCGCTGGGTGCGCGCGGAGGGGCTCGATATCATCAGTTCCCTCTACGTGCCCGATCTCCACACGGTGGAGCTGAAGGCGTGGCCGCGGCGCGGCGGGCGCGGCGTCTTCCTCAACCACGACGCCTCCCGCACGTCGAACGACTGCTACGTCTGCGAGATCCCGCCCGGCGGGGACCTCGCGCCGCAGCGGCAGCTCTACGAGGAGATGATCTACGTCCTCGACGGCCGCGGGTCGACCTCGGTGTGGAACGACGCCGGCCGGCGGATCACGTTCGAGTGGAAAACGGGCGCCATGTTCGCCGTTCCACTCAACGCCTGGCACCAGCACTTCAACGGGTCGGGCGTCGAGCCGGCGCGCTACGTGGCGGTGACCAACGCGCCGGTCGTCATCAACGCGTTCGGCGACCTCGACTTCGTCTTCCACACGGCGTACGACTTCACCGACCGCTTCAACGGCGAGCCGAGCTACTTCTCGGGCACGGGGGAGCAGCGCGGGCTCCTGCTCGACACCAACTTCGTGGCCGACGCGATCAACCTGCCGCTGGTCGCGGCGGCCGAACGCGGCGCCGGCGGCGGGCACATCCGCTTCAGCATGGCGCGCGGCCACATGAACAGCCACATCTCGCAGTTCCCGGTCGGCACCTACAAGAAGGCGCACGCCCACGGTCCCGGCGCGCACGTCATCATCATGAGCGGCGAGGGCTACAGCCTCATGTGGCCAGAGGGAGAGGAACCGCGGCGGTACGAGTGGAAGGAAGGATCGCTCATCGTGCCGCCGAACCTCTGGTTCCACCAGCACTTCAACACCGGGACGACCGCCGCGCGGTACCTCGCGTTCAAGGCCGAGGGGGTTTCGATCCGCAACGCGCAGGGCGTGCCGAAGGCGTGGATCTCGAGGCGCGTCGGCGGCGACCAGATCGACTATGCTGACGAGTCGCCGCGCATCCGGCAGTGGTTCCGGGACGCGCTCGCCGCGCGCGGCCTCGAGCCGCGGATGGAGAAGGCGTACGACGCGGAGCTCGCCGAGCTGCCGCCGGCGCGGCTCCAGCGGACGTAGGCCGGGTCGCGCGAAGCGGACCCGGCGGAGATCTGATGACACGCTGCCTTCTGGTGTTCTCCCTCGCGCTTGCCGCGGTCGCCGCGGGATGCGGCCCGGCCTCGCCCGCGCCGCCGGCCGGCACGGCGATGGAGGACCTGGCGCAGTACGAGGGCGCCGACCGCCTGCAGAAGCTCATCGCCGGCGCACGCCGCGAGGGCGAGCTGAGCGTGTACACGTCCGCCCAGACCACCGACCTCGGCCCCGTCGTCGAAGCGTACGAAAAGAAGTACGGCATCAAGGCGAGCATCTGGCGTGCCGGCTCCGAGGCGGTGCTCAACCGTGCGCTCCAGGAGACCCGCGCCGGGCGCTACACCGTCGACGTGGTCGAGACCAACGGCCCTGAGCTCGAGGGTCTCGCGCGCGAGCAGGTACTGCACGTCGTGAAGAGCCCGCATCATGCCGAGCTCATTCCGCCCGCGATCCAGCCGCACGGCCGGTGGGTCGGCACGCGGCTCAACGTCTTCGTGCAGGCCTACAACACGAAGCAGATCCGGAAGGAAGACCTGCCGAAGACGTGGGACGACCTGCTCGACCCGAAGTGGAAAGGGAAGCTCGGCATCGAGCAGGAGGACTCCGACTGGCTGGCCGGCGTGTCCGGGACCATCGGCGAGGCGCGCGCGCAGACGCTGTTCCGCCAGATCGTCGCCGCCAACGGCATGTCGGTGCGCAAGGGCCACACGCTGCTGACGCAGCTGGTGGCCTCGGGCGAAGTGCCGGTCGCGCTCACCGTCTACAACTACAAGGCCGAGCAGCTCCGGGCGGAGGGCGCGCCGATCGACTGGTTCACCATCGGCAACGCCATCGCGCGGCCGAACGGCGTCGGCGTGGCGAGCCACGCGCCCCACCCGCACGCCGCGCTCCTCTTCTACGAGTTCGAGCTGAGCCCCGAGGGGCAGCAAGTCATCGCCGACCGCGAGTTCGTCCCGACGAGCAAGCTGATTGACACCCCGCTCAACAAGGTGCCGATGACGTTCGTCGACGCGAGCGTTTCGCTCGACGAGTACGACAAGTGGAAGAACCTCTATACCGATCTGTTCGGATCTGGACGCTGACAGCCGTCGCGCTCGTCGCGCTCGGCTGCGGCGGGACGCGCACCGGGAGGACCGGCGCCGAACAGCACGAAGGCACGCTCACCCTCTATACCACCATCGCCGAGAAGGACCTCCCGACGCTCCTGCGCCCGTTCGAGGCGAAGTACGGCATCCGCGTCAACGTCTGGCGCGCCGGCACCGACAACGTGCTGCAGCGCACGGTGTCCGAGCACGCCGCGAAGCGCTACGACGTGGACGTGATCCACGCCGGCGCGCCCGAGATGGAGGCGCTCGCGCGCGAGCGGATCCTGGCGCCGACCGACTCGCCGCTCCACGCCGACCTGCAGCCCGGCTCGGTGCCGCCGCACAGACAGTGGGCGGCGACGCTCCTCTCGGTGTGGGTGCAGGCCTACAACACGAAGCTGCTCAAGAGGGACGACCTGCCGAGGTCGTACGCCGATCTGCTCGACCCGAAATGGAAGGGTAAGATCGGCATCGAGGCGAAGGACCAGGACTGGTTCGCCTCGGTGGTCGACGTCATGGGGGGCGGCGACACAGGGCTGCGGTTCTTCCGCACGCTCGTCGCGACCAACGGCGTCTTCGTGCGTCTCGGGCACACGCTGCTCACCAACATGGTGATCTCGGGCGAGGTGCCGCTCGCGCTCACCATCTACAACTACATGCCCGAGCAGGCGAAGAAGAAGGGGGCGCCGATCGACTGGATCGCGCTCGAGCCGGCCATCGCGCGCTCGAACGGCGTCGGCGTGGCGCGCCAGGCGCCGCACCCGAAGGCCGCGCGCCTCTTCTACGACTACCTGCTCAGCGAGGAGGCGCAGCAGTACTTCGTGGGCATGGACTACGTGCCGAGCAACACGAAGGTGATCTCGCCGCTCCGGGGTATCAGGATTCTCCAGACCGATCCCGCTCGTACGCTCGATGAATCGCCGAAGTGGGTCGGGCTGTTCGAAGCGACGTTCATCAAGCGCGGCGGTTCTCAGGACTGAGCCGCGACAGAACACCGAGGCACAGAGGCACCGGGCCAGTCCATTCTCGGCCCATTCTCGGCGTCTCGGCGGTACGTGATCGCGCTACTGCCAGGCGCGGTTGTCGACCGTGTTCTCGAACGTCGCGCCCGGCACGGTCATGTTCCATTTGACCGTCCAGTTGTAGGTGTCGTCCCATCGCTCGCGCGTGTAGGGCTGCGGCGCCGCGTGCAGCAGCCGCCACGCGTGGAACTCCTTCGCTTCGAGCCGGCCGCCTGTTTCCGCGATCAGGTACTTGACGTACGGCGTCGGGTCGTGCTCGATGTCCTCGACGGCGCGCGCCTGCGCCTGGAACATCGCCCTGAGCGTCGCGGCGTCCACCTCGTCGGAGGCCGCCTCGCTGCGCGTCGAGTGCGATTCGATGAGAATGCGGAGCCCTTCCTTCTGCGCCACACTGATCCAGGGTTCCATCAACACGACGGCCGCGACGTCGCCGCGCTTGAGCGCCTCGATCCGCTTCGGCATCGTCCCGGCGTTGGTCGTCTTCACGTGCTGCGGTTCGAGGAAGCCTTCCACCATCTTCAGCATCGTGAAGTGCGAGCCGTTGTTCGGCGTCACGGAGATGAGCTTGTCCTTGAGCATCTCGGGCTCGTAGATCGTCGAGCCCTTGTTCACGACGATGGCGAACTTCGACATCGACGCGCCGAGAGCGACAATCCGGCGGCGGCGGATGCCCGCGGTGTTCGCCTCGACGGCGCGTTTCATGATGCCCCACTCGCACATGCGGTACTGGTCGATGCCGCCTTCGTTGTAGACGGAGTCGAGCGGACGGTCGAACACCGTCTCGAACTTGACCGTATGCGACGTCGTCACCTGGGCCATCCCGGGGGTCGTGACGAACTCGATGTCGAGCCCCTCGTCCCTGAAATAGCCCTTGTCGCGCGCGACCAGCACCGGCAGGTCGTGCACCGCGTTCATGACGGCAACCTTGGTTGTGCGCTTCGTTGGATCCTGGACGGCCATGCTCATGGGTATCTGCTCCGGTCCAATAGCCTAGGCGCACCGGGCGCCGAGATCAAGACAGCCCACGGCCCAACGCCCGGAGCCCCACGCCCGATGACGTATCATTCGTCTCCTATGACCATCCGCTTCCCGTTCGGCGTGCCTGTGGCCTGCCTGGCGCTCGCCATGACGCTGCCCGTGTCGGCGCAGCAGCCGCAGCGTCCGCCCGTTCGGGCGATCACGCGCATCGCGGGCGACCTCTACCGCGTCCAGGACAGCGACCACTACACGATGTTCCTGGTGACGCCGGCGGGGATCATCCTGGCGGATCCGATCAGCGCGGACGCGGCGACCTGGCTCAAGGCGCAGCTTACCGCGCGCTTTCCGAACGCGCCGGTCCGCTACGTGCTGTACAGCCACCACCATCAGGACCACGCGTCGGGCGCGGCGGTGTTCAACGACACGGCGGAGATCGTCGGGCACGAGAATTTCGCCGCCGCGCTCGCGGCGGCGGCGGGACAGAACGCGGTCGCGGCGAAGCGCTACGCGGCGGTGCTTCCGCCGGAGTCCACCTACCGCGATCGCCGCACGATCGCGCTCGGCGGTAGACGCGTCGAGATGATCTACGCGGGACGCACCGGCCACGCGCCCGATCTGACCATCCTCCACTTCCCGGCCGAGCGCGTCGTCTTTGGCGCCGACTTCATGGCGGTCAGGACCGTGCCCGGCTCGAACACGATGGGGAACGGCGCGCCCATCGAGGAGTACGTGAACGCGCTCAAGCGGGTGGAGGCGCTCGACTTCGACATCGCGGCGCCGGGGCACGGCCCCGTCGGGACCAGGCGCGACATCGCCGACCACCGCCGGTATTTCGAGCAGATCGCCGCCCGGGTCTCGCAGGGGATCAAGGCGGGCCGGACGCTGGACGAGCTTCAGGCGGCGAAGATCATGGACGAGTTCAGGGAGTGGATCGAGTACGACGAGGATAACGACGTCAACATCGCCAACGCCTACAAGACCCTCAGCGCCCCGGGCCGCTGAAGCCTGAAGCCCAAAGCCTGAAGCCTGAGGCCTGAATTTGTTGTAGTCTTTCCCCCATGAAACTGGCTATCCGAGCCGCCGCGCTCGTGCTGTTCGTTTCGATCCTGGCGACGTCGCGACCGGTCGTGGGGGCCGGCCTTCAGGCCGGCCAGGCCGGGGTGGCGCCCGCGGCGTCGGGCAAGGAAATCCTGCAGCGCCGGTGCTTCCAGTGCCACCAGGCCAGCATGTGGGGCGCGCTGCGCCAGGACCGCCGGTCGTGGGAGAGCACGCTCTACCGCATGGTCGGCCGCGGCGCCCTCTGGACCCCCGAAGAAATCACCGCCATGGCCGCGTTTCTGGCCGAAACACGAGGACCAGTGAAATGAAGAACCTCGTTGCGCAACTGCTGACCAACACCATCTCGCGCCGCGACTTCGTCCGCCGGCTCGTGGCCACCGGCGTCACGACGGCCGCCGCGACTTCGATTCTCGAATCCGTCACCGCCCTGGCGCAGAGCCCCGGCGCGCCGGCGTCGCCAGACGCGATCCGTCTTTTCACCGGCACGGGCGGTGCGCACTTCGCCGAGCAGCTCATCGCCTCGGGCGTGAAGTACATCTTCGGCAACTCCGCCAGCGAGGACGCGCATTTCTATGAAGCGCTCGTCGATCGGCCGCAGCTCCAGTACGTCCTGACGCCGCACGAAGGCCCCGGCGCCGCGATGGCCGCCGGCTACGTCAAAGCCTCGGGCCAGCCGGCCATCGTGATGGAAGCGGCGGTCGTGGGGCTGACCAACGCGCTCGGCCAGATGTTCAACTGCTGGAAGGAGCAGACGCCGCTCGTCTTCTATTCGTACCGCACCGAAGAATCGATGGCCGCCGGGCGCGACGGCTTCGAGGAGCTGCCGGGGCAGGAGCAGCTCACCGCGCCGATGACGAAGCTCACGTGGTCGGCGCAGGCGGCCGGACAGATTCCCGAGACGGTGCGCCGCGCGTTCAAGGTGGCCTGGACGCCGCCCTACGGCCCGACCTACATGAACTGGCACTCCGATTTCACGGAGGAAAAGTTCACGGCCGAGATCATCCGGCACGACCAGGTCGATCCGCGGATGCGCGTCCGGCCGAACCCGACCGAAGTGCAGCGCGCGGCGAAGCTGCTTGTCGAGGCCCGTCGCCCCGTCCTCATCGTCGGCGACGAGATCTACAAAGCCAGGGCGTTCGACAAGGTCGTGCAGCTCGCGGAGCTGCTGGCGCTGCCGGTGACGCAGGCGCGGCAGGTGTACGCGAACTTTCCGCAGCAGCACCCGCTCTGGGTGGGGAACCTTCCGGGCGGCACGCTCGCGTCGCTCTCCTATCCGACCGAGCCCGATCTCGTCATCAACATCGGCAACAAGCTGCAGCACAACTCGACGACACCGATCGTCCCGCGCAAGATCCCGTTCATCGACATGCGCAACGACTCGGCGAGCATCGGCAACGTCATGACGACGGCCGCGCCGCTCGTGGCGGATGTGGCCTACGGGACTGACGATCTGATTGCCGCGGTGCAGGATCTGCTGACGCCGGCGGTGAAGGCGCGGCTGGCCGAGCGCGCCGCCGACGTCCGCGCGTTCGGCGCCAGGGCCCGGCAGCTGCGGGCGCTCGTCTCGCGCAACCCGAACTGGGACAATAGCCCCATGGAAGCCGACCGCGTCACGTATGAAGTGGCGCAGTGGGCCGACAAGGACGGGATCATCGTCCACGAGGGCGGCTCGCTCGAGATTTCGCACAGCTTCGAGTTCGACCCGCGCGGCGGGCGCGAGCTGTTCTTCTACTACGCGGCGCATCTCGGCTCGGGCGTCGGGACGGCGGCCGGCGTGCAGCTCGCGCGTCCGGGCAAGCAGGTGGTGCTGCTCGAGGGCGACGGCTCGTTCATCTTCGGACCGACCGCGCTCTGGAACATGGCGCGCCTCGAGCTGCCGGTGACCGTGGTCATCTACAACAACCACGCGTACGGCGGCCCGCACAACCGCGCGCTGGCCAATCTCGGCGGGGCGGGGCGCTCGGTTGACGCGAACAAGTTCGTCCACGACTACCTCGGGAAGCCCGATATGGACATGTCGTCGATTGCGAAGGGCTTCGGCGTGGACGGCGAGCGCGCGAAGAATCCGGTGGAGCTCAGGGCGGCGCTCGGCCGCGCGCGCCGGAAGAACGCCGACGGCAAGCCGTACCTGATCGACGTCGAAGTCGCGCGCCACGGTCCCGGCTGGGCCGACGACCCCTGGGTGCCCAAGCTCACACGCGCGTAGTGCGTAGTGTCCGGCTGAAGCCGGACACTACGATTTCTAGGCGTACGTAGCGTTCGCCTTCAGGCGGACTTGCCGGTTTCGAGTCCCAGCAGCCAGTGCTTGCGCCACAACCCGCCGCCGTACCCGCCCAGCTTCCCGTCGCTGTTCACCACGCGGTGGCAGGGGATGACGATCGCGATGCGGTTCATCCCGTTGGCGCGTCCCACCGCGCGCTGCGCGCCCGGTGAGTGGACCTTCGCCGCGAGCGCGGCGTACGAAAGAGTCTTGCCGTACGGGATGCGGCACAGCTCGCGCCAGACGCGCTCCTCGAACGGCGTGCCGCGGAAGACGAGCGGCACGGTGAAATCGGTCAGCGTCCCTTCGAAATAGCGCGCGAGCTCCTCGCGCGCGAGCGCCAGGTGCGGATGCTCGCCGGGCACGAGCGGCTGTTTCAGCAGCGTCTGCAGCCGGCGCATCTGCGCTTCCAGCATCCGCCGGTCGGTGAACTCCAGCAGACACAGTCCCGCGTCGGTCGCGCCTGCCACCATCGGTCCGAGCGGCGTATCAATCGTTGTCATGACGACGACGGCGTCGGGGGCGGTGCGGGCGGCGCCGGGCGCCGTGCCGAACGTGCGGGTGAACGCTTCGCGGAAGCCGCTGTGCGACTCCCATCCGGTGCCGAGCGCCACATCATCGAGCGCCTCGCCGGAGCGGAGCTGCCGCAGCGCGCCCGACAGCCGGCGTCCGCGGCAGTAGGCGTGGAACGTCATCCCGTAATGCTCGAGGAAGTAGCGCCGCGCGCGGGCCGGCTCCACGCCGAGCGTGCGCAGGTCCTCGTCGTGCAGGCGGCGCGCCGGGTGGGCTTCGACCGTGTCGAGCAGCGTCTTCACCCAGGCGGGCGCCGTGCCGGGCGGCGTGGCCGGGTCGCACCGGCGGCACGGCCGGTAGCCGGCAAAGAGCGCCTCGCGCACGCCGGCGAAGAATTCGATGTTGCCCGGCAGCGGCTTCCGCGCGCGGCACGACGGCCGGCAGAAGATGCCGGTCGTCCGGACGCCGGTGACGAAGAGGCCGTCGTAGCTCGGGTCGCTCTCGAGAAACGCGCGCTCCATCTCGGCGCGGGGCGGCAGGGCCGGTGCGAACAGGGCGGGCTGTGCGGTCATGGGCGCTACGTTACGGCGCGATCGTAAACCGCCGCCACCGGAGAATCGACATCAAATTCCGCGCGCCTCCGCGATCATCTCGGCCCACAGATCGAGCGTCAGGTCCTCGCGCGTCGGGTTGCCCAGCAGCGGCCGAAGCTCGCGGAGGTAGCGTGCACGCAGCACGGTGACGTCGAGCGGCACCGCACTCGCGAGGAAGCGTACATCGTCACGATCCACTTCGTGGTTTCGCTCGAGTTTGGCGAGCGCCAGATCGTGCGGCTCGAGCGCGAAGAGCCGGAGCTTGTCAAAGCGATCCGCGAACACCGGCTGGAGGCGCGCCTCATAGCCGTCAGGGACCGTCGCCACGGTGACGTGGTCGAGATACACGCGATACTTGCGCGCCAGGGCGGATCCCCGGCCGCCGATTGAGAGCAGCTCCTGGAGGCGTTCGTGGGGTGTGGCGGACAGGACGTCCACATCCACCGTCGGGCGCGTCAGGCCGTGGCAGACGCTTACGACGAAGCCCCCGAGACAATGAACGTCCACCGGCGCCGACAGCGCCCGGCCGGCGGCGTCAAGGAACCCGGCCCAGGGGGACGGGACCGACTCACGCCGCATAGCGCAGCTCGTCGGCGCGCAGACTGGTCAGCAGATTCCAACGCGCGGCTTCCGGCGGCCGGGAGGTGCGCAGCCAGCGGCGCTCGGCCTGCGTGAGCGAGTCGTGGCAGAACGTGTCCTCGCGCGCCAGGCGGCTCGCGTCGAGCCCGTCCTCGCGCTCGCGGAGCTGCGCAGCCAGGGGCGCGTTGCCCTGCAGCCCGGCGGCCTGCCGCGCCAGCGTCACCACGAATCCGAGGCGATTCTGTACATCAGCCAGCTTGGCTTCGCGCACGAGCCACGTCCAGTCGAGATCCGGATAGTGCACCAGCAGCCAGGGCAGTCCTTCGGCCACGCGCGACTCGAGGTCGGGATGCCGGAGCGCGCGCAGGAGCACTTCAGCGGGATTGAGCCGCCGGCGCGCGCGAAGGTAGCCAAGCGGTTCGTACCCGAGTGCGGCAAGCGACCTGGCCACATCCACGCTCCCCAGGGCCGACGCATCGCCGCTCACCGCCAGCGCGGCGGGGCCGAGGCCGTAGACCTCAGCGACGCGGTTTCGCAGCGTCGCCGGCACCGCGCGCCGTCCCTGTTCGAGCATCGACACATACGCCTGCGTGAGGCCCAGCCGCCCGGCCACCTGCGCCTGGGTGAGCCCGGCCGCCCTCCGTTTGTCCCGGAGCAGGGGATCGGTCCTGGCGTGCTTCGGCATGGGTTGAATATAACATTTATTGTTATGTCCAGCGGCCGCCGGCCTTCTTGCCAACGGGCCGCCGTCGTATTACAGTCCCGCACACGTGGACCTGCCGTACGTGGTGTCCGGTTTCACCCGGACATGGAGGAGATCGTGAGACAGCATATTCAACTCGTTCTGTGTGCCGCCGGCGCTGCCGTCGTGACGGCGGGAGCCGCATCTCTGTACGCGCAGGCCGCCCAGGGCGGGGAGCCGCTGTGGGCGTACGCGTATGCGACCCAGCCCAAGCCGGGCGACAAGGCTGCCCCGCAGGCGGCGCCCAACAGGAACCTGCGCCCCAACGAGGATGCGGCGGAGCAGCAGAAGCCGCGGACCGTGCCGGGGAGCGGCGCGCAGTATTCGCTCGTCGACGTCCGCGACGGCCACAACGTGATCGACTGGTTCCCGGGCGACCACCCGGCGATGCCGCCGATCATCAAGAACGGTCCGGCCAGTATGGGCGCGGTGGCCCGCGGCTGCGGCTCGTGTCATCTGCCGAACGCGAAGGGGCGTCCGGAGAACGCGCCGCCGGCGGGACAGCCCGTCGCCTACACCGTTCAGACGCTGCGCGACTTCGCGGCGGGGATGCGCCTCAGTGCCGACCCGCGCAAGGCCAACACGCCGACCATGTCGGGGCTGGCCAAGGCGATGAGCGAGGACGAGATCAAGCAGGCGGCTGAATACTTCGCCGCGATCCCGTGGTCGAAGTGGATCCGTGTGGTCGAGGCGGACAAGATCCCCGAGGCGAAGCTCGAGCAGGGCGGCATGTACATCATCGAGGGCAAGGAAGCCACCGAGCCGCTCGGCAACCGCATCGTCGAGGCGCCCGAGGATGACTTTCAGGCGAACACCGTTCGCAACCCGCGGTCGGGATTCGTGGCGTACGTGCCGAAGGGGAGCCTCGAGAAGGGGCGGCAGCTCGTGCTGAACGGCGGCGGCAGGACGATCGCGTGCGGCACGTGCCACGGGCCGACGCTGCAGGGCATCGTGAACATTCCGGCGATCGCGGGCCGCTCGCCGAGCTACATGATGCGGCAGCTGTGGGACATGAAGGTGGGCGCGCGCAAGGGCCCGATGACGCAGCTGATGAAGCCGGTGGTGGCGAACCTCACGCAGGACGACCTGACGAACATCGTGGCGTTCCTGGCGTCGATGAACCCGCCGACCGCCGCGACCACGACCAGCTCCCGCTAATACGTAGTGTCCGGCTTCAGCCGGACTGTACGTCGTGTCCGGCTTCAGTACGTAGTGTCCGGCTTCAGCCGGACTGTCCTGTCACTCCCGCTGGATGTCGTGGCCCCGTCGAGGGGGCCACGATGTCCCACGTAGCGTCCGGCTTCAGCCGGACCATCCGCCCGACGCAGGCGCCCGCGACTCGAGCTCGTGCCACCGGGCGTATGCCTCGCCAAGCTCCCGGCTGGCCTCCGCCAGCCGCGCGAGCGCCGCGGCAATCGCGTCGCCCCCCTCCTTGTAGAACTCCGCTCCGGCGATGCGCGTGTTGAGCTGCCGCTCCTCGGCTTCGAGCGCTTCGATGCGTGAGGGGAGCGCCTCGAGCTCGCGCTGCTCCTTGTAGGACAGCTTCTTCGACGCCACGGCCGCCGTGGCGCCGCGGCTCTCGCCCCCGCTGCGCGAGGCAGGCTTTGCCGCACTGGGTGCAGGCTGTGACGGCGCCGGCGGGCGTCGCTGCCGCACCCAGTCCCCGTAGCCGCCGACATACTCGTGCACGTCGCCTCCGCCCTCGAAGGCGAACGTGGTGGTGACGACATTGTCGAGCAGCGCGCGGTCGTGGCTGACGAGCAGAAGCGTTCCCGGCCAGTCGGCGAGCTGGTCTTCGAGCAGTTCCAGCGTCTCGATGTCCAGGTCGTTGGTGGGCTCGTCCAGCACGAGCACATTGGCGGGCCTGGTGAACAGGCGCGCCAGCAGCAGCCGGTTGCGCTCGCCGCCCGAGAGCGCCTTGACGGGCGAGTTCGCGCGCTCGGGCGGAAACAGGAAGTCGGCGAGATACGCGTTGACGTGGCGTGTGCGGCCGTTGACGGTCACCGTGTCGTTGCCGTCGCCGATGGTAGAGACGACCGTCCGTTCCGGATCGAGCTGCTCGCGCTGCTGGTCGTAATAGGCAATCTCGACGTTCGCGCCGCGCCGCACCCTGCCCGTGTCCGGCTGCAGCTCTCCCATCAGCAGCTTCAGGAGCGTCGTCTTGCCGGCGCCGTTCGGCCCGATGAGGCCGATGCGGTCGCCGCGCATCACGCGGGCGGAGAACTCGCGGACGACCGGCGTTCCCGCGTAGCCCTTGCTGACCTTGTCGAGCTCGAACACCAGCTTGCCGGACTGCGGCGCGCGCGCATCGGCCACGACGGCCTGGAGGCGGACCTGACCGATCTCCTCGCGCCGCGCGAGCCGTTCCTCGCGCATCGCCTCCAGCGCGCGGACGCGTCCTTCATTCCTCGTGCGCCGCGCCTTGATGCCCTGGCGCACCCAGGCCTCTTCTTCCGCCAGCTTGTCGTCGAACCGCGCCCGCTCCGCCGTTTCGGCCGCCAGCGCCTCTTCCTTCCTGCGCTGGTACGTCGCGTAGTCGCCGGGCCACGACGTGAGCCGGCCCCGGTCCAGTTCGACGATGCGCGTGGCGATGCGCTGGAGGAAGGCGCGATCGTGCGTGACGAAGGCGACGGCGCCGCGGTAGCCGGCGAGGAACTCTTCGAGCCAGGTGATGGCGTCGATGTCGAGGTGATTGGTGGGCTCGTCGAGGAGCAGGAGGTCGGGCTGTCCGACGAGCGCCCGCGCCAGGAGCACGCGGCGGCGCCAGCCGCCGGAGAGCGTGTCCACGACGGCGTCGCCGTCCAGGTTCAGCCGGGAGAGCACGACGTCCACCGCATGCTGGCGGATCCACTCCTCATCGGCGGCCGTGTGATGCGTATGTCCTTCGGCCACGACCTCGACGACCGATTTCGCCGCCGAGAGCGGCACGTCCTGCTCCAGCCGGGCGGCGCGCAGCCCGGGCTCGCGCCACACCGTCCCCGCGTCGGGCTGTACGGCGCCGCTGAGGATCTTGAGGAGCGTGGATTTCCCGGTGCCGTTCCGGCCGATCACGGCAATCCGCTCGCGCGGGTCGATCCGCAGCGTGACCTCGTCGAGCAGCGGCAGGTGTCCGAACGCGATCGTCACCGCGTCGAGCGCGACCAGGGGCATCCCACCACCGTACCATGCTTTCTGCGGGCGCTTTGCGGGTCTCCGGTTCTGGCGTAAGGTGAGAGCGATGACCGAATTGACGCGCATCGTCGCCCTGCTCCAGGAGCAGCGCAGGGCCCTCCAGGATCAGCTCGACGCGGTGGACCGGGCGATCGCCGCGCTCGACGGCGCCGGGCCGGCCGTTGGCGAGGCGGACGCACCGGACGACCTGCCTGCCGGGGACGTGCCGCGTGCGATCCAGACGCGACAGGTCAAGGCACGGCGGACGCAGACCGATGCGCACAAGCACGCGATTGCGATGGGCAAACGCAAGGCGCGCCACGCACGCGAGGCGGCCAAGGGCCTTGCCCGTGAGGCGCACGACGAGGGGTTTGTGCCGGCGATCGGGGTGCGTGGCGGCGCTGAGGCGCCGCGGCTCGTGAAGCGCAAGACGTAGGCGCCCGGCACCTCGCCGGTGCGACCGATCCTCATCTCTCCGGCGTAGCGCATCCTCCATGCTGGCTGTCTAGCATGCTAGACACATTCGCCTCCGTCTTCCTATACGGGTCGTGATGACCGCACGGGATCTGCCGTATCCTCAGGTCCCGCGGCTGTGTCGAGGCGCGTCAGAAGGGGTCGCATCTCCGGGTCGAATGTGGCGCATGCGTCACGACAGTCCCGGTTCACGCGGGAGAGGATCTCGGCCCCGGCCTTCTGCGGCGTATCGAGCGCGACCTGGAGCCATGTCTCGGGAAGGGATGGTTGAAGAGATCGTGAAGACCTATCGCATTGTCTACGAGCGGGATGAGACCGCTTGGTGGGTGGCGTCGGTCCGTGGGCTGCGGGGATGCCACACGCAGGGCCGTACGGTGGACGAGGCACGGCGGCGGATTCGGGAGGCCATGGAATTGTTCGTTCCGCGTGCGCGCTCGGCCAGGACCGTGGACGAGGTCCGGCTTCCCAGCGGCGCGGCAAAGGCCATCCGCGCGTATGCGACGCTCCGCCAGAAGGCCGATCAGGAAGACCGGCGCGCCGCCATGGCCGCGCGTCGTGCGGTTCGCCTCCTGCGGGGGGGACGATTGAAGATGAGCGCGCGCGATGCGGCGCGTCTCCTTGGTCTGTCCCACCAGCGGGTACACCAGCTCGCCCAGCGGGAAGCCGAGGATCGGTGAAGAGGTCCTATCTCCACTGATGCCATGCGTTCCGCGGTGTGCGCGCGCGCCAGGCTGAGGCGCACCTTTACTCGTCTCCGCCTCGCGTGCGCCCGCGCAGCGCCTTGATCGTCCCGCGCTTCTTCTTCCCGGTCAGCCGCTGCTCCCGCGCCGCCGCTGTTGGTTTTGTCGCCCGGCGCACGCGCGGCTTCACCAGCGCCAGCCGGATCAGCGCGACCAGTCGTTCGCGAGCCGCCTCGCGGTTCTGCAGCTGCGTCCGGTGCGCGCGGCTGTCGATGAGCAGCACGTCGCCCTGCGTGATCCGGCTTCCCGCCAGCGCGATCAGGCGCTGCTTGACATCCTGCGGCAGGGACGCGGCGCGGATGTTGAAGCGGAGCTCGACGGCCGTGGCCACCTT
>JACQZV010000112.1 GCA_016213695.1 Acidobacteriota bacterium | reverse complement strand
CGCGTTGTCCAGCGCGTAGGCCGCCGGCTCGAGCAGCAGACGGAGCGTCGTGGAAATCGACGCGCCGAGCGAGGGCGCCTGGCCCGACGGCAGCGGATCGAGAGCGATGAGCGCGCCGACGGTGCGGCTCCGGCACATCAGCGGGAGCGCAATGACGGTGCCGCCGGCGTTCCCGGTGACGCGACGGTCCTTGGACAGGTCGGCGCTCATCAGCTCCAGCCCCTGCGGCACCACCCAGTCGGCGGCCGCCCACACCGCAGGCCCGAAGGCGGGCACCAGCCCCTTGTCGGCGAGGACGGCCAGCTGGCCGGTCACGTCTGGGGCAATCACCGCCCAACAGGGGGCCGGAATCCACTCGTCGGCCTGCCGCACCAGCCAGCCCGCCACCTTCTGGGGGTCGAGGGTCGCGTGGGCGTCACGCACGGCCTCGATCAATGCGTTCCGCCGCTCGAGCCGCGTCTTGAGCGTGCGGAGCTGCGCCTTGACGTGGGTGGCGAAATCGAGACGGCGGGCACCTCGAACCATGGGGTGCGCGGCGTCAGACTGAGTGGAACTCGGTGTCACCGCTCGTAACGGCGGGAGCGCACTGGGCCATGTATCTGCGGCACCGCGCCGCTACGTCCTTGGAAACGTCCGAATCTTACCATGACGGTCGGCTTCGGGCGGCAGGCGGCAGTTTCTTGGACTACGGACGTTGGGCCCTGTAAGATCAACGTTTTAGACGGCCCGGAGCCTGAAGCCCAGAGCCTGAAACCAAGCAGGATTCGACTATGACCATGCTCGACCGGATGCGGCGCCACAAAGGCTGGCTCAAGTGGAGCCTTGCCCTGGTGGTACTCGCGTTCATCGTCTTCTACATCCCCAGCTTCCTCAACGACCCGACGGTCGTGGGCGTAGGCGCCGCGCCGAGCGAGGTGATTGCCGACGTCGAAGGGCGCACAGTGACGGCCGGGCAGTTCCAGCAGCGCTACAGCGCGCAGGTCCAGGCGTACCGTTCGGCGTACGGCGGCAATCTCAGCGACCAGCTCCTGCGGCAGCTCGGCATCGAGCAGCAGATTCTGCAGCAGATGGTCGACGAGCAGGCGGCGATGGTCGAAGCGGAGCGCCGTGGCCTCGAGGTCAGCGATGAGGAGCTGGCGCAGCAGATCTTTGCGATCCCGGGGTTGCAGGAGAACGGCCGGTTCGTCGGCGAGCAGCGGTACGAGCAGATCCTGCGCAGCCAGGTTCCACCGATGACCAAGGCCGCGTTCGAGGACACGCTGCGGCGTAACCTCATGATCGACAAGCTGCGCGCGGCGGTGACCGACTGGATGACGGTGGCCGACGCCGAGGTCGAGCGCGAATTCCGGCAGCGCAACGAGAAGGTGAAGCTGCAGGTGGTCGCCCTGACCGCCGATGCGTTCCGCGGTCAGGTCACCGTCTCGGACGCCGATGTGTCCTCGCACTTCGACGCGCACAAGGCGGAGTACCGCATCGGCGAGCAGCGCAAGGCGCGCCTGCTGCTGCTCGATCGCGATCAGGCGCTGGCGCGGATCACCGTGCCGCAGACTGATGTGCAGACCTACTACAACAGCAACATCGCGCAGTATCAGACGCCAGAGCAGGTGCGGGCCAGCCACATCCTGCTGAACACCGCCGGCAAGGACGAGGCCGCCGTGCGCAAGCAGGCCGAGACCGTGCTGCAGCAGGCGAAGGCCGGGGCCGATTTTGCCGCGCTCGCGAAGCAGTACTCGGACGACGAGGCGAGCAAGGTGAACGGCGGCGATCTCGATTACTTCGGCCGCGGCCGCATGGTGCCGGAATTCGAAACGGCGGCCTTCGCGCTCGCGCCCGGGCAGATCAGCGATCTGGTGAAGTCGCAATTCGGCTTCCACATCATCAAGGTCGTCGACAAGAAACCCGCCATCACACGACCGCTCGAGGACGTACGCGCGCAGATCGAGGAGCAGCTGAAGCGGCAGCGCGCCGACGCCCAGGTATCGGCACGCGCCGCGGACCTGGCGAAAGGGATCCGTAACCGCGCCGATCTCGAGCGCATCGCGCGGGAGAACGGCCTGACAGTGACCGAAAGCGAGTTCTTCGGCCGTGACGATCAGGTGCCGGGCCTCGGCGCGGCGCCGCAGGTGGCCAGCGCGGTGTTTCAGCTCAAAGAGGACGCGGTGGGCGGCCCGATGGCCTCGCCGCGCGGCCCGGTGTTCGTGGCGCTGGCCGGAAGCCGCGACCCGTTCATCCCGACGCTCGACCAGGTCAAGGACCGCGTGCGTGAGGACCTCATCCGCGTGCGCGCCACGGAACTGAGCCGCCAGCGCGCGGCCCAGATCGCATCCGCGCTGCGGGGCGCGAGTGATTTCGCCGCTGCCGCCAAGGCGCAGGGGCTCGCCGCCAAGGACACGCAGCTCATCGCGCGCGGCTCGCCGCTGCCGGACGTCGGCGTGAGCGCCGAGATCGACAAAGCGGCCTTCGCGCTCGCCGCCGGCGCCGTCAGCAACCCGATCACGACGAGCGACGCCACCGTAATCGTCCGCGTCGCCGAGCGCGACGACGTTACGCCGGACGAGGTGCTCAAGGGCAAGGAAGCGTTCCGGGAGCAACTCGTCAGCGAGCGCCGCGGACGGTTCTACACCGCCTATATGGCGCGCGCCAAGGAACGCATGCGCATCGACGTCAGGAACGACGTCGTGCGCCGCCTGCTCGCGGCGACGGCGACCCTATAGTGGGCAGTGGGCAGTGACAACCCTGCCGACTCCCGCCCACTGCCGACTTCACCTCACAAACCCATACGGCATCAGCGCGAGCGGCTCGCCACGGCGGAACAGGCGCACTGGCGCGGTGAGCGCGCCCAGCGCGCGCGCGTCCGCGCCCGCCGCCAGCGCGCCCCATTCGCTCCAGCCGGCAACTCTGGCCGATCCGATCTGCTCCGTCAGTGCGTCATAGAGGCTGCGGCGCGGCGGGTAGACGACCAGTTCCACGTCCTCCCCGGCCGGAATGCCCGCGCGCCGCTTGGCGAGCGCAATCGCCGCGTCAAGGCCGCCGAGCGCGTCGACGAGCCCCTGCTGCTGCGCCTGCCGGCCGGTCCAGACCCGCCCGCGCGCGACTGCATCGATTTGTGCCGGCGTGGCGTGGCGCGCCATCGCCGCCTTCTGCACGAATCCCGCGTAGAAGTCCTCCATGTAGGCCATCAGCTTGTCGCGCTGTTCGGGCGTGAACGGCGCGAACGGCGAATCGATGTCCGCGTTGCGGCCCGATGAGACCGTTTCGGTACCGACGCCGAACCTGGCCAGCGCGCCACCGAGCGCGATCTTCCCACCGAAGACACCGATCGACCCCGTGAGGGTGCCGGGCTGCGCCACGATGGCGTGCGCGGGCATCGCGATGTAATACCCGCCCGACGCCGCCAGATCCGACATCGACGCAATGAGCGGCCGCGACGGCGCCGCGTCGCGCGTGATCATCAGCTCGCGCCAGATGACGTCGGAGGCGACCGACGACCCGCCGGGGCTGTCGACGCGCAACACAATCGCGCGAATCGAATCGTCGGCGCGGATGCGCTGGATCTGCTCCACCATCGTGTCGGAGCCGACCACCGGTCCATTGACCGGGTCGTAGGCGCTCCGGCCGGAGGTGATGACTCCTGCGGCGTACAGGACCGCCACGCGCGACGTCGGACGAATCCCGACATCCCGCGCATCGATGCGCTGGTAGACGGATCCTTCGACCAGCGCCACGGCGCCGGCGGGCGTCCTCAGAGCCGCCACCCTGTCGTCGAGCTGGTCGAGGTACGCGAGATCGTCGACGAGGCCGGCGCGCCGCGCGGCCTCCGGCGCAAACGGCCCCTGGTCGAGCCGCGCGCGCACCTCGCCGATCGTCTGCCGCCGGGCCTCTGCAATGCCGCGCACCAGCTGGTCGTAGAGATCGCGATTGAGCGATTCGAGCATCTCGCGATGCGCCGGCGTGAAACCTGTCTGCGTGAGCTGGTTCGGCGCCGTCTTGTACGCGCCGATCTGCAGGAAGTCGGGATAGGCGCCGATCTTGTCGAGCGCGCCGCGCAGAAACACCTCGTACGACGCGAGGCCGGTCAGATCGAGGGGGCTCGTCGGCAGCAGGAACACCTGGTCCGCGGCGCTGGCCAGGTAATACTCCCGGTCGCCACCGTATTCCAGATACGCGACCACCGGCTTGCCGGACCGGCGGAAGGCGAGAATGGCGTCGCGCAGCTCCTGAACCTTGCCCCAGAGCGGGGACTCCAGCGCCGAGGGCCGCAGCACGACCGCGACGATACGCGGGTCGCGCGCCGCCTTGCGCAGCGCATCGAGCAGGCTGCCAAGCGTCGTCACGTCGCGCCCGAGCACCTGGCCGACCACGTCGTCGGAACGTACGTCGAGCAGTTCGCCCCCGGGCCGCAAGACGAGCGCTGCGCGGTCGGGGACCGACGGCCCGCGCGCCACCAGCACGTACAGGAAGACGGCCCCCGCCATGACGACCAGCGCCGTCACCCCGATAACAGCGAGAACCAGCGCAACACCACGACGTACAGCCACGGCGACCTCCTTGCCATATTCCACGACCCACTGCCCACTGCCGACTGCCGACTGCCGACTTACGTATAATCCTCCGATGCGCCATCCGGCGATCGTTCCGATCCTGGCCCTCGCGTTCCTCGCCGCCTGCGGCGGCACCACGGAGACAAACAGCGTGGCAGAGCTCATCAAGCAGGACGACCGCGTCGGCACCGGCGCCGACGCACAGAGCGGCCGGGTGGTGACGGTGCACTACACGGGATGGCTCTACGACGCCGCGCGCCCGGATCACCGGGGTGCGAAGTTCGACAGCTCGCGCGACCGCAACGAGCCCTTCTCGTTTAACCTGGGCGCCGGTGAAGTCATTCCCGGCTGGGATCAGGGCGTGGCGGGCATGAAGGTCGGCGGCCGACGCATGCTGACGATCCCGCCCGGTATGGGCTACGGCGCGCGGGGCGCTGGCGGTGTCATCCCCCCGAATGCCACGCTGCTCTTCGACGTCGAGCTGCTCGAGGTCCGGTGACCACCTGGGGCGTCGTCCCGGCGGCCGGCCGGGGCACGCGCATGCAGCCGCTCGCCTTTTCCAAGGAACTCCTGCCGGTCGGGACGCGCACCGAGCAGGGGCTCGAACGTCCCCGCGCGGTCAGCGAGTACGTAGTGGAACGTCTGGTCGCCGGCGGCGCCACCCGGATCTGTTTCGTCATTGCGCCAGGCAAGAGCGATATCGTCGCCTACTACGGCGCGTCGACCTTTTCCGCAGACGTGTTTTATGCGGTGCAGCCGGAACCGGCCGGGCTCTGCGATGCGATCTTTCGTGCGGCGCCGCTCGTCCATGACGACGACTGGGTCCTGGTCGGCCTTCCGGACACGATTTGGTACCCGGAGGACGCGCTGGCGCGCCTCCCGCCGGATCCGCTGTCGTTCCTCCTCTTTCCGGTCGATCAGCCGCAGCATTTCGACGCCGTCGTCACCGACGCGGAGAACCGTGTACAGGAGATTCAGGTTAAGCAGCCCGGCGCGCGATCAAACTGGGTATGGGGCGCGTTCCGGATGTCAGGCCGGACGATGCACGAACTGCGCGAACTGTGGCGCCTTCCCGAGCGCCAAGACGACATGGTTGGCACGCTCGTCAACGCCTACCTCGCGCGCGGCGGCCGGGCGACCGCTGTTCGGGAGGGCACGGCATATGTGGACACCGGGACGATCGACGGCTATCGTGAAGCGCTTCGACTGCTCGCCTCAACGTCCTCACCGGAATCCACGTAGCAGGAGCCCGATACCGGTTGCCGCTTTCGCGAGCTCACCTCGTGCGGCAAGCGCAGTAATTTTCCGCGCGTACCGCCCGCGGTACAGCCGTCGGTAGCGCGTGAGCTCGTGCGCGAGGCGATCCTGTGTATAGCCATAAGACCGCTCGATGTTCACGCGCTGGATCCGGCGCAGGGCTTCTTCGCGATTCCAGTCGAAGCGGCGCTCGGCCGTCGGGCTCGCGTCGAGGTGCAGCAGTGGCTCGCGCACGTACGCCACGTCGAAGTGCAGGCACATCCGCATCCACATGTCCACATCCGACACCCAGCCGCACTGGGGATCGTACGGCAGCAGCCGCTCGTACGCGTCGCGGCGCGCCATCACCGTGGCCCAGACGATCGAATAGGTGGCGTGCAGCATATGCCGCTCGAAGAACTCGCGCCCCGGTGTCAGAGGCTCCACATCGTGCAGGTAGACGGTGGTCCGCGGGTACCGGTACGTGAGGGTGCTCCGATTCAGCCGCACGACGTCGGGCGTGCCGGAGACCCCGTGCGGATCGCCCGCCGACACGCCGCAGAACACAAAACCCGCCGACGGATACGCGTCGAGCGCCGCCTCCCACTTCTGGAGCAGGGCGGCATCGAATTCGTCGGCGTCGTGCAGGTTCGCAATATAGTCGCCGGTGGCCTCGGCCAGGCAGGCGTTGAGGTTCCCCGGCATGTACAGGTTGCGGGGATTGCGCCGGTAGATGTACGTCGGAAACGCCGACCGCCACCGTTCCGCGACCGCCGCCGTATCGTCGGTTGAACAGTCATCGCTGACGATGAGCTCGTCGGGCAGGCGGGTTTGGGCGGCCAGGGAACCGAGCGTCCGGTCGAGAAGACGGGCCCGGTTGTAAGTAGTAAGGCAGACACTCAACCGCTTCATACGAGGGCTCCGGGCGGCTTGGACGCCTCGGGCTT
>JACQZV010000108.1 GCA_016213695.1 Acidobacteriota bacterium | reverse complement strand
CTCGGAGAGGATCGTCACGCCGCCCGGTCCCTGCAGAACCTGCATCTCCCCGGGCACGTAATTGTTGCGCGGCACGCCGTCGAGCAGCGCGCGGATGTGCGGGTCGACATGCTCGCGCCGGGTGGGCGTGAAGATATCCCGCAGGAGCTGCTGTCGCCGGCCGTCGGCCGCCGGCTGATACGGAATCCGCCCGTCGGCCGGCTCCACGATGATGATCGGGTTCCGCTCGCCGACGCGCCCCTGAATCACGTCCGCGTCGGGATCGCGGCCGTCCTCGACGCTGTGCGCCGCTCCGACCGCATCGCTCATCCAATGCCCGCGTATGTCGGGCTGGCCGTCGGCCAGACGCGGCGGCGCCCACCGGCCGGCCTGTCCGAGGGCGGCAGCCGACCACCCCAGCACCAGCGTCACCGTCACGACCGCGAGACCGGAGGTTCCGCGCGTCATCGAACACCTCCTCGTGGTGAATGGGTCCTTACCGCTGCTCCGCCGGGCCGCTGCGAAATGCCTCGTCGAACGCAGTGCACTCGTAGTCGAGCAGCTGCATGTTGCTGTCGAGCCGCCGGTAGAGCGGCATGCTCATCTTCCAGGGCCGGGTGAAGACCTTCGGGTCCTCGATGGTGACCTCGTAATTCATGTGGTCGCGGCTCGTCGGCGTGTACCGCTCGACGACGTGCAGCAGCTCGCTGTGGTGATGCCCCGCCCGGTCGAACCATGTCTGATCGTTGAAGTGAACGACGTCGACCACCAGGGTGTCGCCGTCCCACCGGCCCCGCGAATCGCCCATCCAGAACTCGATCGGCCCCCGCGGATGCGGCGAGTTCATGAAGACGTTCCGCAGCGTGTGGGCATATTCATAGAGGATGGAGATCTGCGCCGGCGTCTGCACGATCTGGAACGGCAGGCCCATATAGGTCGCCCGCGGGACGCCCGGCAGCCAGCATTTCGTCTCCGGATCGCGCGTCGCGCGGTTCGCGTAGTTGTCGCGCTGCGTCGCCGCCGCCGCCGGAGTGTACGGCATGTCGTTGCCGTCCACCACGCCGAGGCCGGCAGGCACGCCCGGCTCGGCGGTGTGCGGGAGGATGTTCCACGCCGCGCTGTTGACCGCTTGCCAGATCCCCGACAGATCGGGCGTGCCGTCCGGGGCGCGCGGCACCGCCTGGCCGGCTGCGCCCGTGGGCACAGCCGCCGCGAGGACGGCCATCAGGAATGACGCTCTGATACGCATCGTGCGGCCTTACTGCTCGTTGTGACTGTGAGCGCGGACCTTGCCCGACGCCACCGCCAGGCGGCCTGCCTCCAGCCGGTTCCTGACGCTCACGCCCTCCCAGCACGCCTCTTCGATGAACTCGTAGCTCTTCTGGCGGAGAGGCACGATGTCGTACGCAATCGTCCACGGCCGGGTAAAGACGTTCGGGTCCTCGATCGTGGCCTCGTAGGCAATCCGATCCGCGCCGGCGCGCGTCCACCGCTCGACGACCCGCAGGGCGTCCGTATAGAAGGTCCCGTGAGAGTCGATCCAGGGCTGCCGGTTGTAGCCGACCGGGTCGAAGCGGAAATTGATCGTCTCGACGACGAGCGTATTCCCCTCCCACCGGCCGCGGGCATCTCCCTGCCACGTCGCCGCGCCTTTCGGCGCATGCGGACGGCCGTCAACCGGAATGACGCGGGACGCGTGGACCCATTCGTACAGGATCACCACCTGTCCGGGCCGCTGCAGAATCTGCATCGGACCGCGCAGGTTGCTGCGCGGCACGCCCTGCAGCGAGCAGCGGTCCTCGGGTTCGATGTGCTCAAGCGCCGTCGGCGCGTCCAGGTTGATCAGGTGTTCCCGGCGCCGTGCCGCCGCCCACGCCTGAAACGGAATACGCCCATCCGGCGGGTCGATGACGATCTGCTGCCGCAGCCCGATGTTGTCGGCCGCCCGGTTCTGCATCCGGTTGTGCTCGGGCTCGCAGCATCCCTCTTCAAGGCTGTGGCCGGCGTTGTTCGCGCCGGGACCGGCTTCCCAGAAGCCCTGGATGTCGGGCTGACCGTCAGGCGTGCGCGAGGGCTGCCAGTTCTGGGCGCGCGCCGGCGCGGCGATGCACCAGACCACGACCAGGAAGGCGAACACCGTCAGGGAACGACGCGGGCGCATGTGCATGTCCGATCCTCCCGAACGACCTATCGACCTGGCCGCTTCAGCAGCTCCAGATTCTTCTCGTTACTCTCGACGCAGGCTTCCTCGTAGAGCTCGGAACCGTAGTCCTTCGCCCGATTGAAGTGGATCACAAAAGTCCAGGGCCGCGTGTACACCTTCGGATCGGTGATGACGGCCTGGTAGTCGATGCGGTCGGCACTGACCGGCGTCATACGCTCGGTCACCTGCATCGCATCGCTGTGAAAGCTGGCCATGACGTCAAACCAGGTCTGGTCGTTGTTGTTGGTGACGTCGACGACAAGCGTGTTCCCCTCCCACCTGCCCCGCGAGTCGCCCAGCCACAGCTTGACGTTCGCGGGAATATGAGGACTGCCGTCCAGCGGGATCGCGCGGTACGTGTGGTGGGCCATGTTGAAGATCACCACATGGCCCGGCGGCTGGAAGATCTCGAACTCGCGGTTGTTCACATGGCGCGGCACGCCCTGCGGCCAGCATCGCGCGTTGGGATCGACATAGGGTGGCGTCGGATCGCCATGGAGCTGGTAGATCGGCTTCCGTCGTTCCGCCGCCCACGCCTGATACGGAATCCTTCCGTCGGGCGGATCGGTGATGAGGCTCTTACCCCTCAGGGACGGGTTGGGCGTGAAGTTCTGGTACAGCGACTGATACTCCAGGTCCTCGATGTTGTAGAACGTGCCGACCGAGTTGTAGATGCCCTGGATGTCCGGCTGCCCGTCAGGAGTGCGCGGGGGCGTATAGGGTTTCGCCGCCGGCTCCTGCCGTGCATCGACGGCAGCGCCGGTCATCACGGCCGCCACGGCGAGAGCGGGCAGCCAGCGTGCGGTGCGGGATCTCATGCCATTACTCCGGCGGTTTGTACCACGTGCGCTCGAGGCCGAAGGCGTAGCATTCGTAATCGAGCACGCGGATGTTCTTCTCGACGCGGCGGTAGAGCGGCAGGCTCATCGTCCAGGGCCGCGTAAAGACCTTCGGGTCCTCGATCGTCACCTCGTAGTTCATGTGATACGGCGTCATCGGCGTGTAGCGCTCGACGACGTGCAGGGCGCTGCTGTGAAAATTGCCGGCGCGATCGAACCACGTCTGATCGGTGAAGTCGATGACGTCGACGACCAGCGTGTCGCCCTCCCAGCGGCCGCGCGAATCCCCCATCCACCATTCAATTTCGCCGTCCGGGTGCGGCGTGTTCATGAAGATCCGCCGCACGGCGTGGGCGTACTCGTACGTGATGGCAATATGGTTCGCCGTCTGGAAGATCTGAAACGGGAACGGCATGTAGGTGCTGCGCGGCACGCCCGGCAGGTAGCACTTCGTCTCGGGATCGGCCGTGCCACGGTTGGCGGCGTTCTCGCGTTTCTTCGCCGCCGCCCAGGGCTGATAGGGGATCTCGTTGCCGTCGACGACGCCGAGGCCCGCCGGCACGTCCCTGGCGGCCGAATGCGCCTGGACGTCCCAGTTGGCGGTGGTCACCGCCTGCCAGACGCCCGACAGGTCCGGCTTCCCGTCGGCGGCCCTCGGCAGGGTGCCCGTCACTTGCGCGGCCGCCGGCACGGCGGGGAGCGTCAGGAAGGCGACGATCACCCAGCTCGCATGCCCCTGTGTCATATGTGGTCTGCGTCCTGTCTGCAGCGTGCTGACGCTACCATTCGAAAAATACGGCGTCAAACGCTTTAGAACGCCCGGCTCTGGCAGCCGTCGACGACAATCGACGCGCCGCTGATCCAGCTCGCGCGCGGCGAGCAGACGAACGCCACGACGTCGCCCACTTCTTCCGGGCGGCCGAAGCGGCCGAACGGCAGCTCGCGCCGGACGAACTCGGCGATCCCGCCGGGGTCGGCCTGCTGCCGCCGCCACCAGGAGCCTCCCTCGAAGAGAATCGATCCGGGCGACACGCTGTTGACGCGGATGTTGGACGAGGCGAGCTGCTGCGCGAGCGACTTGGCGAGGCTGATTTCGGCGGCCTTCACCGCGTTGTACGTCATCCGTCCGCCCGCCTCGCGCCCGAAGACCGACGCGATGATCACGATGGCGCCGCCGCCGCGCCGCTGCATGTGCGGTACGACCAGGCGCGAGGCACGCACCGCCGGAAGGAGCGTCTGATCGACGGCCTCCTGCCACTGCTCGTCGGAGGTGTCCAGCAGGCCGGCCCCGCCCGCCAGCCCGACGTTATTGACGAGAATATCGACGCCGCCGAACGAGGCGGCCGTGCGGTCCACGACGTGCTGAACGCCGTCGGCCCGGCTGATGTCGGCGGCCACGGCCAGCACCGACGTGTCGCCGCCGCCGGCCTCGGCCACCTCGCGCGCCGCCTCGCGCAGGCGCGCCTCGCCGCGTGCGCACAGGCAGACGCGGCACCCTTCGCGGGCGAGCGCGCGCGCGATCGACAGCCCCAGCCCGCGGCTCGACCCGGTGACAATGGCGACCTGGTCCTTCAGTCCGAGATCCATCCCTGCAGCCCTTCTGGATAAGAATCTTATGCTATGGCCGTCACGCCAATCCCGGAGGGGTACCACACCGTCGTTCCGTACATCGTCGCCGACGATGCAGAGGGGCTGCTGAGATTCCTGAAGGCGGGTCTCGGCGCCGCCGAACACGACGTGGCGCGTTATCCGGACGGGCGCATCTGGCACGCCGACGTGATCGTCGGCGATTCCCACATCATGCTGTCGCAGGCCACCGATCGGCACCCCGGGATGCCGTCGACTTTGTATCTTTACGTGCCGGACGCGGACGCGGCGTATCGCGCCGCGCTGGCAGCCGGCGCCACGTCCGTCATGGAACCCGCCACCCAGTTCTACGGCGACCGCAACGCCGGCGTGAGAGACGCGAACGGCAATTTCTGGGACTTCGGCTCGCACGTCGAGGACGTGCCGCCGGAGGAGCGCCGGCGGCGCCAGCAGGAGGAGGCGAACACGCGGACCTCGCCTACGCGAGCATCCGGATGATGTCCGACCGCGTGATGATGAAGGTCTTGTCGGTCTTGAAGTCACGAACGAGCACCGCCGGGTTCTCCGGCGTGATCATCTTCGACAGAAGCGCGACCGGCGTCGAGATGTCGGCGAACGGGAATGCCGGCTGCATGATCGCCTCGATCGGCTTCCGTTTGATCTCCGGATCGCGGATGAACTCGTTGTACAGATGCGTTTCGTTCAGCGAGCCGACGACGCGGCCATCGCGGGTGACCGACAGCTGCGAGTAGTCGCGGTCGCTCATGATACGGATCGCCTCTTCGACTGGCCGCGACGCCTCGACGGCGTACAGCTCGCCCGACACGCCAAGCGCCACCAGGTCCCGCGCCGTCATGCCCGTGACCTCGAGGAATCCCTTCGCCCGCATCCACTCGTCGTTGAACATCTTGCCGAGATAGCGCGACCCGTGATCGTGGACGATCACCACCACCACGTCGTCCGGCGTGAACCGCTCGCGCAACTGCAGCAGCCCCGCCATGGCCGCACCGGCCGAGTTGCCCGCAAAGATCCCCTCTTCGCGCGCGATGCGCCGCGTCATCAGCGCGGCGTCCTTGTCGGTGACCTTCTCGAAATGATCGATCGCCTCAAAATCCACGTTCGCAGGCAGAAAATCCTCTCCGATACCCTCGGTGATGTACGGATAGATCTCGTTCTTGTCGAAGATGCCGGTCTCCTTGTACTTCTTGAAGACCGACCCGTACGTGTCGATCCCCCACACCCTGATGGCAGGGTTCCGCTCCTTCAGGAAGCGGCCGACGCCGCTGATCGTCCCGCCGGTGCCGACGCCGCACACGACGTGCGTCACGCGCCCGGCGGTCTGCGCCCAGATCTCCGGCCCCGTCTGCTCGTAGTGCGCCCGGGTGTTCGAGAGGTTGTCGTACTGGTCCGCCTTCCAGGCGTTGGGAATCTCACGGGCAAGGCGCGACGACACCGAGTAGTACGACCGCGGATCCTCGGGATCGACGTTGGTCGGGCACACGATCACATCGGCGCCGAACGCCTTCAGCGCGTCGATTTTTTCCTTCGACTGCTTGTCGGTGGTCGTGAAGACGCACTTGTAGCCCTTGACCACGGCCGCGATCGCCAGGCCCATGCCGGTGTTCCCGGACGTGCCCTCGATGATGGTCCCGCCGGGCTTGAGCAGCCCGGCCCGCTCCGCATCCTCGATCATCGTGACGGCCATCCGGTCCTTGATCGAGTTGCCCGGGTTGAACGTCTCGAGCTTCGCCAGGACGGTGGCGTCGATCACCCCGCGCGTGATCGAGCGGATGCGGACGAGCGGCGTGTCGCCGATCGCATCGAGGATGGTGTCGCAGATCGCCGGCCGTGGAGACGTGGGCACACGGAGATCATGGCATAAGCACAAGTCACAAGTCACAAGGCACAAGGCTCAAGGCTCAAGTCACAAGGCCCAACCGGGCGGCCGGACGTTCAGTGCGTCATCGCGTACACGACGTAGTTGACGCCGAGCCGGTACGCGTCGTTGGTGGGATCGCTGCCGTAGAGCCCTTCGGCCGACCACTCCCAGTAGTCGCCGATGTCGTTGTTCCAGTTGGCGAGCGCCATCATGCGACGGGACGGATCGTTCTGCTCGAACAGGCCCAGGAACCCCGGCGTGATGGTCGGCATCATCGGGTGCGGGATGTTCAGGTTCCTGATGTCGAAAAACGAATGGAAGATCGGATGTGACACGTCGAGCGGGATGAAGGAGTGGTCCGGCAGCGCCCGCTTGACCTGCGCGACCATGTTGCGCCACTCGTACTCCCCCTCGAAATCATCGAAGAGGATGAAGCCCCCCTTCAGCAGGAACGCGCGCAGGTTCTTCGCCTCGCCGTCGTTCGTGGTCCAGTGGCCCGGCTCCGACATGTAGATGAACGGGTTCTCGAAGATGCGCGGATCATCGAGGTCGAGGATATTCGTGCCGTCGAGTCGCACGCGCGTGTTGGAAATGTAATCGAGAATGGCGGAAAAATTCTTGTCGGCGGTGGGGTAATCGTGCTCCCACCCGCCGCCGCCGTAGAACCCGCGGGCGAGTGACGCCCCGTACCGGATCCGCGTGAACGCGAAGTGGCTGTTGTAGTCGACCGTGGCGACGGCCTGCCGCGACGGACGCCGGAAGGAGCCCTGCCCGCCGGCAGCGAGCGGCAGCACGAGGACGACCAGCAACAGGGCGGCGGCGGGCGTCCGGCGCATCGAATCCTCAGTGCGTCATCGCATACAGGACGACGTCGATGCCGACGGCGTAGCCGTTGGGCGAGAACGCGTAGAAGAAGCGCGAGTCTTCGCCCTCGCGCTCCCACGCGTCCGAGATGTCGGTGTTGTGCGTCATCAGCACGATCAGGTTGCCGTGCTTGTCGCGCACGCCGTTGAAATCGGGGTGCGGGCTGTCGCTGCCGCGCTCGGAGGTGCTGCCGCCGCTCGTCCGCCAGAACTGAATCGAGGGAATCTGCGGGATGTCGGCCACCTCGAACTGCATCCGCATGATCGGGTCATCGCGAGGGATGTCGACGACCGGGTACTCCGACGGAGGCAGCACGCGCGCCAGCTGTGACATCCACTGCGTCCACGCCGCCGTGCCCCACCAGTCATCGCACCACACGAAGCCGCCCTTCATCAGATAGTCGTGCAGTCCCCGCACCTCCGCGTCGGTCAGCGCGGCGGTCCCCACGTCCTCCATGTGCAGGTAGGGACACTCGAACAGCGCGTCGTCGGTCAGGCGGACAACCAGATGGTCGGGACGGCCGTTGGCATCCATGCTGACGCGCGTCTTGGTGAGCTCCGAGAGGCGGATGGAGAAGTTGAGATCGGCGTCGGGATAGTCGGTCGACCATCCCTGCCCGCCGGCTTCACGGCGGCCGCTCGTGTACACCGCGCGGCAGAAGTTGAACCCGCGGCCGAAGCTGTCGGCACGGGCATACTTGGCCGGATAGCCGCGCGGGCCAAACCCACGAAACTGCCGCCCGAACTGCGCCGCCACCGTCGACCCGACACCCACCATCAGCGCGAGTGCCAGGCAGAGCGCCTTCACCGCGGGGCCCTGGCCAGCGACCGGTAATACTCCTGCACGAGCTTGCGGAACTCCTCCGGCACTTCGTCCGAGCCGGTCAGCACGACATTCTCCGTGGCATCGACGCGCCGGCGGAGGCCGAACTCGAAGCGCTTCAGGCCTTCGGCAATCGTCGACTGCAGCCGCGCCAGCTCCGACACGTCCTGGTAGACGCGCGGGTCGTCCAGCCGCCTGAGCGCGCGCAGAATCTCATCGAGCTCCCGCGGGTCGATGTTCTCGGCCGTCAGATCGCCCCGCAACTGCTGCCCTTCGTTGACCCACTGCCTCGCCTCGCCGCGGAGCTGCCGGATGTCTTCGGGCGTCAGGCGGCCGAAGCGCCGCCAGTCGCCGTAGCCGTAGCCGCCGCCATAGTCCGGCCCGTACGCGCCGCCGCCAAAGGCGCCGTCCGCGTCGCCGCGTCCTCCGGCCTGCGCACCGTCGGCGCCACCGCCCTGCGCACCATCCGCACTCTGTCCGCCCTGCGAACCCTGCGAACCCTGAGCACCCTGTGAACCCTGAGCACCTTGTGAACCCTGTGAACCGCCTTGCTGTCCCTGGCGCGCCTGCTGACCTTGCTGACCCTGCTGACCTTGCTGACCTTGCTGGCCCTGCTGACCTTGCTGGCCCTGCTGACCCTGCTGACCTTGCTGGCCCTGGCGGGCTCCCTGTTCGGCGCGCTCGCGCGTCCGCTCCTGCAGCGATTCAGCCGCGCGCGCCAGCCGGCGGGCGCGTTCGAGCGCCGTCTCCATCCGGTTGGCGTTCTCGTTCTGGCCGAGCGCCGCCTGCGCCTCGCCCAGCCGGTCGCGCAACGCCTGGATCCCGCTGGCAATGTCGTTTTCGGCGGCGTCCACCGCCTGCGGCGCGGCGCTGCGATTGACGAGGTTCTGCGAATAGCGCAGCTTGTCGGCGATGCGGTTGTCGCGAATCGTGCCGGCGGCCTCGGCCATCTTGCGCGAGGCGGCGCGTTCGTTGGCGCTTGCGTCGCGGGCGGCGCGGTCCAGATCCTGCTCGAGCGCGTTGACGCGCGACTCGAGGTCGGCCTTCTTGTCGGTAATCTGACGCGCCCGGTCGCGGCGCGCCGTCGGGTTCGTCGTGGGCTGTGCCGCGAGCTGCTTGGCCTCGTCGCCAACGTCCTGCTGCCGCCGCGCGAGATCCTCGGCCTGTCTGATGGCGTCGTCGATGTCGCGCTCGGCGCGCGCCGCCTGGTTCTGCTGCAGCCGGCGCTCGGTTTCGCGCAGCCGTTCGAGCGCGGACGCGGCCTGACCCGCGGCGCCGGCGTCGCCGCCCGCCGCGGCGCGGCGCATGGCGTCGGCCGCCTGCTGCATCTGGCGCGCGGCCTCCAGCAGATCCTGGCGGTTCTCCTCACGCGCCAGCCGCTCGAGCCGGCGCGCCGCTTCCTCGGCCTGTTCGGCCAGCGCACGCTGCTGCGCGGCGCTCCCCGATGACGCGCCGCCGCCCTGATCGAGGGCGCGCAGCCGCTGCCGCGCGGCCTCCTGCTCCTGCCGCCGCGCGAGCTCCTTCAGCTTCTCGAGCAGTTCGTCGAGCTCCCGGTCGCCGCTCTGCTGCTGCGCCTGGTTCGCCGTCTCGTAGCGGCTCGCCATCTTCTCGAGTTCCTGCTCGAAGATGTCGGCCAGCTCCTGCTGCTGCGCGCTGCTGCCCCCGCCGCCGCCCCCGCCGCCGTTCTGCTGCATGCTGACCTGGTACTCGTACTCTTCTTCCGCCTTCTGCAGGACCTGCAGCGCCTTGTGCTCGGGCGGCAGCGCGCCGTCGGGACTCACCGCGGAGAGCTTGGTCTCCGCCTCCTTCATCGCCTCCACCGCCTGGGGCAGCAGACCGGCGATCTTCTCGAACGCGGGGTCGCGCTGCACGAGCTGGCTGTTCATGCGCGTGAGGAGGCCTTCGACCTGCTCGCGCAGCCGCGACTGCGACAGCCCCACAACCGTCGTGCTCTCGCGCAGCTTGACCGGCGTGAACGTCCGGCGATCGCGCTGCACGTTGAAGGTTGCGGAGATGATCTGCCGCTGCTGCTCGGACAGTGCCTCGACCTGGCCGCCCGCGCCGCCGCCGCCGCCGCCACCGCCGCCGGCCATCGACGGCGACTGCCGGAAGTCGCGCCGGAAGGGCCGGACCCGGAGGAAGTAGATGTCGCTCGTCGCCTGCCGGCCCTGGCCGGCGGAGTTGTCGTTCGCCCGCGCGTAGTAGGACACGGAGTCGCCCGGCTCGACGCCCAGCTCCTCGAGGAAGAACGTGTGGCCGGCCGTGACCTCCGGCAGACGCGCGCGTCCGGCAAACAGCTTCACCGTCTTCTCCGGCCCGCCGTTGACCGAGTACACCAGCTCGAGGTCGCGGACGCCGAAGTCATCCTCGGCCTGCGCCTCGACGAACACTTCTTCGATCGCCGACGCCGACGTGTCGCGTCCCGGCTTCGAGAACGACACGGTCGGCGGCTGATCCGTCAGCACGTCGATCGTGTACTGGGGCGAGGCCGCCGCCCGCTGGCCCGCGGGTGAGTCGAGCTCGATGCGGTAGAAGCCGTCGCGCGTCACCGTGAACGCCCCGGTGAGCGAGCCGTCCGCCTGCGGCGCAAGGGCCGCCGACTCCTTGTCGTTGAGGGCCACGCGCCCACCCGGCGACGGCATGGTCGGGACGGCCTTCAGGCGCACTTCGGTGCCGGCCAGGACGGCAATGTCGCCGCCGTCTTCGACCTTCTGCGGCTCGAGGCCGGTGTAGGCCGGAAAGCGGTACTCGAGCTCGAGGCGCTGCACGTACGGGACGTCGACCACCTTCAGCGCATAGAGCGGGGACCGCACGCCTTCGGCCTCGACGAAGTACTCCATCGAGGCCGCCACATCGAACAGCATCCCTTCGTAGCGGCCGTCGTCGCCGAGGACGAGCGGGATGTTCTCGAACTTCGCGTCAGGCGCCCGCCGCACCATGACGGTGGCATCGTCGGCGGCAAACCCGAGCAGCCGCGCGCTGATCGTCTGGTCGGCGCCTTTCGGCACGGTCGCGTTGCCCGGTGTCACGTCGATCCGATAGGGGGCGGCCGCCTCGACGCTGCGCTGCACGAGCAGGATGGCCGACAGCGCGCTCCGCAGGAACGCGGGGCCGAGAAGGACGATCAGGATGGCGGCCGCCGACACGGCGCCGAGCACCAGGCCCCACCGCCGCAGCGGTGCCTGCTCCACGCGGCGCACCGCGCCGGTCGAGGCGCACGCCTCGAGCGCCTGCTCGACCAGCTTGCGCACCAGCGCGCCGGAGACCGACTCGGTGCCGCGGCCGGTGGCCTCGACCGCGCTCACGAGCGTCGCCTGCATCGACGGCTCGTGCTCTTCGAGGTACAGCGCGACCTGCTCGTCGGTGACGCGGCGGCGCAGCGGGCGGACGAGGAAGGCCACGACCGACAGACCGACCGCGGCAGCCAGCACGAGGCGGGCGGCGATGATCGAGGACGGGCTGAACCGCGCCCACTCGAGCGCGTAGGCCGCGACGAAGAAGAGCGCCACGGCCACGCCGACGCTGCGGACCGCACCGCGCAGCGCCAGCTTCATGCGCCAGCGCGATCGGACCTCGCGGATGATCTCTGTCAGGCTCGAAGGCATAATTCCTCTCCGAAAGAATACGCCGGTCCCGCCGTTCCCGCTTCAGCTTTTCGACAGCCGGTTGGAGATCACGGTATCCGCCCCGAGCAGCAGGATGCCGAGGCAGAGCACGTACCACCACAGCCGCTGCGACCGCTCCTGGGTTTCCGGCGTCACCGGCTGGCCCGACCCGCCGGCCTCGCGCCCCCCTCCGGGTCCGGCGGTCGCTGCGGCGACGATCTCCTTGGGATCCATCGGGGTCAGGTCGGACTCCGCCGTGTCCACGTTGCTGGCCACGACGGCCGTCACCGCGTCGCCGGATCGGTTTCGCAGCTCGTAGAACCCCTGTTCGGCGAGCTCGATCACTTCAGCGCCTTCTTCGTCCATCGAGACGCGGCGGCCCGACGGCGTGAGCACCACGCCGCTCGCCGGCTGCGATCTGGCCGCGCCGGCCGAGGCGTCCAGCACCTGGCCGACCGTCAGCCAGGGCGCCGGCTCGCTGTACGAGGCGAGGTGGCGCGCGGCGCGGTGCACGAACGGCAGATAGACCGGCTTCAGGGGGAAATCGCTCCAGGAGAGATCCAGGCTCGACGCCCACAGCAGCACCTTGCCCGCGCCGACGCGCCGCTCGACGAGCGCGGGCGCGCCGCCGTCGAAGCGGGCGAGCACCTGCGCGTCGGCGGCCGGCTTCACGGCGCGATAGCCGTAGATGCGCGCGGCGGCGAAGTCGCCGCTCCGCGGCGCGCGAAACGGCTCGAACCCCGGATGGCCGAACTCGAGCGTGCCGAGGCGCGCGGCGTCGCCCCTGGTGCGGTCGACGGGCGCCTCGATGGCGGCGGGCAGCACGTCGACGTCCGGACTCCACGACGCGCGCGGCCCCAGCGCCACGAGCAGTCCGCCGCCGCCTTCGACGAACCGCTGCAGGCGCCGCGCGAGCGCCGCCGGCACCGCCACGTCGTTCAGCAGCACGACCGACGCGCGCCGCAGGTCGTCCTCGGCGACCGCGTCCGGCTGCCGCACCACGGTCTCGAATCGTGGCGCCTCACCGATGGCCAGCGCGCGCGTCAGGTACAGCGCGCCGCCCCCGGTGGCGCCGCGGTCGACCACGATGACGCGAACCGGCTGCGCCGGCGACACGACAAAGTGAAACGCGTTGTCGACGGCGAGCGCGTCGTCGCTGGCGCGCACGCTGCCGCGCATGAAGGCGCCGGCCACCGTCACCGGGTCGAAGACCACCGAGACCGAGCCGTTGACCTCGACGTCGAGCGGCTTGGACTGGATCGGCCGGCCCCCGATCTCGAGCGAGAGCTGCCCGCCGCGCAGCGCGCGGGTGCCGCGGTTGACAGCGACCGCCGTGACCGCCACGCGCTCCTGATTCGAGAACGTCGAGCGGGCCAGCGAGACGCCCGTGACGGCGACGTTCGGGGCGTCGGCGCCGCCGGCAATCGCGACCGGGGTGACGGTCGTACCCTCCGGAAGCCGCGCGCCCTCCTCGCCCCGCCAGCCGCCGCGCTGGAAATCGCTGATGAGGACGACTTCGCGCCGCGGCAGGGACGATTCGGCCAGGATGCTGCCGGCCACCTTCAGCGCCGGCGCGTAGCGCGTGGCCGAGGCGCCGGGCCTGGCCGCCGCGACCGCCGCCGCCAACCGCGGGCGGTCGCCCGAGGCGGCCGACCGCAGGGCAATCTCGGCCCCCGAACCGAACAGGACGAGCGAGCCGCGATCGTCGGGGCCGAGACCGTTGATGGCGTTGCTGGCGGCCGCGCGGGCCCGCTCCCAGTGGTCCCCGTACGCCAGGCTGTAGCTGTCGTCGAGCAGCACGACCACTTCGCGCGCGCCGGCGCCGACGGCCGTGTTGAGCGTGTCGCGCCGAAGGAAGGGGCGCGCGAAGGCGAGCACGATGAGCGCGAGCGCCGTCAGCCGCACGCACAGCAGGAGCCAGTTGTGGATCCGCCGCCGCCGCACCGACTTGTACGGCACGCGCTGCACGAACATCAGCGAGGGAAACCGGACGACCTGCTTCTTCTCGCGCTGGATCAGGTGGATCAGCACGGGAATGGCGAGCGCCGCCAGCGCCGCGAAGAAGAGAGGCGCGAGAAATGACACTACCTCAACCTCAACTTCTTCTCACGGCTCGACAGATACCGGAACAGCGCGTGATCGAGCGGCTTGGACGTGTCGAGCAGCGTGTAGTCGACGCGCACCTCGGAGAACCGCTGCTGCAGGGCGTCGATGTGCGCGCGCACGAGCGACCGGTACTCCTTCCGCATCGCCTCGGGCACGACCGGCAGCTGCTCCCCGCTTTCGAGATCCTCGAACGCCGAGGCGTTCGTGAACCCGAACTCGATCTCCGCCGGATCCAGTACGTGAAAGACGACGAGATCGTTCCCGCGGAACCGCAGCGGCGTCACCGCGTCGACGACCGTCTCCGGATCGGCATAGAAGTCCGAGATCACCACGAGCACGCCGCGCCGGCCGAAATGCTCGGCGAGCTTGTGCAGCGGCTCCCGCAGGCGCCCCGGGCGGCCCGGCTTCAACCGGTCGAGCACGTGGAGCACGGTTTCCATGTGCTTGGCAGACGGCGGCACGTGCTCGACGATGTCCTCGTCGAAGGCGACGAAGCCCACCCGGTCCCGCTGGTGGTGGACCAGGTTCGTCAGGCACGCGGTGAGCATGCGCGCGTAGTCGAGCTTGGTCATCCCGATGCTGCCGTAGTCCATCGACTTCGAGATGTCGAGCAGCACCGAGAAATTCATGTTCGATTCGGCTTCGTACTCCTTGACGTAGTAGCGGTCGGTCCGCGCCCAGACGCGCCAGTCGACGCGGCGGATGTCGTCGCCCGGCACGTAGCCGCGGTGCTCGGCGAAGTCCACCGAGGCGCCGAAGTAGGGCGCCTTGTGGAGGCCGTTGATGAAGCCGTCGACGACCGCCCGCGAGACGAGCGACAGGTTCCCGATCCGTGCGAGCACGACGGGATCCATGAACCGCGCGCCGGGAATGGCGCTCGGATTGTGGCTGGCCATGAGACTCATGTTCGTTCTCGCCGGGTCTGAAGACCCGGCCTACATGCCCGACCGCGGCAGCGGCACCGCCTCGAGAAGCCGGTCCACGAGCATGTCGGTGGTGATCCCCTCCGACTGCGAATGGAAATTGGTGATGATGCGGTGGCGCAGCACCGGATGCGCCAGCGCCCGGATGTCCTCGAAGCTCACGTGATAGCGGCCGCTCGTCAGCGCGCGCGCCTTGCCGCCGAGCACCAGGTACTGCGCGGCGCGCACGCTGGCGCCGAAGGCCACCCATTTCTTGACGTTGTCGGGACACGTCTCGGATCCCGGCCGGCTGGCGCGCACCAGATCGAGCGCGTGGCGCATCACCGGCTCGGCCACGGGCACCTTCCGCACCAGGCGCTGGAAGGCAATCAGGTCCTCCCCGCTCACCGGGCGTTCCAGCGTCGGATCCTGCAGCGCCGTCGTCGTCTTCACGACGTCGTACTCCTCGCCGTACGGCGGGTGGTCGATGATGATGTGGAACATGAAGCGATCGAGCTGCGCCTCCGGCAGCGGATACGTGCCTTCGAGCTCAATCGGGTTCTGCGTGGCGAACACGTAAAACGGCTCGTCGAGCCGGTAGGTTCGCCCCTGAATCGTGACGCGGTGCTCCTGCATCGCCTCGAGCAGCGCCGACTGGGTCTTCGGCGGCGTGCGGTTGATCTCGTCGGCGAGCACGATGTTGGCGAAGATCGGCCCGGGCGCGAACACCATCTGCCGCCGGCCGGTCGAGGCGTCTTCCTGCACCAGGTCCGTGCCGGTGATGTCGGAGGGCATCAGGTCGGGCGTGAACTGGATGCGCGAGAACTTCAGGTCGAGCACGCGCGCCATCGTGTGGATGAGCAGCGTCTTGGCGAGGCCGGGCGCGCCGACGATCAGGCTGTTGCCCCCGACAAAAAGCGTGTGCAGCACCTGCGAGATCACCGCCTCCTGCCCGATGATGACCTTGCGCAGCTCCGTCAGAATCTGCTCGCGCCCGACCTTCATCTTCTCGGCCAGGGCGAGATCGTCGGGCGACGCGAGATCGACGACGTCGCTCGCGTAGGGGTTGGTCAGCACGCGCTCAGTCATGGCTTGGAGTCTCCCTCGAGTGTGCGGATGTCGCGCGTCTTCAGCGCGAGGTCGGTCACCAGTCGTTGGAGCTCGCTCGCGTACATCGCCGGCGGGAGGCTGTCCTTAAGCAGCCGCAGCGACTCCACGCGCCGCTCGATGTCGCGCCGCTCCAGATACAGGGCGCGCAGCGTCGGATCCTCGGGCAGCGGGGCCGCGTCGGCCGCCGAGCCGAGCGAAAGCGCCGCCGCCAGCTTGCCGTCGCCGCCGGCCGGCGACGGCGTCTGGCTGCCGGTCTTGTCGCCGTTGTCGTCGAGCATCGCGTGCTCGGTGGCGAGCAGCCCCTCGCGCTCGTAGGCGCGCGCGACTTCCGCCTTCGCGTGCTGGAACGCCTCGAGCACGCTGATGCGGCCGTTCTTGTCCGCATCGGCCGTGTCGCTGGAGAGCGCCTCGACGAAATAGCCGCCGAAGAGCGTCGTGAACTGCTCCGCGCCATTGCGCGTCGCGGTGATGATCGTGCGCCCCGGGGCTGACAGCGCCTCCAGGAACGGCCCGCTCGAACTCGACGTGTCGACAAACACGAGATTGCGCGCCGGCAGACGCCGGAGCATCGCGCCGAACTCCGCAGCGGTGACGTCGGGACCGGGCAGGTTGAACCGCGCCGTCTGGCCGTCAAAGCTGCCGTGCCCGAAGAGCACCACGTACACGACATCCTCGGGCGCCGCCGCCCTGGCGAACGCCGAGAGGGCCTTGTCAATCTCCTCGCGCGTGGCGCGGCCGTTCACGCGCGTGCCCTCCCCCTTGGCCTCGCCCAGATACACCCGCCGATCGCCGGCGACGCCGACCTTCGCCGACGCTTCCGCCAGGGTGTTGCCCCACTTCTGGAACAGCTCCCCGTGCTCGGGATCCCCGGCGAGGCCGACCACGATGAGCAGGAACGCCCTCAGCATCTATGACAGCCCCACGGCCCGCCGGTAGCCCCACTCCGCGCAGACCACGCCCACGAGCGCGAGCAGGATGACCGGCATGTTCCACAGCTCGCGTTCTTCGACCGACGTCACGCCCCGGCCGCCGTAGCGGACGTCCTCGGCGAGTCCGGCGGCCGCGGCGTCCGCCGTGTAGAACCGCCCGCCCGTGTCCTCCGCGATCCGGCGCAGCGGCCCCTCGTGCATCGTGGGGTCGAAGTACTCGGCGTCGCTCGGACCCGCCCGCAGGAACGTGACGCCGCTGCCGATGATGGCGGAGCCGCGGGAGGAATCCACGGCCACCTCGTAGGTGCCTCCGCCCGTACTGACGAACGTCCCGCGGTACAGGCCGTCGCGCTCGCCCGTCCACTCGAGCGGGACGTCCGCGGTGGTGCCGTCGGGCCGCGTGACCCGCGCGGTCACGCTGGCGTCGTTCAGCTCGACGTACGTCTTGTCCACGATGGCCGCTTCGATGGTGACCGGCTCGCCCGGCTCGACGCGATCGACCGTCGTGCGCGCTTCGACGAGGCCGGGGGCGCCGTCCACGAGCCAGCGCAGCATCTGACGCCAGAAGTTTTCGTGCGTCTGGTCCTCGAGCGAAATGCTCGCGTGCATCTGCCACTGCCACGTGTCCTGCAGCGTCAGGGCGACCGCCTTGCCGCGGCCGAACTGGTGCCACGTGAGCACCGGCTGGGTGCGGCCGCGCTCGTCGGTCCCGTTCAGCAGCACGGTGGCGGCCGGCTTCGACGCGAGCGGCGCGTTCACGCTGGTGACCTGGGGCAGGTCGCGCCACCGCACCGCGGAGGCCGCTTCGGTGCCGGCAATCTGCGTCGCCGCGTGCGACTGGCCCTGCCGGGTCGGCATGATCTGCAGCCGCGCGAGCTCGGCCGGCTCCGAGGCCCGCGTGCGCGGGTCGATCGCGAGCGGCAGCGCGTCGGCCACCGGCGTGCCGCCGTAGCCGCCTTCGGCGAAGGCGCGCGCCCCGCCGAGCATCAGCAGGCTGCCGCCGCGCCGGTCGACGAAGTCGGCGATCATCTGCAGCTGGTCGGCCGAGAACGCCGCCGCCTCGATGCTGCCGAGCACCAGGCCGCGATACGCGAACAGCTCCTCGCGGGTCTTCGGGAACCCGCCGACCAGCTCGTCGGGGCCGTCCACGCCGAGGCGCAGAAACTTGTTGTCGGCGGTCCGCTGCAGGACGACGAGCTGCAGGTTCTTGTCGTCGGCCACGGCGCGCCGGACGAACTTCATTTCGAACCGCGGCTCGCCTTCGAAATACAGGATCTTTTCCTGTCCGTCGCGCACCTGGATGAGCGCCTCGCGGACGTTGTTCTGCACGACCACCTCGTCCGACTGTGGTGCCACGCGGAACCTGAACCGGCGCGGACCCGGCTCGGCGGCCGCCGCGCGCACCCGCACCGTGGCGGGGCTGCCGTCGGCCGGCAGCCGCACCTGCTCGGACCCGACGATCCGCCCTTCGTCCTCGACGTCGACCGTCACGGTCCGCCCGGCGTAGCCGGTCTGCGTGACGACGACGTCGACGAGCAGCGACGCATTCTTCAGGACGCTGCGCGGCGTGCTGACGCGATCGATCTGAATGTCGCGCGGCAGCCGCGTGCCGCCGACGCCCACCGTGTAGACCGGCAGCTTCTCGGCCTTGAGGCCGAGCAGCGCGTCGGCAAAGGAGGCGTCGCTCGTGTCGGCGCCGTCGGACACGAGCACGACACCCGACACCGGCAGCCCGGCCAGTTCCTCGCGCGCGCCGTCGAGCGCGCGGCCGAGCCGCGTCTGCGAGCCGCCGAACGTCAGGTCGTTCACCGAATTGAGCCGTCCGGCCGTCGACGAGAACCGGAACACCCGCACCAGGAAGCGGTCCGAGAGCGACGTGAGCAGCGCGCCGCCCGGCGCGCCGAACTGCTGCGTGATGAACTCGCCCCGCGGCCGTCCCGACCAGTCCGGGATCTGCATGCTCCGCGAGTCGTCCAGGAGCACGGCGACGACGTTCTGCTGCGGCACCGCGGCGCGCACGACGAGCGTGGGACGGAAGAGGCAGAACAGCAGGAGCGCGAGCGCCGCCATGCGCAGCGCCGTCAGGACGATCCGGTCGCGCAGCCGGCCCCGGGCGCGAACCCCGCGGTAGGTGACGGCGGCCGCCACCATGACCGCACCGGCCATGGCCGCGGCCACGAGCGCGCCGGTGCCGATGTCGAAGCGGAACTCCCCCTGCTGGAACACGACCGGCCGGTAACTGAAGAGTGCCTGAAAAATGGCGTCGAACACGGCAACTCCCCTCTGAAAACGCCGAAGCCTCAGGGCCTGGGCCCTGAGGCCTGCATCGAGCGCATCATATCCTTCCGGCCGGGCCACGCGAAACCCTCATCTACTGGCCACTTGTCTCCTCCGTGACTCCGTGCTCTGTGCCTCCGCGCTGGTCCTACAGCAACCGCCCGATCAGTACGGCGCCGGCGGCCACCGAGACCCAGCGCGCCGCCCGCGGCCGGGCGTGCTTGAGCCGGTTCCACTGCCACGCGAGCGCCACCATCGCACCGACCACCGCCAGCACGGCGGCCATCGTGGCGGCCGGCGTCAGCCCGTCACCCCACACCTGCCACAGGCCGGGGTTCCAGATCGACCCGTAGACGATGCACAGATGTACGAAGTAGATGAGCAGCGACTCCTGCGCCACGGCGCCGAAGACGTGCGGCAGCTGGGCGAGGCGGCCGCTCACATGCGCGGTCACGCCGAGGATGAGCAGACAGGCGCCGGCGCGGATGGCCACGTCGGAGGGAAGTCCCTCCAAGTACAGCCTTCCCGCGCCAATCAGCGCCACCCCCGGCGCCAGCATGCCCCAGCGCGCGAACGCGGCCAGATGGGCGGCGCCCCAGCGGGCGTACAGCTGTCCCGCACCGGCGCCGGCAAACACGTACGCCGCCCACGGAAATACCGGAAACTGCGAGCCGGTCGCCGGCGAGACGTAGGCGGCCAGCGGCATCGGCGCGAGCGACGTCCAGTCGGTGCGCCAGGCCGCGGGCGCGGCGGCGAGCAGCGCGGCGGAGGCGGCGAAGGCCGCGAGCATGAACGCGCGGCGCGTGCGCGTGACGAGCACCAGCGCCTGCACCGCGATGAGCGTCACGCCGATGAGCTGCAGCACGTCCACCGCCATGAACGACCGCCACTGGAGGTCGGAGGCCGTCGCCAGCTCGGACACGTGCGGCACCGGGAAGTGGAGCGCGTAGCCCAGGACGATGAACAGCCCGAAGCGGCGGACGCGCGTCACGACGGCGCCCGACACGTGCAGGTGCGCGCTCCAGTGGCGGGTGGTCGCCACGCTGAAGGCGAAGCCCGCCAGCAGCAGAAAGAGCGCCGAGGTCAGCCCCCGCTGGAACACCCACGCGTCGAACCACGGTCCCGCCTTGTAGCGGCCGGCCAGCAGGGCGCTGGAGGTGTGGCCCGCCACCATCAGGACCACCGCCAGCGCGCGGGCGAGGTCGATGAAAATGACGCGGCCGCTGCTCACCGGTGCCTTGGTGTCTCGGTGTTCCGTGTCGGGGAGCCGCGCATCAGTGGGTCATCGCGTGGAGCAGCACGTCGATGCCGAGCGCGTAGCCGTTCGGCGAGAACTGGTAGAAGAACCCCGGGTCCTCGCCTTCGCGCTCCCACGAATCGGCCACGTCGGTGTTGTGCGTCATCACCACCATGATGCGGCCGTGGTCGTCGCGGATCGCGCGGAAGTGCGCCTCGCGGCTGTCGTCGCCCCGCTCGGAGGTCTCGCGGCCCCGCGTGCGCCGCCAGAAGCCGATGTTCGTGATCTGCGGCACCCGCGAGACGACGAACTGGCCGCTGAAGATCGGGTCGCCGAGCGGCACGTCCTCGATCGGGTACTCGGTGGGGGGCAGCACCTTCGCCAGCTCGCGCGTCCACTGCTCCCAGGCGCGCGTGCCCCAGAAGTCGTCCGCCCAGAGGAACCCGCCCTTGAGCAGATACAGCCGCAGCTGCTCGGCCTCGGCGGGACTCAGCCCGATGGTGCCGACGTCGGACGCCATCGTGAACGGACACTCGAACAGCGCCGCGTCGGTCATCCGGACCACGTAGTGGATGGGATCGCGCGCGCCTTCGAAGGACACCGGCGTCTTGGTGAGCTCCGACAGGCGGATGAGCAGGTTGATCTCGCCGTACGGATAGTCGGTGCGCCACCCCCCGCCCGACGGCTCGCGGCGCACGCTGGTGTACATCAGCCGGCAGAACGAAAAGGCGCGATCCGTGCGGAGCGCCGGAGGCCGGATCGCGGCAAAATTGCCGTCGCCGCGAAACCCGGAACCGAACTGCGCAAACGCCGCCCCGGCCGCCGCGAGCAGCAGCGCGACCATGCCCCCGAGCGTGCGGCGCCTCAATCCCGGCAACACCTTCAGAGCCCGGTGCGATCTTAGGCTAAATTGAAAGAATGCGGTTCCGACGATTCCTCCCTGCCATCGCTGTGGCCGTCGCGGCCGCGGCCTGTTCGAGCGGCGCGCCCGGCCGCGCCGCGCCCGCACCCGCGACCGGCGCCGGCGGGAACGACCGGCGGTACCTGCTGGAACAGGTGGACGACGCCGCGGTGGTGCAGCTCTACGCGGACGGCTTCGCGTCGCTGCCGCTCCGCGAGAAGACGCTCCTCTGGCACCTCTCCCAGGCGGCGCTCGCCGGCCGGGACATCTTCCTCGATCAGAAACACCGCGACGCCCTCGAGATGCGCGGCGTCATCGAGCAGGTCGTCGCGCATCCGCGGGGCGTCGATCGCGCCGCCGCCGCCGAGATCCTGCGGTACACGAAGCTCTTCTGGATCAACAACGGGCCGTACAACAACCTGACCGCGCGCAAGTTCGTGCTGCGCCTGACGCCTCAGGCACTGGCGGCCGCCGTGCGGGCGTCTGCCGCGTCGGGCGCCACGTTCGCGACCCGGCCGGGCGAGTCGGTCGAGCGGATGCTCGCCCGCCTGGGCCCGATGTTCTTCGATCCGAATGTCGATCCGATCGTCACCAACAAGACTCCGGGCCCGGGCAGGGACATGCTGGCGGCGAGCGCGAACAATCTGTACGCCGGCGTCCGCATGGCCGACCTCACCGGGTTCCGCGAGCGGTACGGGTTGAACTCGCGCCTGGTCGGGACCAACGGGCGACTCGTCGAAGAGGTGTACCGGATCGACGGGCGGTATGGCGCGCAGATCGCCGGCATCGTGCGGCATCTGGAGGCGGCGATTCCATTTGCCACGGCGCCGATGGCGAACGCGCTGCGCGCGCTGATCCAGTGGTACCGCACCGGGGAGGACCGCGACCGCGCGGCCTACGACATCGCCTGGGTGCAGGACCGGAGCTCGCCGGTGGACACCATCAACGGCTTCATCGAGGTCTACCTCGATCCGCGCGGCGTCAAGGGCTCGTGGGAGGCGGTCGTCTTCTACGTCAACCAGGAGAAGACGGCCCGCATCCGCACGCTGGCGGCCAACGCGCAGTGGTTCGAGGATCGGATGCCCTGGAACCCCGCCTACCGCAAGCCGAATGTCACCGGCATCATCGCCAACGCGATCGACGTCGTCATCGAAACGGGCGACGCGGGACCGGTGACGCCGGTCGGCATCAACCTGCCGAACGACCAGGGGATCCGCGAGCAGTACGGCAGCAAGTCGGTGGCGCTCACCAACGTGCGCGAGGCGTTCGACCTGGCGACGCCCGGCTCGATGCGCCGCGAGTTCACCTGGTCGGAGGAGGAAGCGGCCCGCGCCGCGACGTTCGGCGCCCTGGCGGCGGAGCTGCACACCGACATGCACGAGGTGATCGGCCACGCGTCGGGCCGTCAGAAGGAAGGGGTCGCCGGCTCGCCGCAGGCGCTCATCAAGGAACATTTTTCCGCGCTCGAGGAAGGGCGCGCGGATCTCGTCGGCCTCTACTTCCTGGCCGACCCCAGGCTCGTCGAGCTCGGCATCGTCTCGGGCGCCGACCAGGAGGCGATCGTCCGCGCCGAGTACGAGTCGTACACGCGCAACGCGCTCGTCCAGCTCCGCCGCATCCGCGAGGGCACGCAGATCGAGGAAGACCACATGCGCAACCGCCAGATGGTCGTCCGCTGGCTGATGGCCAACACGAAGGCGATTGAGGAGCGAGCCCGCGACGGCAAGCGCTACCTGGTCGTGACGGACCCGGCCGCCTTTCGTGAAGGCGTCGGACGGCTGCTCGGCGACGTCCAGCGGATCAAGTCCGAAGGCGACGCCGCCGCCGCCGCGCGGCTGTTCGAGACCTACGGCATCCACTTCGACCCGAAGGTCCGCGACGAAGTCCTTGCGCGGGTGGACGCGTTGCGCCTGCCGTCCTACACCGGCTTCGTCATGCCGAAGCTGACGCCGGTCATGGGGGCTGACGGCGCGATCGCGGACGTGACGATCTCGTACCCGCTGGATCTGACCACGCAGATGCTGGAGTGGTCGGGGCTGCCGAAACCCTGACGTCCCCGTCGTCCTGCCCGGCCACGCCGGACGCGGGAGCCGCGGCCAGCTCCTGCAGCCGCGAGATTCTTACTCCTTGTAGGCCCACGCGCCCGCGATGCTGCCGACCACGACGTTGACGATGCCCAAGAGTGAGGCCTTGATCGCCATGGCCTCGGTGAGGATGCCCATCGACGCAAAGCCGCAGAAGAGCGACGTGATGATCACCCACAGCATGAACCCCGCCATGACGGCCGTCTTCGGCCCAGGGCCGAACCTCGGTCGGAACCCCGCGTAGATAAAGATCGTGGTGAGACCGAGCACAAAATCGATCGCGATCCACGGAATCTGGTACGAGAAGTCGGTGATGACAGCCGGGTTGAGGTTCAACCTCGTGGCCATTGCGAGGCCGTCGGCCTGCAGGACAGTGAAGTTCCAGAGCATGTCGAAGACGTTGTACACGAATCCAGTGAGGAGACCGCCGGAGATGACTTTACCGGTGTTGATGGCCATCCAAAGGCTCCTTTCCGCTTCTGGCGTGAATGGGAGGACGAGTGTCTGGGGATGTGACAAAGAGACGAGGCAGAAGGCACAGTTGCGCACACACGACAGGTGGTTCGTGCTGACCGTAACATGATTTCGGCTGATGCCTCGATCGAAGAAACCCCTTCGATAACGAGCGGGCCAATTGAACGCCGGGAATCGGTCCAACCCGATGTTCGCTCAAGTCACAAGAAACAAGAGAGGCTCGATTCTTTCTGTCCGCCGCCGGGTACGAAGGTCGACCCGGCACCTTCTTCGCGGCCTCTCCGATGATTTCCAGACTGCGAACGAAGGCCCGACACAGCGTTTGATTTGCGACAAACGTTTCAAACGAAAGGCTGGGCGTTTGGCTGATGAGGTGCTCAGCCTCCAGCAGGATGTGCCGAAGGTCGTCACGCGGCTCGAAGGACATCCTGCGCTTCGGCCAAGATGCGCGGACCGGACCAGAAGGTCGACATCGCTGTCGGGGCGGACCTCGTCGCGCGCCACCGAGCCGAACAGGGCCAACCGGGCCACGCCAGGCGCTCGGATGTCGGGCTCGGCCGCGACAAGCCGGGCCATCGCCACGTCCCGGGTCAGAGGCGCGGATTCCATGCCTTCAATGTAGCCTGCTTGCCTATCGGCCCCAAGTCTCGCCGAGAGGCATAACGTCACAACTGAGCCGCGGCGCGCGCTGTTCAGCCGCCGTCGGCTCCAGTTGATGTTGGGCCGCCGCGGTGTTTACGCTCGTGTCTGCCAAACACTCGGATGCCGATGCAGGTGCGTGATGGCTAGAACGATTGCGATCTCGGCCTCGACGATGAAGAACACGCCGAACGGAAACCGGTGGAGAATGGCCCGCCGAAACTCCCGAAAGACGAGCGGAAAACGCAACGGTTCTTCCTCGATCCGCGCAAACGTTGTGCGAAGTTCAACGAGGAATTCCGTCCCGAGGCCCTCCCGCTCGCCGTCGTACCACGATGCCGCTTCGAGGGCATCGATTTCTGCCTCAGGTCGAACCTCGAGCAGCGGCATCTACTGACCGGCGCGGAGGCGTTGCTGTACTCGTTCAATCACCTCCTGCCAAGGTCGGGCTTCCTCAGGGGATCGGCGATGTGCCGCGAGTCGCTCTTCGAGGAGGGCTTGTTGCCACTGCTGAAGCGGTACCTGGTCGACATTCGCCGCGATGCGATCCCAGAGCGATTGCACGTAGTCGATCTGGTCTTCGACCGGAAGCGCGTCGAACCCAGGGGGCGGCCACGGCAGGGAATGTGACATGGTCGGACTATACCACCGGCCTGTCGAACTCTTGGAGCATCGCCCTGCAACCAAGTGTGCCTTTGGTTTCGTCGGCCCAACGGTTCAAATGAACCGCGCGCCGCAACGACCGCTTCACAACAGGCCGGATATACGACTGCATCCGATCTTGTCACCGCTTCGATCGTCGTTTCCTTGCTGACTTCCGGGAGGAGTCCATATACGCTTGTTAGGCCGCAGGTTGTTTCGAGGCGCATCAGCTATCTACGATTATCGCTCCCACAATTCCGCCGGCCACGAGGCCTTTCAACCATCCAGCAAAGAGCCACCCCCATGCCAACGGAAGCGGAATTGGCATGTGAATGAAGGTGCCGAACCCTGCCGCGATACCCAACGCGAGCCCCACGAACGCCCCGAGAGCCACGCCTGTGCCAAGCGACTTGGGCCGGACCAGTAGCCGGTAGACGCTCACGAAGACTCCGATCAACACGAAGGTCACGGCATAGATGAGAGCAACGTTCATCTGGTCGAATGGGCGCCACAGACTGGCGCTGGCTTCGTAGATTGGAGCCAGGAAGAGTCGGTGCATGAAGGCATCGATCAGCGCCCACGCCACCAGTATCGCGAGACCAGCACCTAGCGGACGCTTCATTTGTGGCGGCTCCAGTAATCGTGGGCTAGCGGCCTCGTCTACGGGCCGGCACGAGCGAGGTCAGACGCCGCGTGGCAGCCGGCTTCTGGGCGCGGCGTCGGAGCTCGCCGAGCATTGACGCGGTGAGTGTCCGGCAGCCGCACGCCTTCACATGCGCGAGGTGCCACTTCAGGCGCTGCTGGGGCGTGGCGTGCGCGGGCATAGGATGGCCCCTGTGCCAGGTCGCATTGATCACATAGTGCTCCAAGCCTGAGTGGCAGCCGTTCGTCGGCCTAACTACTTGTCGGCATCTCGGGCGACCGTAACCGCGACCAGGCAAGAACGCGCTCGATCGTCCCAACCCACTCAACGCGAGGCGAGTCTAGCAGAAGCAGGGGCCACGCCCGTCCGTGGTTACGTGGAACGCCGATACGGCAACCGCCCGCCAAACCCACGAAGTCTGTGGATATGTGCGACGGGCTGCACGTATCCGCAGGCTGTGCGCGTGCGGCCCCCGCCGGTAAGACCTTACGCCTCAAGACCATCGCGGCTCCGCGCCAGATGCACGCATCTCCAGAATATGTGCGACGCCCGCGCGTATCCGCGGTCACAGTCGATCGGCCGGACTCCTGACTCCCAGCCCGCCCCGGTTCAGCACGTGCGTGTAGATCATCGTCGTGCTCACGTCACGATGCCCCAGCAGCTCTTGCACGGTCCGGATGTCGTAGCCGTCCTCGATCAAGTGGGTGGCACACGCGTGCCGAAACGTATGGCAGCTCACACGCTTGGTGACCCCAGCGTGCCGAACCGCGTCCGCGACCGCGCGCTGCACGACCGATTCGTGCACGTGATATCGAGAGGGCGGACCGAACTGCGGATCGCGGCAGATCCGCGCCGCTGGAAACACACACTGCCACCGCCAGTCGGCGGCCGCGGTGACGTACTTGCGTCCAATCGCATACGGCAGGACGACGCGGCCGAACCCGTGCGCCAGATCGTCGTGATGCTGGCGCCGGACGACGTTCAGGTGCGACGACAGCGGCACCTTCGCCGCCGACGGCAACATCGTCACGCGATCCTTGTGCCCCTTGCCCTGTCGAACCACGATCTCACCGCGATCGAAGTCCACGTCCTTGACACGCAACTCGAGGCATTCCCGTAGCCGAAGACCTGCACCATACAACAGCAGAACCACCAGTTTCATGGTCCCCGTGAGCCGCGTCACAACGGTGGCCACCTCCCCGCGGCTCAGGATGACCGGCAGACGCTCCGGCGTGCGCGCCCGCGGACGCGCTCAACGCCTGGTTCTGCGTCGACGCGCTGACGTGTTGCCGTACCGCCAGCCAGGTCAGAAACGCGGAAATCTCCGTAGCGCCCAGGGTCGACGGATGCGCCTTCCCGTGGAACACGATGTAGCGCCGGATCCAATAGACGTACGCCTCCTCGGTCCGGCGGCTGTAGTGACGCACCCGGATGGTCCCGCACGCGAGCGAGCAGCCTGGGACGGTGTGTCCGCTTAGAGGTACCGCAGCAGGGGCGACGGGTTGCGGCGCTTGACGTCCGCAAACCACCGGCAGACAAAGAAGAGCACGACGATCACCGCCGCCCAGCACACGTACACGACGCCGAGCGGAAATCCCGCGTCGGGCGGCGCCGTCGCCGGGAATGCCGGCGGGCTGCTGAAGAGATACCCGGTGTCCTTCCCCGCCAGCCGCGTCGCGCCGACCGCCGCCGCGTGCGCGAGCGGCCACTGCAGCAGGTAGAAGAAGAGCGGCACGCGCCCGAACATGACGAGCGCGCGACCCGCTCCGCCGCGAACGCCGCGCCCGTCGAGCCACGCCAGCAGCAGCGACGGCCCGAGCGTCATCAGCAGGAACAGCAGCGAGGGCGGATATTTCGTCGTATTCACAAACGAGAGGAGCGTCCAGAACGGCGTGGCCTGGGCCGACCAGGGATGGGGATCGCCGTAGAGGTTCGAGAGCCGCAAGGCCACGAACAGGACGGTGAACGCGGCGCCCAGCCGGACAAGCCACTGCACCCGGCGCGGGCCCTCGCGCGTGTAGAGACCGCCACAGGCATAGCCGGCAGCCATGACGCCAATCCACGGCACCAGCGGATAGACCACCCACACGATCGGTCCGCCCGCACCCGCAATCGGCACGAGCGACCCGGGTTGGTGCAGCAGGATCCAGATCCTGGCCGCCAGGCCCGGCACGGCCGATCCGGGACCGTGCCATTCCTCCACGCGGACACCGTCCAGGCCGTTGTGCAGCGCGACCATGGCGAGGCCGACGGCGGCAATGGCGGCAAGCGGCAGGTACACGAGCGCCGAGAGCGCCACCATCGACACGCCAAGCACCCAGATCACCTGCGCCACGCCGAGAAAGCTGTAATCGAGGTTGAACCACGTACCGCCGCGCACGACCGTGAACTCCAGGAGCACGAGCCACAGCCCGCGCGTCAGCAGAAAGCGCGACAGCGCGGCGCGCGGCAGGCCGCGCGCCTTCTGCAGGTACGCCGCCGTACCGGCGAGAAAGACGAAGGCCGGCGCGCAGAAGTGGGTCACCCAGCGCGTCAGGAAGAGCGCGAGCGTGGTCTGCGTCAGATCGGTCGGGTCGAATCGGAGCGCGCCGGCATGGACGAAGTCGCGCGTGTGGTCGAGCACCATCACGACCATCACGAGCCCGCGCAGCAGATCGATCGATTCGATGCGCCCGCGGGGCGCGGCCGCAGCCGACGGCGGCGGGTCGGGGACCGCCGGGGGCGTCACGGGCGATCCGGCACCGGCGCTTCCGCGCCCGGCCCGACGACCGTGGTCCACTCGCGCACGCGCCAGTTTCGGACGAGGCCGTTCTTCACGTAAGGGTCGCTCGTCGCGAACTTCTCGGCCACCGCGGGCGACGACCCGCGGAAAAGCAGCACCGCCCCGTCGGGCGGATTGGCAAAGGCGCCGCCGAGCACGAGCTCGCCCCGCGCCACCGCCTCGCGCGCGTGCGCGAGGTGCAGGGCCCGAAACGGCGCACGCCGCGTCACGTAATCGTCCACGACGTCGTAAAACAGGAGATAGTGCATCAGGCTTCGGGCTGTGGGCTTCAGGAGGGCCACAGCCAGCCGAACGCGCCGCCGGTGAGCAGGCTGTAGATCAGTCCGTCGACGGTCGACCGGATCGTCGTTCCCAACTGACGGCGATACCAGATGGAGAGCGGCCAGAGCGCCAGGGCGTACCCGGCGAAGGCAACCGTGGAGGCAAACCGGAACACCTCCAGATACGGCGCACCGGCCGGCTGGGCGCGGCTCGTCAGATAGCCGGCAAACAGCCCCACGACGAGGCAGTACACAAACCACATGACGAGCTGCTTTCCCATCCGCATGTCGCCGGCGGGAAGCACGGTCATGATGACCACCGGGCCTTTCTTGTGCTTCGCGGCGAACTCAGGGTCGCGACCGCCCGTCCGCCCGGGGCACGGCAGCATGTAGTCGCCGGGCGGAATGGAGAATCCGCGCAGCGCATCCATCACCGCGTCCTCCGACGGCGCGCGGCCGTAGTCGGCCGCGTGATAGCCGAGCGCCATGTGGATGAGAGCGCTCGCCAGGAAGACGAACACCGCCGAGACCAGAATGGGAAGCCACAGCGCCGTCAGTGCAACCACCAGACACCTCCCACAGGCTGAGGCCTGAAGCCCGAAGCCTGAAGCCTAATGAGACGCGTAGACCTTGAGCTGCCCCTGCTTGTCGAAAGCGATCACGTCAAACGCCTGCGCCTTCATGTTCGGCACTTCCATCCCGGGCGATCCGATCGGCATGCCGGGCACAGCGAGGCCGAGCACCGCGGGGCGCTCCTTGAGCAGCCGCTGCAGGTCGGCGGCGGGCACGTGGCCTTCCAGCACGTAGCCGTCGACGATGGCCGTGTGGCACGACTGCACGCGCGCCGGCACCTTGTTCTTTGTCTTGATCCCGGTGATGTCGTCGGTCTCGGTCACCTGCGTCTTGAACCCGTGCTGCTGCAGGTGCTTGACCCAGTTGGCGCAGCAGCCGCACGTCGGCGACTTGTAGACCTCGACGGTTGGCGCAGGCCGCTGCGCCCGCGCCGGGCCGCTCAGTGAGACGAGCGCCGCCACCAGCGCTCCGATGAACACACGCGACTTCATAGACTCCTCCTACTGCCCCGAACCGGTCTGAGCCGCCGGCGGCGCCTGCGGTTGCGGCGCCGGCTGTTGCTGGAGCCTCGGCGGCGGCATCTCGCCCGCCGCGAACCGCGGCAGCGGCTCGTCGCGCATCGCCAGGTGATACACGGCCGCCGCGATGGCAATCGCCGACTTCTTCACATCATCTTCGACGATCCGTTCGTAGGTGTCGAGGTTGGTGTGCCACGAATAGGACTGGTATTGAATCGGGTCCTGCAGCACGTTGATGCCGGGAAGCCCCGCCTCGTTGAAGGAGGTCGAGTCGGTCCCGCCGCGCTGCCGGCTGCGGGTCGTCATGGCGCCGAGGATGCCGAGGTCCTTGAGCGGCGCCACCGCGTCGCGCAGCACGTCGCCGGCGGCGGGCGGCCCGAACACCGTCAGCCCGCGCGCGCGGCCGGTGCCCGTGTCGATGTTCAGATAGCCGGCAAACTTCGCATACTCCGGCTTCGGCTGCTCGAAGGTGCCGAAGTGCTCGCGCACGTAGGCCTGCGAGCCGAGCAGCCCCTGTTCCTCCCCGCTCCAGAGCGCCAGGCGGATGGTCCGACGCGGCTTCACGCCAATCGCCGCCAGGATCCGCGCGGCCTCCATCGTCACCGCGCAGCCGACGGCATTGTCGGTGGCGCCGGTCGCGGCATGCCAGGAGTCGAGGTGGCCGCCGAGCATCACGACTTCGTCGGCCTTGTCGGTGCCCGGGATCTCGGCGACAACGTTGTTGCTCGTCCGTCCCTCCGGGTACGTCCGATTGACGATGTCGAACTCGAGCTCCACGGCGCGGCCGTCGCCGAGCAGGCGCCAGATGCGGCCGTAGTCCTCGTTGCGCATGACGAGGGTGGGCGGCGCCTTGGCCACGTCGTAGGTGCCGTTCTGAAACGCCCGAATCTGCCCGTGGTCGCGCCCGGCATCGTTGATGCGCACGAGCGCGCCGTTCGCCAGCAGGAACTGGTTGAGCTGCTCCTGCATCTGGTTGTTGGTGAGCGGCGGCGGCTGGCCGCCCGTCTGCTGCTGCGCCTGCTGGAGCTGCGGCTGCTGCTGGGGACCCTGCGCGGGAGGCGCGTTCAGCTGCGCCAGCACGTCGGCGTCGTCGCGGCGCAGCGCCGGCGGGTTGAACGCCACGAGCACCTGCTGCGGCGTGCCGACGAGCACGATGCGCCCGCGCACAGTGTCCTTGAACTCGTCCAGATGCGTCGCCAGCACGTCGCGCGTCGGGCGCGGGGGCAGCGCCAGCTGCACCGCCGGAGCGCGGACGACGCCGCTGGTGCCAGGCGTCCACGCCAGCACCTCCGCCACGAGCGCGTCTTTCACCGGCGACACGATGTGCGCGGTGAGCCGCTCGTTGGTCCAGCCGACACGGCCGAAATCCCACGGTTCGAGGTGCCCGTTCTGCAGCCCCCAGGCCTGCATCTGCTCGACCGCCCACTCCCCGGCCGCCTTGAGGTTGGGCGACCCGGTCAGCCGCGGACCGTAGACGTCGGTCAGCATGTGCAGGGTCTGGAGGATCTTCGAGTTGGCGGTCGCTTCCTGCCGGATCTTCCAGGAGATCTCCGAATCAACCCGCTCCTCGGCGGCAGGCGATACGGCGGCGGCCGCGACGAGAAGGAGGACAGGCGCGTACAGCACTTTTCGCATATGTCTTGCCTTGGCGCGCCCGAATCCTAGCACGCTAGAGGTTGTCGATCGCCACCGGTTCGATCCGGTCGGCCGGGACGAACCCGAACACCCTGCCGTAGAAAAACAGCTCCGCCTCGAGACAGCGGACGATCGTGTCGGCCCGGCGGAACCCGTGCTGCTCGCCTGCAAAGGCCAGGTAGGCCACCGGCAGGCCTTTGGCGCGCATCGCATCGGCCATCATTTCCGACTGGTTCGGCGGCACGACCTTGTCCTCCAGCCCCTGAAACAGGATGAGGGGGCAGGCCAGACGGTCGACGGCGTGAATGGGCGATCGCGTGCGGTACAGCTCCCGGGCTTCGGGGTACGGGCCGATCAGGCTGTGGGAGTAGCGCGACTCGAACTTGTGCGTGTCAACCTCGAGCACTTCGAGATCGCTGATCCCGTAGTAGCTGGCGCCCGCCCTGAACACGCCTGAACGAAACGTCAGCGCGGCGAGCGTGGTGTAGCCGCCGGCGCTGCCGCCGCGGATGATCAGGCGCGCCGGGTCGGCGCGCCCCGACTCGCCGAGATACCGCGCGGCGCCGATCACATCGTCGACGTCCACGACGCCCCACTCGCCGTTGAGCCGATCGCGATAGGCGCGCCCGTAGCCGGAACTGCCGCGGTAGTTGACGTCGACCAGCGCGAAGCCGCGGCTGGTCCAGTACTGAATCTGCAGATCGAGCGTTGCATGCGCCGCGGCGGTCGGGCCGCCGTGGATGATGGCGATGAGCGGCGGCGCCTCGCCTGCAGGCGCCGCAACGTGCCTGTTGCGCGGCGGATAGTAGAACGCGTGCGCGGTCTCGCCGTGCGACGTCGGAAACGCG
>JACQZV010000107.1 GCA_016213695.1 Acidobacteriota bacterium | reverse complement strand
GCGCACTACGTGTCGAGCGGCCACTTGGTCTACGCCGCGGCCGGGACACTGCGCGCCGTCGCCTTCGATCTCGATCGTCTCGAAACGCGCGGGACACCGGTGCCGGTTGTCCCCGAGGTGATGACCGCAGCCCTTGGTGGCGTGGACGCGGTCGTGGCGGGCGACGGCACGCTCGCGTACGTGTCGGGCGGTGGGGGCATAACCAGCCTGCAACGCACGCTGGTGTGGGTGGACCGCCAGGGGCAGGAAACCGCGATCGCGGCGCCGCCGCGCCAATACGTGTATCCCCGGATCGCCCCCGACGGTGCCAGCGTGGTGCTGTGGAGCGCCGATCAGGAGAGCGACATCTGGCGCTGGGACTTTGCTCGCACCACGCTGACCCGACTCACCTTCGATGGGGCTCTCGATGCGCATCCCGCCTGGACGCCCGACGGCCGCCGGCTCGTCTTCAGTTCCGAGCGGGCGGGCACGCGGAATCTCTACTGGCAGGCGGCCGATGGCACGGGCGCCGTGGAGCGGCTGACCGAGAGTCCCAACCTGCAGAATGGCGCCGCCGTGTCGCCCGACGGCACGCGGGTGATCTTCTACGAAGTCGCGCCGAAGACCGGCACCGATGTCATGCAGCTCCAGTTGGACGGCACGCGTCGCGTCACGCCGCTCGTGCAGACACCCTTCGCCGAACAGAACGGGATCATCTCGCCCAACGGCCGCTGGCTCGCCTACGAGGCGAACGACTCGGGCCGGTTCGAGGTGTACGTACGGCCGTTTCCGGACGTGAACAGAGGGCTGTGGCAGGTCTCGACCGGCGGCGGCACGCGCCCGCTCTGGGCGCCGAGCGGGCAGGAGCTGTTCTATGTCTCGCTGGCGGGTGCGATCATGCGCGTCGGCGTGGAGCGTGCTCAGTCGTGGGCGGCGACCACACCCACGCTGCTGATCAAGGAAGGCCCTGTCACGGTCCCGGGCGCCAATCTGGGCCGCACGTATGACATCTCGCCCGACGGCCAGCGGTTCCTGCTGCTCAAAGCCGGCGACGGCGCGGACCAGACCGCCGCGCCCCAGAGCCTCATCGTCGTCCAGCACTTCGACGAGGAACTGAAGCGACTGGTGCCGCGGTAAAGGGTCCGCGCAAGTTGCCGTTGCCGCCATTCACGAGTGCCGGTGATCTCCCGTTGGGCGTTCACCGCGCCGCACTTCACGAGGTCGGCGAACGCCTCGGCGCAGGGACTCCTCAGCGGCGGCGGGTGTTCCTCCGATTGGAGCGACTGTATTCCCTTGCGCACGGCACTGGGCACCTCTTGCGGATGGTCGTCTTTGGGTCGTTCGTGACGACGAAGGCCGATCCGAACGACGTGGACGTGTTCCTGCTGATGGCCGATGGCTTCGACGTGTCCACGGCGACGGGCGAAACGCGCCTGCTGTTCGATCACCTCGCAGCCGAAGCACATTTCGGGGCCAGCGTGTTCTGGCTCCGCCGGCAGGCGGCTTTCGAGGGCGAACAGGCGGCGGTAGAATACTGGCAAATCAAGAGGGACGGGCAACGAAGGGGCGTCGTCGAAATCGATCTGGAGGCGTCATGATCGCAAACGATCAAGAACTGGACACGATGCTTGCCCGAATCCGCCACTTCCAGGAACAGGTGGCGCATCTCCGAGTCGTCGAGGCGAACCCCGCCAACTTTCGCCTCTCGGTGTCCGGGTTTCTGGCTGAAATCGATCGGATGCAGCTTGAGGTGCGCGAGTATCTCAGCCTGCACCCAGCCGACGCGGCAGGCGTTCGCTGAAACCTGGTACTGAGAAGCGGCCCGGCAAGGAGAAGGACGCAGCTTTCCCCCTATGATCGGCCAGAAATAGATGGCCCTGCCTCCCGGGACGCGCCTCGGCCCGTACGAGATCCGAGGCTCGCTCGGGGCCGGCGGGATGGGGGAGGTGTATCGGGCGGCGGATACGACGCTGAAGCGTGACGTTGCCATCAAGGTCCTGCCGACCGCGCTCGCGTCCGACCCGGACCGTCTCGCGCGCTTCCAACGTGAGGCGGAGGTGCTCGCCTCGCTCAATCATCCCAACATCGCGGCGATCTACGGCCTCGAGACGTCGAGTGGTGTGCACGCGCTGGTGATGGAATTGGTCGAGGGGCCGACGCTGGCGGAGCAGATCGCACATGTAGGGCGGGTCGCGCGCCCTTCGACAGGCTCAGGGCGTCCCGAGCAGGCCGAGGGGCGCAGCGGACCCGCCGGTCTACCCGTCGACGACGCGCTCGCGATTGCACGTCAAATCGCCGACGCGCTCGAAGCCGCGCACGAGCAGGGCATCGTTCATCGCGATTTGAAGCCCGCCAACGTGAAGGTCCGCGAGGACGGCGCCGTGAAGGTGCTGGACTTCGGGCTGGCCAAGATGCTCAGTCCGGCTGAAGCCGGACACTACGTACCACAGCAGGGAGCGCCGGGCGATCGTAGTGTCCGGCTTCAGCCGGACCTGACGGACTCGCCCACGATCACGACGCCGGCGATGATGACCGGAGTCGGCGTCATCCTCGGTACGGCGGCGTACATGAGCCCCGAGCAGGCGCGCGGCAAGCCCGTGGACCAGCGCGCGGATATCTGGGCCTTCGGCTGCGTGCTCTACGAGATGCTGACGGGGCAGCGTGCCTTTGGCGGCGAAGACGTGACGGTGACGCTGGCGCGCGTGGTCGAACGGGAACCGGATTTCGACGCGCTGCCGCCGGCGGTACCAGCGCGAGTCCGTCAGGCGCTGCGTCTGTGCCTGCGGAAGGACCCGAAGCAGCGCGTGGGCGACATCCGCGACGTGCGCCTGGCGCTGGAGGGCGCGTTCGAGGACGGCGGCACCGGGTCCGCCGGTGCGGGACATGCGGACCCGGCCTACGTACAAACCCAGGTCGATGCGGCCGTGTCCGCGGCGCGGCGCGAGACGGCGAAGTCCACGCGGCGGCGCGTCGCGCTCGCCAGTGCCGTCGCGCTCATCGTCGGCGCGGCGATGGCCGGCGGCGCTGTCTGGTTCGCGACGCGTCCTGCCGCGCCGCGCGTGACGCGGACCACCATCACGCCGGCGGCCGCAGCGGCACTCAGCATCAATGGCATCGATCGCGATCTGGCGGTCGCGCCGGACGGCTCGCGCGTCGTCTACGTCGGCGCCAACGGCACACAGCTGTTCGTGCGCGCGCTCGACGCGCTCGAACCGGTGGCCGTCTTCACGGGCGCCCCCCGCGGACCGTTCGTCTCGCCCGACGGCCAGTGGATCGGCTTCGTGGACGGCACGACGTCGTTGAAAAAGGTGGCCATGACCGGGGGGCCCGCCGTCACGCTCGCGACGCTCGATGGCATATCGCGCGGCGCCACCTGGGCGCCCGACGGGACGATCATCGTCGCCACCTTCAGCATCGCGACCGGTCTGCAGCGCGTCTCCGCCGCGGGCGGCACACCCGAGGTGCTGACGACGCCGGATCGCGCGCAGGGGGAAGCCGACCACCTGTGGCCGGAGCTGCTGCCCGGTGGCCGTGCGGTGCTGCTGACGATCACCGCGGTGACGGGCGGACTCGACGCCGCGCAGGTGGCGGTGCTGGACCTGGAGACTGGGGCGCGGACGGTGCTCGTCCGCGGCGGCAGTCACGCGCAGTACGTGTCGAGCGGGCCTGGCTCGCCGACGCCGTTCGGGAGCGAAGGCGGGCACCTGGTCTACGCCGCGGCCGGGACGCTGCGCGCCGTGGCGTTCGATCTCGACCGCCTGGAGACGCGCGGGACACCGGTGCCTGTCGTCCCCGAGGTGGTGACGACGGGGTTCGGTGGTGTGGACGCGGCCGTCGCGGCCGACGGCACGCTCGCGTACGTGTCGGGCGGAGGTGGCACAACCGGACAGCAACGCACGCTGGTGTGGGTGAACCGCCAGGGGCAGGAAACCGCGATCGCGGCACCGCCGCGGCCCTACGTCTATCCTCGGATCGCGCCCGACGGTGCCAGCGTGGTGCTCGGGAGCCTCGATCAGGAGAACGACATCTGGCGCTGGGACGTTGCGCGCACCACGCTGACCCGACTCACCTTCGATGGGGCCATCGATTTGCATCCCGCCTGGACGCCCGACGGCCGCCGGCTCGTCTTCAGCTCCGAGCGGACGGGCGCGAGGAATCTGTACTGGCAGGCGGCCGACGGCACCGGCGCGGTCGAGCGGCTGACCGAGAGCCCCAACACGCAGAATGGTGCCGCCGTGTCGCCGGACGGTACGCGGGTGATCTTCACCGAAACAGCGCCGAAGACCGGCGAGGATGTGCTGCAGCTCCAGTTGGACGGCACGCGGCGTGTCACGCCGCTGGTGCAGACACCGTTCGCCGAACGCAACGGGATCCTCTCGCCCGACGGCCGCTGGCTCGCCTACGAGGCGAACGACTCGGGCCGGTTCGAGGTGTACGTGCGGCCGTTTCCGGACGTGGACAGCGGACTCTGGCAGGTGTCGACGGGCGGCGGCACGCGCCCGCTCTGGGCGCGGAACGGGCTGGAGCTGTTTTATGCGTCGCCCACCGGGGCGCTCATGCGTGTGGGTGTGGAACGCGCCCCGTCGTGGGCGGCCACCACACCCACGCTGCTGATCAAGGAAGGCTATGTCACGGTCCCCGGCGGCAATCCCGGCCGCTCGTACGACATCTCGTCCGACGGCCAGCGGTTCCTGCTGATCAAAGCCGGCGACGGCTCTGGTCAGACCGCCGCGCCCACGAGCCTCATCGTCGTCCAGCACTTTGATGAGGAGCTCAAGCGGCTGGTGCCGCGTTAGTTCAATGCCCACAGCCCGAAGCCCAAAGCCCAGAGCCCAAAGCCTTGAGCCTGTCGGCCTGATCGGCCTCGGCATCATGGGCTCCGCGATGGCGGGCCACATCCTGCGCGCCGGATATCCGGTCGTCGGCTACGACGTGCTCGCCGCCCGTCGGCGCCACCATGTGCGTGCCGGCGGCACGGCGGCCCGCAGCGCGCGCGAGGTGGTCTCTCGGGCCGAGGCCGTCATCACGTCGCTTCCCTCGGCCTCGGCGTTGCTCGCGGTGGCCGCCGAGCTGGCCGGCGCGCCGCGCCGACGTAGGCAGGGTTCTGTCCGACCCGGCACGGTCGTCATTGAAACAAGCACGCTGCCGATTGCGACCAAAGAGAAAGCGCGCGCACAGCTCGCCGCGGCCGGCGTCACGCTGCTTGACTGCCCGCTCAGCGGCACCGGCGCGCAGGCGCGGGCGAAGGACCTCGTCGTCTATGTGAGCGGCCCGCGCGCCGCCTGCCGCCGCGTGGCGCCGATCATGGCGGCGTTCGCGCGCGCCCACTACTACGTCGGGCCCTTCGGCGCCGGATCGAAGACGAAATTCGTCGCCAACCTGCTCGTCGCCATCCACAACGTTGCGGCCGCCGAGGCCCTGGTCCTCGCGATGAAGGCGGGGCTCGACCCGGCCCTCACGCTGCAGGTCGTCGCCGACGGCGCCGGCAGCTCGCGCATCCTGCAGCTGCGCGGCCCGATGATGGCGCGCGGCGACTACTCCGACGTGACGATGAAGCTGGACGTGTGGCAGAAGGACATGACGGTCATCGCCGAGTTCGCGCGGCAGATCGGTTGTCCGACGCCGCTCTTTGCGACGACCGCGCCGTTCTACACGGCCGCCCTGGCGTCGGGCCGCGGGGCGGAAGACACCGGCGCGGTGTGTGCCGTGCTGGAGGAACTGGCGCATTTCCGCCGGCCGCGTCGGCGGCGGAATATTTCCCCGGCCGGTTCGGGTATCATATTGCGCGCCAAGTAGTTGGAGGTATCGGCATGAGAACGAAACTCGCGATCCTGGTGGCTGGCCTCTGCCTCGTCTCCTCGAGTGGTGCCCTCCTCGCGCACCACAGCTTCTCCTCGGAGTACGACGCGGCCAAGACGTTCAAGATCAACGGCGTCGTCTCCAAGGTGGAATGGACCAATCCGCACGTCCGGTTCTATGTCGATGTCACCGAGGCCGACGGCAAGGTGACGATGTGGAACATGGAAGTGGCGAGCCCGAGCGCGCTGGCACGGAACGGGTGGAGCAGCCGGACGCTGAAGGTGGGAGACAAGATCACGGTCGAGGGCTATTCCGGGAAGGTGGTCACCACGCGTGGCGCCGCGCGGACGGTACTGGTGGCAGACGGGCGGTCGCTCTTTGCCGGCGCCGCCGACGATCCGGATTCCGCCCCGGCCGAAGTACGCCAGTAGGCGAGGAGGATCACGTGCGGAAGCTGTTCATCCTCGCCGGACTTGTGGCGTTCGTCGCTCCGCTTCTCGCCCAGGGCCAGGGCGGCGGGGAGCAGCGCGGCGTGCTCGGGCCCGTGGGTGCGCTCGGGCAGGAAGTGGTCAAACGGACGCCGCCGTCCACCGAGCCCCCGCCGCGGCTCCCCGATGGCACGATCGATCTGAACGGCGTCTGGGTGG
>JACQZV010000105.1 GCA_016213695.1 Acidobacteriota bacterium | reverse complement strand
GCAGAGCTACACGCGCAAGGCGCGCGAGATCATGCTGGCCTACGAGATCGAGCGCCGCTACACCAAGGACGAGATCCTCGAGCTCTACCTCAACGACATCTATCTCGGACAGCGGGGATCGTTCGCGATTCACGGTGTGGCCGAGGCCGCCCGGCTCTTTTTCGGCAAGGACGTGGCGAACCTCTCGTTGGGGGAGGCCGCCCTGATTGCCGGCGTCATCCAGAGCCCGGCGAGCCGGTCGCCGTTTGCGCGCCCGGAGCGGGCCGTCGAGCGCCGCAACGTGGTGCTGCAGGCGATGGCGGAGGAAGGCTACATCTCGCAGGAAGCCGCCGACCGCGCCACGCGCGAGCGGCTGCGGGTGGTGGCGCGCGCGGTCGACAACGAGGCGCCGTACTTCGTCGACATGGTGAGCCAGCAGGTGGCCGAGGCGTTTCCGGGCGTCACAGCCGGGGCCGGACAGGTCGACGTGTTCACCACGCTCGACTTGAACCTGCAGCGCGCGGCGCTCGACGCCGTGCGCGACGGCCTGGCCGGCGTGGACCGTCTCCTGGCGCGCCGCCGCCGCGCCCAGCCGGCCCAGGCCGCGCTGATGGCGGTCGACCCGCGCAGCGGCGAGATCCTCGCGCTCGTCGGCGGCCGCTCGTACAACCAGTCGCAGTACAACCGCGTGATCGCCGCCCGGCGCCAGCCGGGGTCGGTCTTCAAGCCGTTCGTCTTTCTCGCCGCCTTCGAACGCGCCGCCGAGGAGGGGCGCACCGATCTCACGCCCGCGTCGATGACCGTCGACGCCCCGGCGACCTTCGCCTTCGACGACCAGGTCTGGGAGCCGCGCAATTACGACGAGTACGACGGCGAGATCACGTGGCGCCGCGCGCTCGCCCTCTCGCGCAACCTGGGCACGATCCACGTCGGCGAAACCATCGGCTTCGACCGGGTGGCGGCGCTCTGGAGGCGCGTCGGTGTCGGCATGCCGCCGCAGGCGGTCCCCGCCATCACGCTCGGCGTCTTCGAGCTGACGCCGCTCGAGGTGGCCCAGGCGTACACCCTCTTCGTCAACGGCGGCGCGGTCCGGCCCCTGGCCGCCATCCGGCACATCCAGACGGCCGCCGGCGACCTCCGGCCGAAGAAGGTCGCGCCCAGGCCCGCCGCGCGGCCGGACACGACGTTTCTCGTCACCAACATGATGCGCGGCGTGCTGAACGAGGGCACCGCCGCCGGCGCGCGCAGCGCCGGCTTCACACTCGACGCGGCCGGCAAGACCGGCACCACCAACGACCTGCGCGACGCCTGGTTCGTCGGCTTCACGCCGGAGCTGCTGACCGTCGTCTGGGTCGGCTTCGACAACAACCAGCCGCTCGGGCTCACCGGCACGCAGGCGGCGCTGCCTGTCTGGACGGCGTTCATGAAGGCGGCGCTCGCGGGCCGCCCGGACATCCCGTTTGACGTGCCCGAGGGCGTCACCTTCGCGGACATCGACCGCGACACCGGCAGGCTCGCGCTCCCGGGCTGTCCGCGGGTGCTCACCGAGGCATTTCTCGCGGGCACGGAGCCGACCGAGTCCTGCGAGCTGCACCGGTGGTGATGCACCCCGTCCGTGCGCCGGCGGTTCTATAATCAACGCAATGAATCAGGAGGTCTTCGCCGCCCTCAACGAGGCGCTCCAGAAGGGCGAGCAGGTGGCGCTCGTCACCATCGTCTCCTCGACCGGCTCCACGCCGCAGCGCGTGGGCGCGAAGATGCTCGTCTACTCCGACGGCCGGACGGTCGGCACGATTGGCGGCGGCTGCTACGAGAACGAAGCGTTCTGGAAGGCGCGCGAGGCGATCGCGACGCGCAAGCCGGTCAAGCTCAAGTACGACTTGAATGACGACTTCGCGCAGGAAACCGGACTCGTGTGCGGAGGGCAGATGGAGGTCTTTGTCGAACCGGTGGAACCGTCGCCCGAGCTCTACGTCCTCGGCGCCGGCCACGTCGGCTACTTCGTGGCGAAGCTGGCCTACGAGGTCGGCTTCCACGTCCACGCGATCGACGACCGCGAAAAATTCGCCAATACCGAGCGCTTCGGCGACGGCATCGACGTCATCGTCGACGACATCCCCGCCTGGATCGAGCACACCCTGCTGCTGCCCACGTCGTACGTGGTAGTCGTCACGCGCGGCCATACGCACGACCTCGACGCGATGCGCGGGCTCGCGACGCGGCCGCTCCGCTACCGCGGCCTCATCGGGAGCAAGGCCAAGGTGAAGCGCATCTTCGACGCGCTGCTGGAGGAAGGCATCCCGGCCGACGCCCTCGCGGGTATTCACGCGCCGATCGGACTCGACATCGGCGCGATCACGCCGCAGGAAATCGCCGTCAGCATCGTCGCCGAGCTCATTGCCGTCAAGCACGGCAGGACGAGCGAGCCGAACGTCGCCGCGATGAGCATGCGCTGGGACGGCGCGCTCGCCAGACGCTAGTGGACCGTGTGGACGCCACGCGGTGACGCGCGCCGCGCTCGCGCTCGCCTGCCTCACCGCCGTCCTCGGCATCCGGTTTGGAACCTTTGCCGCCGGCGGCGCCGACTCGTACGGCTACGTGAGCCAGGCCGGCCTGTGGCTCCGCGGCACGCTCATCATCGACGAACCCCTGGCCGGCGAGGCGCCCTGGCGCTACGCCAACTGGACGCTCACCCCCTTCGGCTACCGTCCGGGCGACGAGCGCGGGACGATGGTCCCGACCTACTCGCCGGGGCTGCCGATGGTGATGGCGGCGTTCCAGGCGATCGGCGGCCGTGGGGCCGTCTTCTACGTCGTCCCGCTCCTGGGCGCCCTGGCCGTGTGGCTCACGTTTCTGCTGGGCGCGCGGCTCGGCGGTCCGCCGGCGGGCCTGGTCGCGGCCGTGCTGCTTGTCGCCAGTCCCCCGTTCCTGTTCCAGCTGATGTGGCCGATGAGCGACGTGCCGGCCGCCGCCTGGTGGCTGCTGGCGATCGTCCTCGCGATCCGTGGCGGCACGGCCAGCGTGGTGCTGGCAGGACTCGCCGCCGCAGTCGCGGTCCTCACGCGCCCGAACCTCGTCGTCCTGGCGCTGCCGATCCTCGCGTTCGTCCTGTCACGCCAGGGGCTGGCGCGCGGCGCCGCCTTCGTCGCGGCGATGCTGCCGGGCCCGATCGCCATCGCGGCCATCAACCGGCACCTCTACGAATCGGCCCTCGCGTCCGGCTACGGCACGTTCTCAACGATCTACGCCGGCCGGTACTTCGCCGCCAACGTCGTGAACTACACGACGTGGCTGCTCCAGACCTCCACACCGTTCATCCTGCTGGCGCTGGCCGCCCCGCGGCTCTTCCGGCGGTGCGGTGACGAGCCGGCGCGCCGCATCAGCGTGCTCTGTCTCGCGGTGTCGGCGGTGGCGCTGCTGTCCTATCTCTGGTACACGCCGTTTGACCACTGGACCTACCTGCGGTTCCTGCTGCCGGCGCTGCCGCTGATGCTCGCCTCCGCCGCAGCCGTCCTGATGTACCTCGCGCCGTCCGCGCCGCGACGACGCGCCGCGGCGGTAGGGGTGGTCGCGGCGATCGTCGCAGGCTGGGGAGTCTGGACCGGCCGCGGCGCGTTCCACGTACGGACGGAGGAGGCGCGGTACATCGCCGCCGGCCGCTTCGCCGAGGCGCTCCCGTACAACGCCGTGATCCTCGCCAATCAGCACAGCGGCAGCCTCCGGTACTACGCCAACCGCATCACCATGCGATTCGAGTGGCTGGCGCCCGACATGTACCGCCCGGCCCTCGACTACATGCGGCAGATCGGCCGTCCGGTGTACGTCGTACTGGACGCGGGAGAGCGCGAGGTCTTCCGGGCGCGCTACGCGCCGGTGGCCGACGTGTCGTGGCTCGACGGCCCGCCGGTGCTGCTGGCGGCGCGGACGGTCTACTTCTATGCGGTGCCCCCGCCGTGACGGCGTGGCGCGAAGGCCCGAGGCCAGAAGCCCATAGCCCGAAGCCCGAAGCCTGAAGGGTATAATTGAAAGACACGCTAAGCGTCTGACAGACAATGGGTTCTTACGAACTGCCCGACCGGTCGCGCCGGCTGCTGGCCGCGCTCGTCCGGGAATATACGGAAACAGGCGAGCCGGTCGCGTCGCAGGTGCTGGCGCGGCGCAGCGGGCTCGGCGTGTCATCAGCGACCATCCGCACCCTCCTGGCGCAGCTCGAAGCCGAGGGATACGTTCATCAACCGCACACCTCGGCCGGGCGGCTGCCGACCGATCGGGGCTACCGCGTGTTTGTCGACATGCTGCTCGATGGCCGGAAGCGCACGCGGCCGTCGGCCGGCGTTGAGACGCGGCTGCGCGAGTGGGCCGAGCGGTCGCTGGCCGTCGAGGATCTGCTGGCCAGCGCGTCGCACCTGGTCTCCCGCGCGGTGCACCATGTCGGCTTCGCGCTGTGCGGCACGCCGGCCGCCGTGCTCCAGCGGATCGAGTTTGTCCCGCTCGGCGGCTCGCGCGTGCTGGTCGTCGTCATCTCGCGAGGCCGCCAGATCACGCAGAAGGTGATCGACGCGGGCGAGGATGTGAGCGCGGACGATCTGGTCCACGCCGGCAACTATCTCAATCGGGAATTCGCCGGCCTGCCGCTGCCGGACGTGCGCGAGGCGGTGCTGGCGCGCCTCGAGCAGGAACGGACGCTGTACGACCAGTTGCTGGCGCGCGCGCTCAGGCTGGCGCGGTCGACGCTGGCCGAGATGCCCCGGCAGCACACGTTCTACGCGGAAGGCGCCGCCTCGCTGCTGCCCGCCCATGCGCAGCCCGGCGTGTCGCTCACCACGCTGCGGACGCTGCTCGAGATGATGGAGGAAAAGGAGCGGATGGTTCACCTGCTGAACCAGTACATCGACGGCCCCGGCCTCACCGTCGTGATCGGCGCCGAACACGCCGCGCCCGGCCTGCGGCCCTTCAGTCTGATCGCGTCCACGGCGGTCGACGGCACGGCCGTGCGGACGGTGGGGGTGATCGGCCCGACGCGGATGCACTACTCGCGCGCGATCGCGCTGGTCGACGAAACCACGCAGGCTGTGTCGCGCGTGCTGCGCGACTCGCAGTAGCCACAGTCAGGACGCATGGACGCTTTCGACGACACCGACATCAGTCGCCGGTCGACAACCGCTGAAGCGGTGCACGATGCGTCGTCGGCCGACGCGCCGGCCGGCGAGCCCCCGACCCCGGCGGCGGACGCGCTCGCCGGACTGCAGCGCGAGAAGGACGCCCTGCAGGATCGGCTGCTCCGTCTGGCCGCGGAGTTCGACAACTACCGGAAGCGCGTCGACCGCGAGCGGCGCGACCAGGCTGACGCCGCCGTGGCCGGGGCCGTCGAGGATCTGCTCCCGATCGTGGACGACCTGGAGCGGGCGCTCGAGGCGCCGGCGGGCTCGGTCCCCAATGCCTACCGGCAGGGCGTCGAGCTGATTCACCGCCGGATGGTGGACCTGCTCCGCAAGCGGGGCGTGACGGCCTTCGACGCGGTCGGCGCCGATTTCGACCCGCACGTCCACCAGGCGGTGGTCCACGAGGCGAGCGCCACGCATCGCGAAGGTGAAGTGATCGAACAGCTCAGCCGGGGGTACATGCTGGGCGATCGGCTGCTGCGCCCCGCCATGGTCAAGGTGGCGAAGGCGTGAGCCGGCGCGACTACTACGAGGTGCTCGGCGTCTCCCGCCAGGCAACCGACCAGGAGATCAAGAGCGCCTACCGCAAGCTCGCGTTCACGCACCACCCGGACCGCAATCCCGGCAACACGGACGCGGAAGAGAAGTTCAAGGAAGCGGCCGAGGCGTACGCCGTGCTCGCCGACGCCGACAAGCGCCACATGTACGACCGGTTCGGCCACGCGGGCCTCGGCAGCGCCGCGACCGGCGGATTCGATCCGACGGTGTTCAGCGGCTTTGAGGACATCCTCGGCGGCCTCGGCGACATGTTCGGCTTCGGCGACGTCTTCGGCGGCGGGCGCCGGCGCGGGCCCCAGCGCGGCTCGGACCTGCGCTACGACCTCGAGATTTCGTTTGACGAAGCGGCCAGGGGCGCCGAGACGGCCATCCAGATTCCGCGGCAGGAGACATGCGGCACCTGCCATGGCAGCGGCGCCGCGGCCGGTTCGAAGCCGGCCACCTGTCCGCAGTGCCACGGGCGCGGCCAGATCCGTCTGCAGCAGGGGCCGTTTACGTTCGCGCGGACGTGCGGCTCGTGCCGCGGCGCCGGGTCGATGGTCACCAAGCCGTGCGCCACGTGCCGCGGCGCCGGCCGCGTGCAGAAGGAGCGCAAGCTCACGGTGCGCATTCCCGCCGGCATTGCCACCGGGCAGCGGCTGCGCCTCAACGGTGAGGGCGAGGCGGGGCCGTCGGGCGGCGCCCCCGGCGACCTGTACGTGGTCATCCACGTCCAGGAGCATCCCTTCTTCCAGCGCGACGGCAACGACCTGTTCTGCCAGGTGCCGCTCAATTTCACAACGCTCGCGCTCGGCGGCGACATCCAGGTCCCCACGCTCGACGGACCAGAGCCGTTCCACGTGCCCGAGGGGACGCAGAGCGGCGCCACGTTCAACCTGCGCGGCCGCGGCCTGCCCGAGGTGAGCGGCCGCGGACGCGGCAACCTGCTCGTGACCGTCACGGTCGTCACCCCGAACAAGCTCACCCGCGAGCAGAAGACGCTGCTCGAGGAGCTGGCCGCCTCGCTCCCGCACGAGCGGTTCGAGCCGACGCCGGTCAGCGAGCAGGGCGAGCGGGGGCTGTTCGACCGGGTGAAGGACATCTTCGGCTAGCGTATGCGGACCTGGCCGGCCCTCGATGTCAGTCCGCCACGGCAGCCTGATTTGCTGCAGGCGGCGCTCCTCGACTATAAGGTGGCCGCGATCGACGAAACGTCGCAGCCGGGCGCGTGGCGCGTCTTCTTCAGCACCGCGGCGGACCGGGACGCAGCCGCGCAAGCCCTGACACGGGAGTTTCCTGACATGTCCATCCGCCCGCACGACGTGGCCGACGAGGACTGGGTCGCCAAGTCGCAGGCCGAGCTGCGGGCGGTGCAGGTCGGCAACACGATCGTGGCGCCGCCCTGGGACGTGCCGCACACCGGCCGCCTGAAGCCGCTGGCCCCCGCCGACGCCGGCGCCGCGCAGCTGCACCGGCCGCTCGTCGTCGTGATCCGTCCCTCGATGGGGTTCGGGACGGGCCATCACGCCTCCACCCGGCTGTGCCTGGCCGCGCTGCAGCAGGTCGATCTCACGGGGCGCCGTGTCGTGGACGTCGGCACCGGGTCGGGACTGCTCGCGATTACCGCCAGCCGCCTCGGCGCCGCGCACGTGCTGGCCATCGATGACGACCCGAATGCGTTTCACGCGGCGCAGGAGAACCTGACGCTCAACCGCGGCGCCGACGTCAGCCTGCGCCACGTCGACGTACGGTCCGTGACGCTCGATCCGTTCGACGTAGTGATCGCCAACCTCACGGGCGCGCTCCTGCGGGATGCCGCCCCGCGCCTCCACGACCTGGCCGCGCCGGGTGCGCACCTCATCCTCAGCGGCTTCACGCGCGACGAGGCGGCCGACGTCCTGGCGGCCTACGCCGATCTCACGGTGGCCGCGCGAACCGAGGAGGAAGAATGGCTGTGCGTCACGTTGCGGCGCGCCTGACCCCGGTCGTCCTGCTCGCCGCGCTCTGGGCCGCCGCGCCCGCGGCCGAGCGCATGGGCTACCCGCCCGGGGAGTTCGCGGCCAGGCGCCAGCGCCTCGCCGGCCTGCTGCAGCGCGGCACGCTCGTGCTGTTCGGCGCCACGACGCCGACGCCGGGGCTGCGCTTCCGGCAGGACAACGATTTCTTCTACCTCACCGGCAACGAGTCGCTGAACGCGGCGCTCGTCATGGACGCCGCCTCCGGCGAGGCGCACCTGTTTCTGCCGAAGCTGAGCGCAACACAGATTCGGTACGAAGGCGCCAACTGGCTCGAAGAAGCCGACGCCCCGCGCGCGCACGGCTTCACCTCCGTTCAGTCGCTGCAGAACCTGCACGAGGTCCTCGCCCGCCGGCGGGCCACGCCCGGCAGCGACACGCTCTGGACGCGGCTCTCGGAACGCGACGAGGTGAACCACGGCCGCACCGACGTCGCCATCAACACGGCGCGGCGCCTCGGCAACCCCTTCGCCCAGCAGCCGACCGAGGACGCCCAGCGGATTGCCTCGCTGCGGGAGCAGTTTCCCTACTACACCCTCCAGGACGTCACGCCGCACCTGGATCGCCTGCGGCTGATCAAGACGGCGCGGGAGATCGAGATCCTCCGGTACAACGGCCGGACGAGCGCAGAGGCGATGCGCCGCGCGATCGAAGCGACGGCGCCCGGCCGCTTCGAGTACGAGCTCGAGGCGGAAGCCACGCACTGGCTGCTCGCGCACGGCATGCAGGGCGCCGCCTACCCCGCCATCGTCGGATCGGGCCCGATGGGCAACCAGTGGCACTACGAGGACAACGGCCGCCGCATGAGCGCCGGCGAGCTGGTGGTCATGGATTACGCGGGGTCGCTCGACTACCTGACGGTGGACATCACCCGGACGTGGCCGGTGTCAGGGCGCTTCACCGACGCGCAGCGGAAGGCCTACCAGACCGACCTCGACGCCCAGAAGGCGATCATCGCCGCCATCCGCCCGGGCGTGACGCGCGGCGTCGTGCAGCAGATCGCGGAGGACATCTTCCGGAAGAACGGATTCGATCCGCGGTATGCCTACGTCGGCCATTACGTCGGGCTGTCGGTGCACGACGTCGGCGACTGGTCGCTGCCGTTCGAGGCGGGGATGGTGCTGGCGATCGAGCCGATCGTCGACATCCCCGACGAGCACCTGCACATCCGCGTCGAAGACACGATCCTGGTGACGCCGACCGGCGCCGAGATCCTCAGCACCGGGCTCCCGAAGGACGTCGGCGAGCTGCTCGCGCTGATCAAGCATTAGATCAGGCGTCCCCGTCCGAACGGCTCACGACTCGCGGAGGGCCGCCTCGATCTGCGACAGATGCCGCTCGTTGTGCGACACCACCTTGTCGAACTCGTCTCTGAGCGTTCGCACGCCGGTCTCGCTGTGGACGAACTCGAGGTGGCCGCTTCGCTCGTAGTGCTGCCGCGCCTGATGAACGACGCCCGTGCGCACGGCATCGTAGATCCGTCGTGAGACATCCAGCGGGATCCCGGCATAGTCGAGGCCCCTGGCCCAGGCGTCCTGGTCGAACGCCCACAGCACTCGCCGCGGCTCGCTGATCACGCGGCGAATCCGATCGAAGAGCACGGTCTCCGCATCCGCGAGGTGATGCAGGATGAACCGGACCGGCCACTTGCCGGGTCCGTAGGTCCGGCCGAGCAGCGGATCGCGCAGCTCGAAGTACGCCAGCGTGCGGGATCGTGTCGCCTCCAGTTTCGCGACAATGTCCATCGGCCGCTCCGCGGCGTCCGGGCTCACTTCAGCAGCCCCGCGACCTTCGCGATCCCGGCCCTCGCGCAGGCATCGTCGGTCTCGAGCGTCGAGCCGGCGCTGCCGACCGCCCCGATCGTGTCGGTCCCCACCTGAATCGGCACGCCGCCGCTCAGCGCCAGAATGTCCGAGAGATCGCGCTGCGCCGCACGTCCCTGGTCTTCCTCGGTCCGCTTCTGGAACTCCAGCGTCGGGATGCGGAACATGCGTGCGGTGTACGCCTTCCGCCGCGCCATCTCGGCCGTCTGCGCCGTCGCCTGCTCGTCTCTGAGAATCACCAGCACCTGGCCGGCGCGATCGACCACGGCGACCGACGTGTTGTAGCCCTTCGACTTGCATTCGGCCTGCGCGGCGTCGGCAATCGTCCTCGCCATCCCGAGCGAGAGGTTACGTTGCATGACGACGCCCTGCGCGAACGGCCGCTCCGACGCGACGATCGCGAGGCCGATGCCGGCCACCATCTTCCACGTCTGACGCATGACGCCTCCTTGGCCGGTCGCCTACCGCTCGGCCCGCGCGGTCGTCGTCGGGCGGCGCGTCAGCAGATCCCAGTGCTCGCCCGCGCGCGCGACGATGGCCGCGACGTCGTCGGCCAGCAGGTACCCGTCCTTCACGAGCGGCGCGGCGGCGTCCTGCACCTGCTTCAGATACTGCTCGCGGGACTGGTAGCGCTCCCCGATGGACGGCCGTGGATCGCCGGTCCGCTCGCGGTCGGTTCTGGTCGCCGCGAACGGGACGTACGCACCGGCCAGCGGAAAGAACTGCTCCGTCCCGCCGATCCGGGCGTTGCGGAAGTTCCATCCCGTGTAGGTCGCGAGCGGCACGGCGACGTCCGGCATCCGCAGACCGGCTTTCGGATTGCCGTCGCGATCGACCTGCGGCACGAGCAGCGGCAGCGGCGCGCCCGCGCCGTCGCGCGACAGGAGGCGGTTCGTGCCGCGCACGCCCGCGTACGCCGCGCGGGGCGAACTCACGCCCGGCACCGCGAACGCCAGATCCCGGGCGCGGACGAGCGTGCCGTCCTGGAGGCGCGAATACCGGCTCGGCGGCGGCGGCGTGCCGTCGCGCATCCACTTCTCCATCGCCACAAGCAGCGCCCGCATCGCCCACCGCTTCTCGTACGGGTTGTCGGTGGCTTCACCGTTCGCCCTCGCCGGCGGGAAGGGGCCGCTGTTGTGCGGCGCGCCCGCCAGGTGGTAGAGCCGGACGTTCGCCGGCGGCGTAATATCTTTCGACCCGTCCGGCGTCGTGTGCGTCAGCGCGACGCTGCGCTCCCAGTACTCGGTGTCCGAGTAGGTGTAGAAGATCTTCGGCTGATGCTCGGCCGCGCGCGGATTCTCCAGCAGCCCCTCTTCGACGCCGGTGACCGGGTCGCGCATCCTGGCGTCGGCGAACGGAAAGTGCGTGGCCGTTTCCATCAGGAGCGACGTGGGTGTCGACCACCGCTCGTCGAGCACGACGCCCCCGCCGCCGGCCAGGTGCGGCATCACCGCGTCGAACACCTGGCGGTTGCGCTCGTCGCTGTTGAAGCCTTCATACAGAAAATCACGCACCCAGCGGCCGGTCTGCGACGACCCGAACGCCAGCAGATATTTCGCGGAGACCGCCGCCCCCGGCGTGTTCCTGACCCAGGCGGCCGCGTCGCGCACGGCGGCAAAGCCGAGGCCGGCCACGGGCGGGTTGGTCGCCAGGTACGCGATCTCGTAGGTCTGCCCAGCCTCGAACCCCCCCGCGAGCGTGACGGTGTTGCCGGCGAGCGTCCACCGGTCGCGCGGCACAGTCGTCCATGCGGCGCCGAGCACCGTCCGCACGCGGAGCGTGTTCTGCGGCGAGTTCGGCTCGGCCGGCATGTAGCCGACGAGGTCTCCGACGGTCGCGGCGTCGCGGTTGTTCGGGATGAACCTGGCACGCACCAGGCCGGTGACGCCGGTCGCGGGCGGCGCGTCGATGCGAATGGCACCCTCCCGGCGCGCGTCGAACTCCCAGCCGACCTGCACGATCGTGTACCCGCGCGCCAGCAGGAAGCCGTCGCCCGCTTCACCCTCGGGCGTGTTTGTCACCGGGCCGCTGAACACGTTGAGCGCGACCGTCCCGCCCCGATTGACGATGTCGAAGAGGGCGATGCCGTTGCCTCTGGCCGGATCCCGCGGCCTGAAGATGGCGATGTCGGCTGAGAACTCGACGGCGCCCTGGGCGCTCCTCGGTGCCTTGTCGAGGTCGGCAATCACCTGATTCCGCTTGCTGGCCGGATCGATGGCGAAGAAGATCCTGCCGGCCAGGCGTTCGTAGGGGCCCACGGATCCGAACGACCGGCCGCCGGCGACATCCCGGCGCGACGTGATGTCGACGCGCGAGACCTCCGCGCCAGCGAGCGGCGGCACGACGAGCAGCACGACCAGCACACGCGCAACGTGGAACAGCAGGCGCTTCATCCTCTACCTCCCGCGAAGATGCTACCGTAATCTCCCGGTGACCCCGCGATTCTATACGCCCCTGGCCCACCACGACGGCGATCTCGTCGCCCTGCCCGCGGAGGAGGCGGCGCACCTGACGCGCGTGCTCCGCCTGGAGCCCGGCGACGCGATTCGGGTCTTCAACGGCCGCGGCGGGGAGTTCGAGGCGCTCGTCGACAGCCTGTCCAGGGCGGAGGTCCGCGTCCGGGTCGGCGCCGCGTGCGCGCCCGCGCCCGAACCGCGGGTGGCGGTGACGCTCGCCCAGGCGGTGCTCAAGGGCGACAAGATGGACGACGTCGTACGGGACGCCGTGATGATGGGTGTGGCGGCCGTACTGCCGGTCGTCACGGCACGCAGCGAAGTGACCCTGGCCTCGCTCGCCCGGGGCCGCCGCCGCGAGCGCTGGGCGCGGGTGGCGATCGCGTCGGCCAAGCAGTGCGGCCGCGCCACGGTGCCGCCGATTCTCGAGCCGCGGACGTTTGCCGACGCCGCCGCCGCGCTCTCGGCGCTGACGCTCCCGGGGCCGGGCCTCATGTTCGTCGAACCGTCGGCCGGGGCCGACGCGGCGCCGCTCGGGGAGCTGGCGCCGCTGCCGCCGCGCGAGACCACCGCGGTCGTCGGACCCGAAGGCGGCTGGACGCGCGAAGAAGTCGAACGCGGGGCGGCCGCGTGCCGCCTGGTGACGCTCGGCGGTCGCACGCTCCGCGCCGACGCCATGGCCCTCGTCGCGCTCTCGGCGCTGTTTGCGCTCTGGCGCGAGTTCTGACCGCGATTGCACCTGTATAATCCGTCGGTGTTCTTTCGCGATCAGGTGATCGGAAAGTACCGCATCCTGTCTCCCCTGGGCAGCGGCGGCTTCGGGTCCGTGTACCTCGCCGAAGACACGTGGATCGACAAGAAGGTCGCCCTCAAGGTCCCCCACAAGCAGAACCCCGATTTCACCGACATGCTCAAGGAGCCGCGGCTGCTCGCCTCCATGAGCCATCCCAACATCGTGACGGTGCTCACGGCGGAAAAACAGGACGACGTCTTCTTCATCGTGATGGAATACGTCGCCGGCGAGACGCTCGAGCAGATCATCCTGCGCGAGGGCGCGCTCGAACTGAAGCGCGCGCTCGACTTCACCTGCCAGATCTGCAACGCGGTGGACCACGCGCACCGGGCCGGCATCCTGCACCGCGATCTGCGCCCGGGCAACATGCTGGTGACCGAGGCCGGCATGCTCAAGGTCACCGACTTCGGCACCTCGCGCCTGCTGGAAATCGCGGCCCACGGCACCACCGTGATCGGCAGCCCGCCCTACATGGCGCCGGAGCAGTTCCATGGCAAGGCGGTCTTTGCCAGCGACGTCTATTCGATCGGCGTCACGATGTACCAGATGCTGACCGGTACGCTGCCGTACGAGACGCCGGCGCCCGCCGACCACGACCGGCTGATGCGCGGCGAGCTGGTGACCGCGCCCCGTCTCAAGAACAGCCGGATTCCGCGCGCGATCAACGACATCGTGCTCAAGGCGCTCCATCCCGACCTGACGATGCGGTATCAGCGCGCCGCCGAACTGCTGAGCGACGTGCTGGCCGCGCGCGGGTCGAAGCCGCGCAAAGCCGCGCGCGCGGGCGCCGCGCCGCCGCCCCCGGCGGCCACCGAGAACGTCGCCGACATCCAGGTGCGGCTGCGGGCCCGCGAGACGCCCCAGCCGAGCTTCTGCTGGCACTGCCGGAAGCCCCTGCCCGCCCGCGCCGCCCGCTGCCCCTTCTGCGGCGAGAACCAGTAGGCGCCCGCCGACCCCGACCTCGCCGCGGATCTGTAGGTCCGCCTGCCGCCGACGATATAGGATCAGAGGATAGACAGGAGCAGGACGATGGCTTTTCCGGGCACAGGCACGATCTGGATGAACGGGTCCTTCGTGGACTGGAAGGACGCAAAGATTCACATCGCGTCGCACGTCATTCATTACGGCAGCGGCATCTTCGAAGGGGCGCGCTGTTACGACACACAGCAGGGGTCCGCCTGCTTCCGCCTGGACGCCCACCTGCGCCGCCTGTTCGACTCGGCGCGGATCTACCGGATGGACGTGCCGTACAGCCAGGCGGCGCTGACCGACGCCGTCATGGAAACGATCCAGGCAAACGGGTTCCGCGCGTGCTACATCCGCCCGCTCGTGTACCGGGGGTACGACTCGCTCGGCGTCCACGCCAGCGCCTGCCCGGTCGACGTGGCGATCATGGTGTGGGAGTGGGGCGCCTACTTCACCAAGGAGGCCATCGAGGAAGGACTCGATGTCAAGGTGAGCACCTGGGCGCGCAACGCGCCCAATACGACGCCGGCCATGGCCAAGAGCGTGGCGAACTACGCCAACGCGCAGCTCATCAAGATGGAGGCCGTGGTCGACGGCTACGCCGAAGCGATCGCCCTCGACACGAGCGGGAACCTCAGCGAAGGCAGCGGCCAGAATATCTTCATCGTGCGCGACGGCGTCATCTACACGACGCCGATCTCCTCGTCGGTGCTGTGGGGGATTACGCGCGATTCGGTGATCACCATTGCGCGCGACCTCGGATTCGAAGTCCGCGAGCAGGCCCTGCCCCGCGAGACGCTCTACCTGGCCGATGAAGTCTTCTTCGCCGGCACGGCCGTGGAAGTCACGCCCATCCGGTCGGTCGATCGCATCGCCGTGGGCCGGGGCCGGCGCGGGCCGATCACCGAGGCGCTGCAGCAGCGGTTCTTCCAGATCGTGCGGGGAGAAGCGCCGGACACGCACGGGTGGCTGCAGCCGGTCCACGCCCCGGCCGCCACTGCTTCCGGGGCCGCGAGGCGCCGATAAGACAGAGCGCAGTGAGCAGTGGGCAGTGGGCAGTATGAACGTCAACGATCTGCTGAAAGTCGCGGTTGAGCGCGGGGCGTCGGACCTGCATCTCAAGGCCGGCAGCTACCCGATGATTCGCGTCCGGGGCGACCTGGCCCCCGTGTCGCAGGACAAGCGCCTCGACGACGACGACATGCGGGCGATCATCGCGGCCGTGCTGCCGCCGGCCCTGCAGGAGAAGTTCAAGGAGAGCCACGAGGTCGACCTCGCCTACAGCGTGGCCGGCCTCGGCCGGTTCCGCTGCAACGCCTTCCGGCAGCGCGGGACGATCGGCATGACGCTGAGGGTCATCCCCATCCGGGTGCTGACGATCCCCGAACTGACGCTGCCGCCGGTCCTCAAGAAGATCTCCCACGAGGAGCGCGGACTGGTGCTCGTCACCGGCACCACCGGCTCCGGCAAGAGCACCACGCTCGCCGCGATGGTCGACGAGATCAACGCGAACCGCACGGTCAACGTGATGACGATCGAGGACCCGATCGAGTATCTCCACCGCGACAAGCGGTCGATCGTCTGCCAGCGCGAGGTCGGCATCGACACCGACTCGTTCGCGCACGCGCTGCGCAGCGCGCTGCGCCAGGACCCCGACGTCATCCTCGTCGGCGAAATGCGCGATCACGAGACGATTGAGACGGCGCTGCTGGCCGCGGAGACCGGCCACCTGGTCTTCTCCACGCTGCATACGCTCGACGCCACCGAAACCATCAACCGCATCGTCTCGGTATTTCCGCCGCACCAGCAGCAGCAGGTCCGCCTCCAGCTGGCCAGCGTGCTCAAGGCGGTCGTGTCGCAGCGGCTGATTCCGAAGGCCGACGGCAAGGGGCGCGTGCCCGCGGTCGAGGTGATGATCGTGACCCCGCTCATCCGCGACTGCATCATCGACAAGGAGAAGACGCATCTGATTCGCGGCGCCATCGCGCAGGGGACGTCGCAGTACGGGATGCAGAGCTTCGACCAGTCGATCTACTGGCTGTACGAGCAGAAGCTCGTGTCGCGGGATGAGGCGCTCCGCTGGGCGAGCAACGCCGACGAATTCAAGCTGCGCCTGCAGGGCATCACGACGACCTCCGACCTGGCGCGCGACGAGATGGCCCGGGCCGCCGCCGGGCCCGGCGGCGCGCCGTCCATCACGCGCTTCGGCGGCAGCTAGCCTCGCCCCTCCAGCTACAATTGACGCGTGGCTGACGCGTACCTCACCGGCCTGCGCATGCTGGCGCGCCGGGAGCTCAGCGAAGCGCAGCTGCGCCTGCGCCTCGCCCGGCGCCAGTTCCCTCCTGACGACATCGAGCACGCCGTCGACCGGCTGCGCGGCGACCGCTCGCTCGACGACCGCCGCACGGCGCTGGCCTGCGCGCGGACCGAAGCGCACGTGAAGCGGCGCGGCCGCCTGCGCGTCCTGCGTCAGGTCGAGGCGCTGGGGATCGCCCGGGAGGTCGCCGCTGCTTGCGTCGCCGAAGTCTTCGCCGACATCGACGAGGAGGCGCTGCTGGCACGGGCGCTCGACTCGCGCCTGCGGGGCGGGCAGACGCTCGACGAACCGGCGGCCGTCCGGCGCGTGCAGCGCTACCTGATGGCGCGCGGGTTCGACGCGGCCCGGGTGCAGGCCGCCATCCGCCGCCGCCGCCGCGGCGCCGACGAACGCGAGTAGCGGTCGTCGTCCCGTTCACCCGCAGGCCTGTTTACAATAGGTTCCAGTGACCGCCAACGAGATCCGCCGCTCGTTTCTGAGCTACTTCGAGCGGCGGCAGCACCGGATCGTTTCCAGCTCGTCCCTCGTGCCGCACGACGACCCCACGCTGCTCTTTACCAACGCGGGCATGAACCAGTTCAAGGACACGTTCCTCGGACGCGAGAAGCGCGGCTACGCCCGCGCCGCCACCGCCCAGAAGTGCATGCGCGTCAGCGGCAAGCACAACGACCTCGAGAATGTCGGACCGTCGCTGCGGCATCACACGTTCTTCGAGATGCTCGGCAACTTCTCCTTCGGCGACTATTTCAAGACGGACGCGATCCCGTTTGCCTGGGAACTGCTGACGACGGAATGGAAGCTGCCCCCCGAGCGGCTGTTCGCCACCGTCTTCAGGGGGGACGCCAGCGTCCCCCGCGACGGGGAGGCCTATGACATCTGGGCGGCGTTCCTGCCGCCCGCCCGGATCGGCGAGCTCGGGCCGGCCGACAACTTCTGGCAGATGGGCGAGACCGGCCCGTGCGGCCGCTGCTCCGAGATCTACTACTTCCGCGGCGCCGACCTGCCCTGCGCCGCCGAGGCGGGCGGCGGCCGCTGCCGCGGCCTCGAATGCGACTGCGACCGCTACATCGAGATCTGGAACAACGTCTTCATGGAGTTCGACCGGCAGGCGGACGGCACCCTGCGGCCGCTCCCGGCGCCGTCGATCGACACGGGCATGGGCCTCGAACGGATCACCGCCGTCCTGCAGGGGTCGCTCTCCAACTACGACACCGACCTGTTCACCCCGCTCCTGTCGGCGATCGGGGCACGCGCCGGCCTCCGCTACGGCGGCTCGATGACGCCGGCCGACGTGTCGATGCGCGTGGTCGCCGACCACACCCGCGCCATGACGTTCCTGATCGCCGACGGCGTGGTCCCGTCGAACGAGTGGCGCGGCTACGTGCTGCGCAAGATCATGCGGCGCGCGATGCGCCACGGCAAGCGCCTCGGCATCACCGAACCGTTCCTGCACACGCTCGTGGACACGCTCGTCCGGGAGTTCGGCGAGGCCTACCCGGAACTGAAGGCGGAGCGCGACGCGGTCGTCCGCGTGGTCCGGAGTGAGGAGGAGCGGTTCGACGCCGTGCTTGTGAGCGGGCTGCCACGCCTGGAAGAGGTCCTCGACAAGGCCGCGGCCGGCGGCCAGGCCGTGGCCGGCGACGCGGCGTTCCGCCTGTACGACACCTTCGGGCTGCCGCGCGACTTCATCGAGGACATGATCGAGGAGCGGAAGCTCATCCTCGATCGTGCCGGCTTCGAGCGCGCGATGGAGGGCCAGCGCGACAAGGCGCGTGCGAAGAGCAAGTTCGGCGGTTCGGCGCCTGGCGAGCAGGCCGCGTGGCAGCCGCGTCCCGGGTTGGCGTCGGTGCCGGATGCCTTCCGCGGCTACGACGTGACCACCCTCGACACACAAGTTGTCGAACTGCTCGACGCGGCACGGCGGCCGGTCGACGAACTGCGGCAGGGCGAGGACGGGTTCCTCTCGCTGGCCGAGACGCCCTTCTATGCGCAGTCCGGCGGCCAGGTCTCCGACTCGGGACACGTGGGCGGCCCGCGAGGCGACGCGTCGGTGACCGACGTCGTCAAGGCCGCGGCATTCCCGCGCTTCCACGCCGTGACCGTCACACGAGGAGCGCTGGTCTACGGCGATCCCGTCACGGCGACCGTTGACGCCACGGCGCGCGATGCGACCCGGCGCAACCACACCGCGACGCACCTGCTCCACGCCGCGCTCCGGCAGGTGCTCGGCGCCCACGTCAAACAGGCGGGCTCGCTCGTGGCGCCCGACCGGCTGCGGTTCGACTTCGCGCACGTCGCGCCGCTCACCCGCGACGAGATTCTGGCGATCGAGCGGCTCGTCAACGAGCAGGTCGTCCGGAACGCGCCCGTCCAGACCGACGTCAGGGACACGCAGGAGGCGATTGCGGCCGGCGCCATGGCGCTCTTCGGCGAGAAGTACGGCGACCGCGTCCGTGTGGTCTCGGTGCCGGGTTTCAGCACGGAGCTCTGCGGCGGCACGCACGTCCGCGCCACCGGCGATATCGGCCTCTTCGCCGTCGCGGCGGAGACCGGCGTCGCCGCGGGCACGCGCCGGATCGAAGCCATCACGGGCCTCGAGGCGCTCGCCGTCTTCGAGCGGCAGCGCGACGAACTCGCCGGTCTGTCGGTCGCCCTCAACGCGAGGCCCGGCGAATTGGCGGCCCGCGTGGCGTCGCTGCAGGACGAGGCGAAGCGGCTCGCGCGCCAGCTGCAGCAGGCCCGGATGGAGGCCGCGCTCGGCGGCGGCGGCGCCACCGCCGCCGACGACACCGTCACAGTCGCCGGCGTGACACTCGTCGCCCGCGAGGTGACCGGCCTCGACAAGGACGGCCTGCGGGCGCTCGTCGACCAGCATCGGTCGCGTATCAAGAGCGGGGTCGTGATCCTCGCCTCGCCCGCCGACGGCAAGGTCGTCATCGTGGTTGGCGTCACGCCCGACCTGACGAAGCGGGTCCCGGCCGGCCAGGTCGTCAAGCAGATCGCGCCGATCGTCGGCGGCGGCGGCGGCGGTCGGCCCGACTTCGCCGAGGCGGGCGGCAAGGATCCGTCCAGGATTCAGGAGATGCTCGCGGCCAGCCGTGGCATCATCGACACGTTGTTGACCAAGGGAGACTCATGACGTTCACGACACGACTGACCCGGACCCTGGCGCTCTGCGCGCCCCTCCTGCTCCCGGCCTGCAGTCGCGGCGACGCGCCTCCGGCCGCGCCGGCGCCGGAGGCACGCGAGACCGCGGCCCCCGCTCCCCCGCTGGCGGCGGGCTGGACGGCCACCGACGGCATCGCCGCGCCCGAGAGCGTGTACGTGGACCCCGCCTCCGGGTTCATCTTCAGCTCGCAGATCGTGGGCATGCCCGACGGCCGCGACGGCAACGGCCGCATCGTGAAGATGAGCGGTGACGGCACAATCATCGCGGCCGAATGGGTCACGGGGCTGAACGCACCCAAGGGACTCCGCAGCCACGACGGCACGCTCTGGACCGCCGACCTCGACGAAGTGATCGGCATCGACATCGCGAGCGGCCGGATCGCGTCGCGGACCACGATCGCCGGCGCGCTGTTTCTCAACGACGTCGCCACCGGCCCGGACGGCACGGTGTACGTGTCGGACATGATGGCCAACAGGATCTATACGGTGAAGAACGGCGCCGCCTCGGTCTTCGCCGAAGGCGAGCAGCTCGAGTGGCCGAACGGGATCCTCGTTGACGGCGGCCGGCTGATCGTCGGTGGCTGGGGCAAGCCGAAGGCGGACTTTTCGACCGACGTGCCCGGACGGCTGTTCGCGCTCGACCTGCAGACCAGGCAGAAGACACTCATCACGCCGAAGCCGTTCGCCAACATCGACGGCGTCGAGCTGGACGGCCGCGGCGGCTACATCGTCACGGACTATCTCAAAGGCAAGGTCATGCAGGTGTCGCCAGCCGGCGAGGCGCGCGACCTGCGCACCTTCATGCCGGGCACGGCCGACCTGGCATTCGTCGCGGCGAGCCGCATCGCCGTCGTCCCGCACATGAACGAGAACAGGGTGGCCGCGTACGACCTGTCGGATGTGTTGAAGTAAATGTCTTTGGGCTGTGGTCTTTGGTCTCCAGTCGGCACCAGAGACCAGCGACCAGAGACCAAAGACGAGAGACCAAAGACTAGTTTAGAGATTGACCAGGCGCAGCAGCTCCGGCTTGTACTGGCTCTTCGCCTCGCCGTAGATCGGCCTGACGGCCTCCACAAACGCCGTGTGCTGCGCGGGGGTCAGCTCGAGGATCTCCCCGCCCACCTTCCGGATCTCGGCGGCCGCGTCGTCTTCTTCCTTGATGTGCAGCTCGCGCTGCCACGCCACGGTGTCGGCGACGGCGGCGCGCAGTTCCTCCTGCAGCTCGCGCGGCCAGGCGTCGAACGTCGGACGATGGAGGAAGATCGGCCGCGACAGGTAGAAGTGATTCGACGCCGTGTGAAACTTGTGAAAGTTGTGGACGCCGTAGGTGACCGTGTTGAGAAACGGGTTCTCCTGCGCGTCGAGCGTGCCCGCCTTGACCGCCGCAATCACCTCGGAGAGATCCATGATCTTCGGCACCGCGCCGAGCAGTTCGAAGGTTCGCGCCTGGATCCTGCTTGGCAGCACGCGGATCGTCATCCCCTTCAGGTCGGCCGGCATCCGCACGGGCCGGACGCGGTTCGACACGTGGCGGAAGCCGTTCTCGAACCAGCCGAGAATCCGCAGATCCATGCCGGCTTCAATCCGCTCGGCGAGGACGCGCCCGAACCGGCCGTCCATCGCGGCGCGCGCCGTCGCCTGATCCGGAAAGAGGAACGGCAAGTCGGCGACGCCCAGGTCGGGCACGCGCTCGGTCAGATAGCTGCTCGACTGGTAGCCGAGCGTCAGGACGCCGCTCTCGACGAGCCAGAGGATGTCCTCGCCGCGGTAACCGAGGTCGAGAATGTTGTAGACGTACTTCACGTCCACGTCGCCCTTGAACCTGGCCGCGAGGCGATCGCCGATCCGCTTGAGGGCGAGGCTGAAGCCGTTCTGCGCGGGGCTGTAGCCGCCCATCAGGATGCGGAACGGCTTACGTGTCGCAACGGCGGGTGCGTGCTGGCGGCGCGCCTCCACCGCCATCTCGCCCGCGACGGCTCCGGCGCCCATCACGGCTGACGCTTTCACGAAATCACGCCTCAACATCGGCTCCTCCGTACTATTCGATCTGTGGCTCCGGCGCATAATTGACCACCGGCTGCCGCTCTACCGCCGGGCTGCGCCGGCGCACCACCCGGTGCCACCACATCGCGAAGCCGGTCACGAACATCGCGGCGGGAATCAGCCCGATGATCACCCAGACGACTTTGAGCGTATGGCTGCGCCAGCGCCCGAAGTGAAGCCGCACGAGCCACTCGAGCGCGATATCGCCGGGGCGCGCTTCGAGCGTCTCGGGAACGCCCCAGATCCGATCGACCGCTGACGTGAACGGTCCCGGGAACGCCAGGTAGATGCCCGAAATCGCCCAGATGGCGACGATGAGAAAGAACCAGACGCCCATGGCGCTGTGCAGGTCGAAATTGAGCCGGGGCCACCGGGCGTCCCACTTGACCGATATCGCGCGGCGCCATCCCCTGATGCCGGGCCACCAGACCACGGCGCCGGTCAGGCACAGCAGCGTCACGAGCACGCTGCCGACGCCGTTCCAGAAGCGCCCGCGGCGGTCCTCGAGCATCAGCAGGTCGTCGTGCAGATCCGCCAGCGTGAGCAGCGCCTGCGCCTTCCAGGGGAACGGCTCGCCGAGATCCGCACCGGTGTAGGCGTTGAACTCGCGCTCGAGCGTCTCGCCGTTGCGATGCAGCACGACGCGGACGAGCGCCATGCGCCGCTGCGTCCCGCCGACCCGCTCGACCGTCGCGCCCGGATAGGCGGCGAGCGCCGCCTGGGTCAGCTGCTCTTTCGACAGGAGCGGCCGCGCGGCGTCAACCAGCGGCGCCTGCGGCCGGAACGCGCGGTCCAACTCGCGCCGGAACACAAGGGCGCTGCCGGTGACGCTGAGCAGCACCACATACAGCCCGACCGCAATCCCGATCCAGAGGTGGACCTGGAAGCTGGCTTTTCGCACAAACAGCGTCCGAGGCCGCCGCACCCACTGCTGCCACGCGCCCATATGTGCTGTGAATCGTAGCAGGTGTCGGCGGATTCTTTTCCAGCCGATACACCGGCATCGGAGTCAGGCCCGGGGCGACGCCGGCTTGACCCGTAGTAAACTCTTTCAGCTCAGCGATTTCCGTCTTGATGCCACTCCTCACTCTTGTCGTGATGGCCGCCGCGCTCGCGTGGCCCTCCGCCGCCTCGGCGCAGATCTACGCGTGGCGCGACGCCGGCGGCACGCTGGTGCTGTCCGATCGCCGGCTCGATCCGGGCGCGACCACCTACTCCGTGCCGGACACGCCCGCCTTCCGCACGACGCGTCCGGCCGCCCCGGACGCGACACGCGAGGCGTTCGAGCCGCTCGTGCAGGCACACGCGACGCAGCAGGGAATCCGGCCCGATCTGGTGAGGGCCGTCATCCAGGTGGAATCGGGGTTCAACGCGCGGGCGACGTCGCCGAAGGGCGCGATGGGGCTGATGCAGCTGATGCCGGCCACCGCGCGCGAGCTGGGCGTCCGCAATCCGTACGACGCGGCCGAGAACATCCGGGGCGGGACGACCTACCTGCGGCAGCTGCTCGATCGCTACGAAGGCAACGAGGAGCTTGCGCTGGCCGCCTACAACGCGGGGTCCGACGCGGTCGATCGCCACGGCGGCCGCGTGCCCCCGTATCAGGAAACCCGGGCGTACGTCCGGAAGGTGGGCGCTGCCGCCGACCTGGAGCGGCCGGCGGGCTCACCCGCCCTGGCCAAGCGGGTCATCTACAAACGCATCGAAATCGTCGATGGGCGGCCTGTCGCGCACTACACGACCGAGCGGCCGGCAACGGGTTCGTACGAGATCGTGCAGCGCTAAGGTACAATTTGCAGGTTTATGGCAAAGCGTACGAAGTCGGCCCTGAAGGCCAACCGGCAGAACGTCAAGCGGCGCGAGCAGAACCGGCAGATGCGGTCGAAGCTGCGAACCGCGCTCAAGTCGATCCGCGCCTCACTCGACGCGAAGGATCTCACCGCCGCGAAAGCGGCACTCAGCCGCACGGTCTCGATCGTGGACAAGATGGCCACCAAGGGCATCATCCACCGTAATACCGCGGCCCGTTACAAGTCGCGGATAGCGAAGCGGCTCACCAAGGCCGTCGCGTAGCCCTTCACCTCCACAAGCCACGGAGTCACGGAGACACGGAGATAAGGACAGGCAGTCTCCGTGCCTCTGTGTCTCCGTGGCCCGTCCTCACCGGCGCCTCGGCGAGCACATCTCCACCACCAATCGCTCGAGCAGCACGCGCGGGTCTCCTCTGGACGACTTGAGGGCGAGGTCCGCCTCGAGCATGGCCTCCATCACCGTCCCCAGCCGCGGAGGCGGCATCTTCTCCGCGGCGATGCGCAGCTGGCCGAGCACACGGAACGGCACGTCGCCAGCGTCGAGCGCCGCATGCAGTTCGTGCAGCGCCTCGGCCGCATCGTGGCGGTCGATCGCGTTGGCGATACCCCAGTTGGTTGGTGCATCCGGCGCCGCCGGCACGGCCTGCCGCACGTCGGCGGCGGTGATGGCCGGCTGCCCCGCCGCATAGAGCGCGACCCGCTCGAGACCGCCGCGCAGCCCCGCGATGTCGAGTCCGGCGCGCTGGACGAGCGCCCGCACGGCGCCCGCGTCGAGCGGCACGCCGAGTTGCGCGGCGCGCACCTTGACCCAGCGCTCCGCGTCACCGGCGTCCCCCACCGTGCCGCAGTCCACGACCTGCGCCTCCTTCTTCAGCAGCTTGACGACGCGGCGGCGCTCGTCGAGCGCGCCGGAGACGAAGACGACCGTGGCATGCGGCGGCGGGTCCTGAATGAAGCGCTCGAGCCGCTCGAGCTCCTCGTCGGCCGCCTGGGACTCGCGCTTCGGGATGAGGAGCTTCTCCGCCTCGTGTACGATGACGATCCGCCGGGGGGCCATCATCGGGAGAGTGGCGGCGGCCTGGATGAGGTCGTCGGCGGTTGCCTCCCCGCCGTACACGCGATCGACGTTGAACGCCCGCAGGCCCTCATCGACCGAGTCGGCGAACTCGCCCGCCACGGCCGATTTCTCGACCTCGTCCCCGCCGACCAGCAGATAGAGCGAGGCGGTCGTGTCCGCCGCGATCTGCGCGCGAAGCGCCGCAGGGGTCAGGACAGGCACTCAGCGCGGCAGGACAAACGCGTCGGCGGGCGGCGGCGCCGTCTTCGGGTCCTTCAAACGCGGACGAGCCGCGTTGATCGCAGCAACAGTGGTGCGGATCATCTGCCAGCCCTCGCCGACCCGCCGGACAATCTCGTCCGCGTTTGCGGCCGTAATGTTGCAGGCGATCGCGTGCGCCTTGCACGCGGCGAGAATCGTCCGGCGCGCGGCTTCCACGTCGGGATGGTCCGCCGGCACGCCCAGGCCGTGCGCCAGGTCGTTGGCGGCGCCAATGAAGAGCGACCCGACGCCCGGCACGGCCGCGATCCGATCCACGTTAGCCAGGCCCTCGGCCGATTCGATCATCATTGTCGCGAGCAGATCGCCGTCGGGATTGAGGGGCCAGAGGTCGGCATGCCGCTCGTATTCCTCCGTCGTCAGGCCCCAGATCCAGGTCGCGTTGGCGGCGGCGGCGCCGCGCACGCCTTTCGGCTGCGGGTACCTGGCGTCGCGCCGCGGCGGGTAGCGCATGTAGCTGACGGCGAGCCGGGCCTGCTCCGGCGTATCAACGCCGTTGAAGAAGACGCCGTGGAGACCCATGTCGAGCGCCTGCTTGACCACCCACTGCGACTCATCGGCCTCGGGCGGGAACCTCGCCATCAACGCGACGTTCGGCTGCAGGTTGCCCTTCTTGAGCACCATGGCCCGGTCGGCCATCGCCAGATGGAACTGGTACAGCCCGGGCATATCCAGCGGGTTGTGCTCCATGTCGGCGTAGACGTAGTCGGCCGGCGCCCGGGCGGCCGTGCGCGCCGACCCGATCGACATGTCGACGCCCGCCTGCAGGCCGTACACGGTCCGGCCTTCGGCGAGCTTCGCGATGACGGGATTGAGGTGCAGCCGCTGCTCCGCGATCTGCGCGCGCGGCGTGGACGGGAGGACGACGAGCGCACCCAGCAGGGCGGCAGCCGATCGCACCGGGACAGACATGCATGACCTCCGTGTCAGAAGGCTTCGAGAATCGCGGTCGCCACCGTGCGCGCCACGTCATCGGAAATGCGGTCGAACGAACTGCGCTCCTGGCTCAGAAACGTCGCGCCTTCGAGCGCCGTATTGCTGCGGGTGCTGAGCTCGTATTCCTCGCGGAAGGTCAACGCGCTGTTCGACCAGAGCACCTGCCCGGTGCGCGCGTCGGTAAACGCCACGTTCATCGTCAGCGTGAACTGATAGCGCGAGGCAAGCTGCTGCTCGGTGAAACCCACCGGCTGCACCGTGATCGAGCTCACCGTGCCGGTGACCACGGCGTCGGTCCCTTCCGGCTCGGTCACGACCGTGTATCGACCGCGTCCGATGAACTCGGACCTGAGTTTTTCCGTGAGGATCTGCTCCACCTGGAAAAAGGCGGTGTTGTTGACGAACTGCGGAATGCCGACCACCCGGATATAGGCCGGCAGAAACGATCCCCGGCCGGCCAGCGCATAGCCGCAGCCCGGCGTGGCGAGCGCGGCGAGCGCCATAAGGGCAACGATTCTGTGCATGTCAGACGCGCCTATTGAACCACGACCGACACGAGCCGGCCGCGCGCGACCACGACCTTCCGGACGGTCTTCCCGCTCGTATAGGTTCTCACCGCCGGATCGGCCAGCGCGAGCCGCTCGAGTTCCTGCTCGGAGGCCTGCGCGGACACCGTCAGGCGGCTCCGCACCTTCCCGTTCACCTGGACGGGGACGACGATCTCCTCGGCCCGGGCGACGCTGGGATTGTAGGCGGGCCAGGCCGCCTCGGCCACTGTCACCGCCTGCCCGAGCCGCTCCCACATCTCCGCGCCGGTGTGCGGCGCAAACGGCGAGAGCGTCAGGACCAGCGCCTCGAGCGCTTCGCGGACCACGCCGATCGTCTCCCGGCGTTCCGCCACACCCCCGCGGGGGGCGGCGGCGTCGGGCCGGCGCGCCGGCCCGCCGGTGACGGTCTGCTCGCTGAAGGCATACAAATCGTTGACGAGCTCCATCATCGCCGACACGGCCGTGTTGAGCTGCTGGCGCTCCTCGATGTCGGCGGTCACGCGCCGGATCGTCTCGTGCGTCTTGCGGCGCAGCGCGCGCTCGGCCGCGTTCAGGGAGTCGCCGGCGTCGGGGAGGACCACGTCCGCGCCGCCGACCGTCTCGCACCAGCGATCGACGAGGCGCCAGACGCGGGCGAGAAACCGGAAGCTGCCCTCGAGCCCCGCGTCGCTCCACTCGACTTCCTTTTCGGGGGGCGCGACGAACATGACGTAGAGCCGCAGCGCGTCGGCCCCGTACTGCTGGAGCATCGTATCGGGATCGACCACGTTGCCCTTCGACTTCGACATGACGGCGCCGTCCTTGAGCACCATCCCCTGCGTCAGGAGCTGGCTGAACGGCTCGCTGTGATCCACCAGGCCGATGTCGCGGAACACGCGGGCGAAAAACCGTGAGTAGATCAAGTGCAGAATCGCGTGCTCGACGCCGCCGCTGTAGAAGTCCACGGGCAGCCAGTACTTCACCCGGGCCGGGTCGAACGGCATTCGCTCGTTGCGGGGATCGGCAAACCGGTAGAAGTACCACGACGAGTCGACGAACGTATCCATCGTGTCGGTCTCGCGCCGGGCGGCCCCGCCGCATGCCGGACACGTCACGTGGACGAACTCGGGGACCTGCGCCAGCGGTGAATCGCCGCGGCCGGTGAACTGGGCCATCGGCGGCAGCACCACCGGCAGCTGGTCGTCAGGCACCGGCACGATGCCGTCCTTGTCGCAGTAGATCATCGGAATCGGCGTCCCCCAGTAGCGCTGCCGGGAGATGCCCCAGTCCTTCAGCCGGTACTGAATCGTCGCCTCGCCGATGCCCCGTTCGCGCGCCACGGCCGCCATGCGCTTCTGCGCCTCGGCGGACGGCAGTCCCGAATAGGGGCCCGAGTCGACGAGCGTTCCGTAGGCGACGGCCGCCCCCGCCAGCGCGTCGGCCGCGACCGGCCGGCCGTCGGGCGTCACGACGACGCGGATCGGCAGATCGAACTTGCGGGCGAACTCAAAGTCGCGCTCGTCGTGGGCCGGCACGGCCATGACCGCCCCGGTGCCGTACTCGCCGAGCACGAAGTTCGCCACCCAGACGGGCACCGGCTGATCGGTGAACGGGTTGATCGCGCGGACCCCGGTGTCGAATCCCTGCTTCTCGACCGCGCCGCTCATCCGCGCCGCCCGGTCCTGGGCGCGGAAGGCCTGCACCTGCCGGCGGAACGACGCGGGATCGGTCGAGGCGTCGGCAAGGCTCGAGACGAGCGGGTGTTCCGGCGCCAGCAGCACGAACGTCGCCCCGTAGATCGTGTCGATGCGCGTCGTGAACACCTCGATCGGCGTCGAGGGGTTGCCTTCCATGGCAAACGTCACGCGCGCGCCTTCCGAGCGCCCGATCCAGTTCCGCTGCATCGTCAGCACCTTCTCGGGCCAGCGGGTCAACGCCACCGTGTCATCGAGCAGCTCGTCGGCGTACGCCGTGATGCGGAAGAACCACTGTTCCAGATCGCGCGTCTCGACCGGCGTGCCGCACCGCCAGCAGCCGCCGTCAACGACCTGCTCGTTGGCCAGCACGGTCCGGCAGCTCGGACACCAGTTGACCGACGACCGGCGCCGGTAGGCGAGCCCGCGCTCGAACATCCGGATGAACAGCCACTGGTTCCACTTGTAGTACTCCGGGTCGCAGGTCGCGAACTCGCGCTCCCAGGCATAGCTGATGCCCAGGCGCTGCAACTGCCCCTTCATGTGCGCGATGTTGCCGCGCGTTGAGACCTCGGGGTGGATGCCGCCCTTGATGGCCGCGTTCTCGGCGGGGAGTCCGAACGCATCCCACCCGAACGGGTGCAGCACGTTGTAGCCGCGCATCCGCTTGGTGCGCGCCATCACGTCGCCGATGATGTAGTTGCGGACGTGTCCGACGTGGGCGTGCCCCGACGGGTACGCGAACATCTCGAGGCAGTAGAACTTCGGGCGCGACGGGTCCTCGGTCACCTCGAAGGCACGCGAGGCCGCCCAGCGCTGCTGCCACTTGCGGTCGAGGTCCTGGGGGCGGTAGTCGGACATTACCCAGTCTTTGGTCTGTGGTCTCTGGTCTCTAGTCCACCAAAGACGAAAGACTCGAGACTAAAGACGTTGCAGATTCGATTATATCGTCCAGAAGCTGGCGAGATGCGCGCGCGCGGCGGCCACCGAGGCGTCGCCGCGCGGCGAGGGTCCCTGCGGCACCGGCAGCGCGGCGCATGCGATGCTGCCGTCCAGCACCCCGGCGACGATGCGCAGCGATCCGGCGAGTGCGGCCAGGTCGTAGCCGCCTTCAGTGATCGCGACCAGCCGCCCCTCGCAGCACGCATCGGCCACCCCGGCAATCATTCCGGTGAGCCGGCCGAACTGGGATGTCGTCACGCGCATGCCCCCCAGCGGGTCGTCCGCGTGCGCGTCGAAGCCGGCCGAGATCAGCACCAGATCGGGCGCGAACTGCTTCAGCACCGCGGTCGCCGCCACGTACACGCGCTCGTAATCCGCGTCGGTGGCGCCCGCCTCGATCGGAAAGTTCACCGTGAAACCCGCACCCGCGCCGGTGCCGATCTCACCGGCGGCGCCGGTGCCGGGATAGTACGGAAACTGGTGCGAGGAGATGAACAGCACCGACGGGTCCTCATAAAACACCGCCTGGGTGCCGTTGCCGTGATGCACGTCGTAGTCGACGATCGCCACGCGCCCGAGGCCGCGCGCGCGGGCGTGGGCGGCGGCAATCGCCACGTTGTTGAACAGGCAGAAACCCATCGCGCGGCTCCGTCCCGCGTGGTGGCCAGGCGGCCGCGACAGGACCAGGGCGCGTGTCCCCTGCTTCCCGTCGAGCACGTGGTCGACGGCCGACACCGCCGCTCCCGCCGACAGCAGCGCCACGTCGTACGTCTCCGGCGACGTGAATGTGTCGGGGTCGAGCGCGACGGCCCGGCCCGCGGTCTCCCGGACGAGCCCGATGTAGTCGCGGTCGTGGACCCGCGCCAGTTCGTCCCAGGTGGCCTGCCGCGGTTCGATGACGACGCCGCCGTGCCGCCGGAACTCGGACGCGACGACCTGCATCACCTCCGCGCGCTCCACGCACTCGGGGTGACCGGGCGGGTTCAGGTGATCGGCAAATCGATCGGACGTGACGAGCGTCAGCATTCCGACAGCGCCGCGACGAGATCCTGCAGGGCGTCGGCCGCGATGACCAGGCGGTTGCGCGTCGCCAGATAGCTGAACCGGATATTCACCTTGGCGTCGGCAATCCGCCGGAAGATGCCGGCCGCCGAGCCGGGACGGTCCTCCACCGAGACGAGCACGACCTGCTGCTCCCGGACGATACGGAATCCGGCGGCCTCGAGCGCGCCCCTCGTCCCTTCCGGCTCGGTCGTGAGCACGTGCACGACCCCCTCCATCTCGGCGTGGCCTTCGAGGTTGATGCCGGCGCCGCTGACCGCGGTCACCGCTTTCGCCAGCATGCCGGGACGATCCTCGGGGAGTGTCACGGCCAGGTCGGTGGCAAGGTGCGCCATGGAGCCTCCAGTACGAACAGGCGATGATAGACTTCCGGCGGCACGGAAGGAAGAACGATATGGCCAAGACCGGACGAAACGACCTGTGTCACTGCGGCAGCGGCCGGAAGTACAAGAAGTGCCACGCCATCACGGAGCACCCGGCGACGCGCGGCCGGCTGCTGCTCGTGATGGTCGGGGGCGCCGTGCTCGCGGCCATTCTGGTGGGCATCGCGTCGTTCACCGCCGAGCGGAACCCGACCGCCACGCGCACCTGGTCGCCCGAACACGGCCACTATCACGACGCGAACGGGCTGGAAGTCCCGTAGATCAGCGGCCGATCATCTCCAGCGCCCTCTGCTCGAGCGCCCGGAGCCGTGTCTCCAGCTCAATGCGCCATCGCTCGAGGTCCTCGTCTGCCGCACCGTCGGGCACGGCCATCGGCTCGCCCACGACCAGCGCCACGGTACTGAACGGCCTGGGAATCTGGGTGCGATCCCAGCTGCCCAGCGACCAGTGCCGCGACGCCTCGAGGTGAAACGGCAGCACGGGATTCCCGGTCACGCTGGCGAGCCAGATGGCGCCCGGCTGCGCGACCCTCGAGGGTCCGCGCGGGCCGTCGAGGGTAAATCCGGCCGGCCGGCCCTCGCGCATGTCCCGCACCAGCTGCAGCATCGCCTTGCGCGCGCCGCGCGACGTGGAGCCGCGCGCGGTCCGGTAGCCGAACCGCTCGATGATCCGCGCGATCCACTCGCCGTCGAAGTTCTCGCTCGTGATCACGACGATGCCGCGCAGGCGGAAGAAATAGGAGGCGGTCAGAATGCGCCCGTGCCAGAAGGCCATGACCGGCTGGCGGCCCGAAGCGCGGATCGCGTCGAAGTGGTGCAGGCCTTCCACGCGCCACCGCAGCGTGCGCCCCAGCGCGTCGATCAGCCGGTAGCCCAGCGCGGCGATCGCCGCCGCCTGCAGGCGCCTGACGCGTGAGGATCGCCAGTCGTCAGCCACGCCTACATGCCATCGTAGTGAGGCCCGCCGCCGCCTTCGGGCGGCACCCACGTGATCACCGCGTACGGATCCATGATGTCGCACGTCTTGCAGTGCACGCAGTTCGAGGCATTGATCTGCAGGCGCGGGCCGCCCGCCTCCTGGACGATCTCGTAGACGTTGGCCGGACAGAAGCGCGTGCAGGGATGGCCGTACTCCGGCCCGCAGATCGACCCGCAGACTTCGGTGTGGACCAGCAGGTGCGGCGGCTGGTCCTCCTCGTGTGCGGTACCGGAGTAATGCACGCTCGTCGGCTTGTCGAACGTGAGGCGACGATCCACCCCGGTGGCATTGCTGGGGGCCGGTAATGCCGGAGCCTGGCCGCCGTCCGAGGGGAGCGTCTTCAGGCGACGGTGGCCCGGCGTGCCGCGCAGGTCCCGCACCCACCGGCCGCCGGTCAGCAGATTCAGCCCGGCGAACGCCAGGCCGGCCACCAGCCCGCAGCCGAACGCCTGATGGACGTTGCGCACCGGAAACAGCTCCGCCCTGACGGGGCTCGCGTCGATCGCGTCCTGGTAGCCGGCGAGGCCGGCCGCAGACGTGTCGCCCGCCCGCACGGCGTCGAACGCGGTCTCGGCCGCCAGCATGCCGGTGCGCATCGCCAGGTGAATGCCCTTCAGCCGCATGGAATTCAGAAACCCGCCGGCATCGCCGGCGATGAGCGCGCCGCTCATGTACGGCTGCGGAATCGTGTTCCAGCCGCCTTCGGGCAGCGCCTTGGCGCCGTAGCACACCATCCGCCCGCCGGCCAGCAGCCCCGCCACGAACGGGTGCTGCTTGAAGCGGTTGAACGCCATGTGCGGATCGAACAACGGATCGGCGTAGTCGAGCCCGACGACGAAGCCAACCGACAGGTGTCCCTCAGGCATCGCGTAGATGAAGCCGCCGCCGAATTCGTCCTGCCGCAGCGGATACCCCATCGAGTGGATGACCGTGCCCGACTCGAGCCGATCGGCGGGCACCTCCCACAGTTCCTTGATGCCGATGGCGAACTGCTCCGGCTGCCGTCCCCGGCCGAGCTGAAAGCGGCGCAGCAGCTCCTTGGTGAGATTCCCCCGCACGCCGTCGCAGAACAGGGTGACCTTGGCCGTGATGTCGACCCCCGGCTCAAAGGTGGCCTTTTTCCCGCCGCGCCGGTCGACGCCGCGGTCGCCGGTGCGCACGCCGACGATCCGGTCGCCTTCGACGAGCAGATCCTGGCCGGCAAAGCCGCTGAAGACATCGACGCCGGCTGCCTCCACCAGGCCCGCCAGCCAGCGCACGAACCGATTCAGCGAGATGATGACGTTGCCGTGGTTCCGCAGCGGTGGAGGAACGATCGGAAACGGGAGACTCCGCGTCCGCGTGAAGAAGCAGACGCGATCGCGGCGGACCTCGGCGGCCAGCGGCGCGCCTTTCTCGCGGTAGTCGGGCACGAGATCGCGCAGCGTCGACAGGTCGATCACCGCGCCCGACAGCATGTGGGCGCCGGCGTCACGCGCCTTTTCGAGCACGGCGACCGACAGCGGCGCCCCTCCCTGCTGCTTCTGCAGCTGCGCCAGACGCAGCGCGGCCGACAGGCCGGCCGGCCCGCCGCCGACGATCAGCACGTCAACGTCGAGAGTCTCGCGATTCATCAGTTGTCAGTTGTCAGTTGTCGGCGCAACCCGCGTCACTGACAACTGACAACTGCCTACTTCTTCTCCAGCTCCGCCACGAGGGCGGGCACGATCTCGAACAGGTCGCCGACGATGCCGTAGTCGGCGACCTCGAAGATCGGCGCGTCGGCGTCCTTGTTGATCGCGACAATGGTGCGCGAACCCTTCATGCCCACCAGGTGCTGAATGGCCCCCGAGATCCCGAGCGCCACGTACAGCCGGGGCGCGACCGTCTGCCCCGAGCTGCCCACCTGCCGTTCCATCGGCAGCCAGCCGCTGTCGCAAATGGGGCGCGACGCGGCGAGCTCGGCGCCCAGCGCGCGGGCGAGCGCCTCGGCCACCGGCAGCTGCTCCTTCGACTTGATCCCGCGCCCCACGGCGACGATGCGCGCTGCCTGGCTCAGATCGACGGCACGCTGGGCCTCCTGGAACGGCGCCTCGGGCACCTGCCGGATGGCGGCGCGATCGATTGTCACAGGCAGGCTCGTGACCGGGGACGCTGTCGACCCGCGCTGCAGCTGGTCGGCGCGAAAGGCCCCCACCTGCACGGTGACGAACCAGGGGCTCTCGCCAGCCGGCCGGACTTCGGCCGCCAGCTTGCCCTGGAACATCGGGCGGAGGAACGTGGGCGCGCCTGCGGCGCCGGCGATGGCGGTGACGTCGGTGATGAGCGATCGGGTAAGCCGCGCGGCCAGCGCGGGCACGAAGTCGCGCGTCTGGTAGGTGTGCGGCAGTACGACGAACCGCGGCGCGCGCGCGGCGACCGCCGCGGCCAGCGCCATGACGTACCCGTCCGGCGTGTACGTCTCGATCGCGGGGTCGGTCAGCGTCAGCACTTCGCCCAGGCCGGCGGCCGCCAGCTCCTGCGCCGCCTCGCCGCCCGCTCCCGGCAGCACGATCGCCAGCGGCATCGCGCCCAGGCGCTGCGCCAGCCGCTGCGCTGCAGCCGCGGCCTCCCACGTCGCGCGGTTGAGGTGGCCGGCGCGATGTTCGGCGACGACGAGGATCACAGCGCCCGCGCCTCGTCGCGCAATCGCCGGACGAGCTCCCGGGCGGCCTCCGCGGACGGCCCGGCAATCAGCTGCGTCTGCTTGGTCCGCTCCGGGACCGCCAGGGCCACAATCTGCTGCGAGGGCCGCACCCCCACGGGCAGCGGCACCGTGCGAATCTCCTTCTTCTTCGCGGCCATGATGCCCTTGAGCGTCGCGTAGCGCAGCTGGTTGATGCCGCTCTGAATCGTGAGCAGCGCCGGCAGCGGCATCGCGACCCACTGGAACCACCCGCCTTCGAGCTCGCGCTTCACGCGCACGCGCCCCGCCTGCCCCGGGCCGGTCGGTGGAGCGGTGATCTGCACTTCCATGATGATCGTCGAGTGCGGGATACCGAGCCGTTCGGCCAGCACGACGCCGGTCTGCGCGTGACCCTGGTCGTCGGACTGCAGTCCGGTCAGGACGAGGTCGAACGTCTCGCCGGCCATCACCGACGCGAGCGCCTCGGCGGTGACACAGGCATCGGAGGCCGCCAGCGACTCGTCTTCGACGAGCAGCCCCCGGTCGGCGCCACGGGCGAGCGCCTCGCGCAGCACCTGCTGGACGCGCGCGGGCCCCGCGGAGCAGACCACCACCTCACCGCCGTGCTGTTCGCGCAGCCGGAGCGCCTCCTCCAGCGCGTAGGCGTCGGGCTCGTTCATCTCGTGGCTGACGTCCTGATCGCGGACCCACGTCCTGTCGTCACGGAGCCGCGGCTGCCATTCGCGGGTCGGGACCTGCTTGATACAGACGGCGATCTTCATGCGGGCATCAATGACCCTCGATGACACGGGCCACGGAGACACAGAGACACGGAGGATTCCACTTCACAATGGTCTCCGTGTCTCCGTGCCTCCGTAGCTCGTGACACCTTACCCTTCGAATCTCTTGAACAGGAGCGCCGCGTTGGTCCCCCCGAAGCCGAACGAGTTCGAAAGCGCGTACCGGATCGGCATCCGGCGGCTCGTGTGCGGCACGAAAGCGAGGTCGCAGCCCTCGTCCGGATGATCCAGGTTGATGGTGGGCGGCACCATCCGGTGATGAACGGCCAGCGCGGAAATGCCGGCCTCGAGGCCGCCGGCCGCGCCGAGCAGGTGGCCGGTCATCGACTTGGTCGACGAGATGGCCAGCGCGCCCGCGTGCGCGCCGAAGCATTTCTTGATGGCGAGCGTCTCCAGCCGGTCGTTGTGCGGCGTCGACGTGCCGTGGGCGTTGATGTAGTCGACGTCCTCGGGACGCACGCCCGCGTCCTTGATCGCCAGGCTCATGACGCGCACGGCCCCCTCGCCGTCCTCCGACGGCGCCGTGATGTGGAAGGCGTCAGCCGACATGCCATAGCCGACGAGCTCGGCGTACACCGTGGCGCCGCGCCGCCGCGCCTGCTCGAGCTCCTCGAGCACGACGATGCCGGACCCTTCGCCGATGATGAAGCCGTCGCGGTCGCGGTCGAAGGGGCGGCTGGCGCGCGCCGGCTCGTCGTTGCGCGTCGACAGCGCGCGCAGCGCCGCAAAGCCGCCAACACCCATCGGGGTGATGGCCGCCTCGGAGCCGCCGGCAATCATCGCGTCGGCGTCACCACGCTGGATGATCTTGAACGCGTCGCCAATCGCGTGGGCGGAGGCCGAGCAGGCGGTACACGTCGCCGAGTTCGGCCCCTTGGCGCCAAATCGGATCGACACCTGCCCTGCGGCCAGGTTGATGATCGCCGAGGGGATGAAGAACGGGGAGATCCGCCGGGGCCCGCCCTCGAGGAGCGCGCGGTGCTCGCGTTCGATGGTGGTGAATCCCCCGATGCCGGAGGCGATGAACACCCCTGTCCGAGGCGCGCTCGCGGGCGTGATCGGCAGCTTCGAGTCGTCCATCGCGAACTGCGATGCCGCGATGGCGTACTGGATAAAGACGTCCATCTTCTTGACGTCCTTCCTGTCGACGAACTGCAGAGGGTCGAACCCCGTGACCTCCGCCGCGATCTGGGCGGCAAAGGCACTGGCGTCAAACTTCGTGATCCGTCTGACCCCGCTCGTACCGGCGAGCAGCGCGCTCCAATTGGCGCTGGTGCCGATCCCGAGCGACGACACCAGGCCGATGCCCGTGATGACGACCCGCCTGCTCAACCCGGCTACTTCTTTCCCTTGGCGTGGGCGTCGATGTACTCGATCGCTTCCTTCACGCGGGTAATCTTTTCGGCATCCTCGTCGGGAATCTCGATCCCGAACTCCTCTTCGAACGCCATGACGAGTTCCACCGTGTCCAGCGAGTCGGCCCCCAGGTCGTCGACGAACGACGCATCCGGCGTCACCTCTTCTTCATCGACGCCGAGCTGCTCCACGATGATGCTCTTCACTTTGTCTGCAACGGCCATTACGCCTCCTCATCAAGCCACAAGCCCTTGTGCCTTGTGCCTTGTGCTGTGTGACTTGTGCCCTGTGCCTTGCTCTACATGTACATGCCGCCATTGACGGCCAGTACTTGCCCTGTAATATACGACGCCTCATCGGAGGCGAGAAAGCAGACCGCCGCGGCGACGTCGGCCGCGTCGCCCAGACGGCCGAGCGGGATCTGCGCCGCCCAGTCGCCCTGGGCCTGGCCGCTGATCGCCCGCGTCATGTCGGTGTCGATCAACCCGGGCGCCACCACGTTGACGGTGACGTGGCGCGAGGCCACCTCGCGCGCCAGCGCCCGGCTGAACCCGATCAAGCCCGCTTTCGACGCCGCGTAGTTGGCCTGCCCGGCATTGCCGGTCTGCCCCACGACAGAACTGATGCTGACGATCCGGCCGCCCCGCTGCCGGATCATCGGCCTGAGCACCGCCTGGGCGAAGACGAAGGCCGCGGTCAGGTTGGTGGCTATCACCTGATCCCAGTCGTCGCGCTTCATACGGAGCAGGAGCTGATCGCGCGTGATGCCCGCATTGTTCACCAGAATGTCGATGCGCCCGTGGCGCGCGAGCGCCCCGGCGACCACCGCCTCCACGGCGCCGCTGTCGGTGACGTCGACCGACGCGGCCTCGGCGCCGCCCCCGGCGCCGTGAATGGCGGCCACGGTCGGGGCGGCGTGGTCGCCGCGGGCGGCCGCGATGACGTGCGCGCCGCGCGCGGCGAGCAGCGTAGCGACCGCGCGGCCGATGCCCCGCGACGCGCCAGTGACAATCGCGACTTTCCCGGATAGATCGAACATCAGGCCAGACAACTCTCGAGGTCCGCGGGCTCGGCGAATGACAGGACGCGCGCGTCCCTGTGGATCTTCTTCACCAGCCCGCCGAGCACGCGTCCGGGACCCACCTCAACCTACGTGGTGACGCCCGCCGACGCACGGCGGCGGACGGTCGCCTCCCACAGCACGGGGGCCGAGACCTGGCGTACCAGCGCGTCAATCGCGGCCCTCGCGTCCACTGTCGGCTCGGCGTCGACATTGGCGACAACCGGCACGCGGGGCGTGCGGACCGTCAGCGCGCGCAGCTCCGGCTCGAGCCGCGCGCCCGCCGGCTCCATGAGCGCACAGTGAAAGGGCGCGCTCACCGCGAGCGGCACGACCCGCTTCGCCCCGAGCGCCTTCGCGCGTTCCGAGGCGCGCTGCACCGCGGCGGCGGCCCCGGCAATCACCACCTGGTCGGGGGCGTTGATGTTCGCCGGGCTGACGACCTCGCCCTGCGCCGCCTCCTCGCATGCCTGCCGCACGCGGTCGGCGTCGAGGCCGAGAATCGCGGCCATCGCGCCCTCTCCCACCGGCACCGCCTCCTGCATATAGCGGCCCCGCCGGCGGACGATCCGCACGGCGTCGCCGAAGTCGAACGTGCCCGCCGCGACGTGGGCGGAGTACTCGCCGAGGCTGTGCCCCGCGACGACATCGGGCTCGACGCCATGCGCGGCCAGCACCCGGGCGGCCGCGACGCTCATCGTGAGAATGGCCGGCTGTGTGTGCTCGGTCAGCATCAGCTGATCGTCCGGGCCCCGGAAGCACAGGTCGCTCAGCACCGGCGGCCGCCCGAAGGCGGCGTCAGCCTCCTCGAACGTCGCACGCGCCTCCGCAAACGCCCCGGCAAGCGCCTGGCCCATGCCGACCTTCTGGGACCCCTGGCCGGGAAAGATGAATGCAATGCTCATGACACCGGCGCCTCCGCGATGTCCTGCCGGATGCGCTCGAGGACGGGGCTCGCCGCGAAGCGGGAGGCCATGGCAATCGCGTTGCGGACGGCCTTGGGCGACGACCGCCCGTGTCCCACGATCGTGAGCCCGGAGACGCCCAGCAGGGGCGCGCCGCCGTATTCGGAATAATCGACACGCCGCCGAAAGCGCCGGAACGCGCGGCGCGAGAGCAGGTACCCGACGTGGCTCGAAAACGTGCCCCGGAGCTCATCCCCGAGCAGCGCCTCGACAGCGTCCACCAGCCCCTCGCTCGTCTTCAGGACGACGTTACCCGTGAAGCCGTCACAGACGACAACGTCGGCGGCGCCGCTGTAGATCTCGCGCCCCTCGATGTTGCCGATGAAGTCGAGCGGCGAGGCCTTGAGGAGCCGATGCGCCTCGCGCGTCAGCGCGGTGCCCTTGGTCTCCTCCTCGCCAATCGACAGCAGCCCCACGCGGGGCCGCTCCACGCCGAACGCCACGCGGGCGTACACCGCGCCCATCACCGCAAACTGGAGCAGGTGCCGGGGCCGGCAGGCGATGGTCGCGCCCGAATCGAGCAGGACTGCCGGCCGGACGCGCGTCGGGATGGCGGTGGCCAGCGCCGGGCGATCGACGCCAGGCAGCATGCCGAAGGCGGCATACGCCGCCATGACCGTCGCGCCGGTATGGCCGGCGCTGACGAGCGCCGCGCTCTCGCCGCGCGCCACCAGCGCGGCCGCCACGCCAATCGACGCGCCGGGCTTCCGGCGGACCTCTGCCGGCTCGTCGGTCATCCTGATCACGTCTGGCGCATGCACGATGTCAATGGCGAGCCGCTGCCAGTCGCGGTGCGGCGCCAGCGCCTGCTCGACGACCGTCGCGGGCCCGACCAGGGCGATCCGCACGTCGAGGTGCCGCGCGGCCGCCACCGCGCCGTCGACGACGGCCGACGGCGCGTGGTCGCCGCCCATCGCATCAACGGCGATGCGGATCATGGCGTGGCGTGTGTCTGGAACTATTCCTCGTCCACCGGGCGGACCGGCCGCTGCCGGTAATAGCCGCAGTGCGGACAGACGCGGTGGGGCGCCTTCGGTTCGTGGCACTGCGGGCAGAGGCCGGTGGCGGGTGCGCGCAGCGCGTCGTGCGTCCGGCGCTTGGCCGTGCGCGTCTTCGAGTGTCGACGTTTGGGATTGGGCATATGGCTCTACGAACGATCCGTTGTCAGGGTGCGCAGCACCGCGAGCCGCGGATCGCTCCACACCGGCGCGCAGTCGCACGGGCTCGTGTTCAGGTTCGTGCCGCACTGCGGGCACAGGCCGCGGCACTCGTCCCGGCAGAGCGGTTTCATCGGCAGCGCGAGATAGAACTGCTCGCGCAGCAGCTCGCCGAGATCGATCTGATCGTCGCGGTAATAGCTCGTCTCGAGATCCCCGTCGGCCAATTCGTGCTCCTCCCCGGCGGCCGCCGCCGCCGGCGGCAGGTAGCGCAGGTCGAACGGCGCCGAGACGGGCAGGCGATACGGCTCGAGGCACCGGCCGCAGGTCAGCTCGAGCTCGGCGGCCACCGTGCCCACGAGGCGGAACCGGTCCTTGTCCTTGTGGATGTCGAAGGCCAGATGCGCCGGCGCCACCACGCGGTACGTGTCCGCTTCGTCGCCGATCTCCGCGGGCTGGAACGTGCGCTCGAAGCGGCCGAGCGGCTGCCGGTAACGGGTCAGATCGAGCTGCATCAAACCACTGATTATAGCTGGTTCCACGAAATCGGCCCGATCCACGGCTTGGGGATGAACAGGCGCTCGTAGAGCATCACCGCGAAGCGGTCGGTCATGCCCGCCAGGAAATCCCTGGCCGCCACGTCGAGGCCGTCCTGTTCGACGATCCGGGGGTCGAGGAACTCGTCCGGGCGCTCGCGTACGGTCTCCCACAGCCCGCTCAGAATCCCATGTGCCTTCTTGAACTCGGCGGTCGCGACGTCGTTTTCGTACACCGCCTCGAACAGGAACCGGCGCATCGCGAGCGTCGCGTCGAGGACGGAGCGGCTCATGCGAATCTCGGACAGCCCCCCCTGCTGCGTCTCGGTGACGACATCTTTCACCATGCGGGCGATGCGCGCCGAGGACGTGCCGCCGAGCGTCCGGACCGCATCCGGCGGCAGATCGTCGGTCCTCAGCATCCCCGCCCTCACCGCGTCGTCGATGTCGTGGTTGACGTAGGCGATGAGGTCGGCGGCGCGCATGATCTGCCCCTCGAGCGTCGACGCGCGCTTGGACGCCTCGACGCCGACCGGCGCCCCGTCCTTCCCCTTGGAGTGCCGGGCGATGCCGTCGCGCACTTCCCACGTCAGGTTCAGGCCACGGCCGTCGTTTTCGAGCACGTCGACGATCCGGAGGCTCTGCTCGTAGTGATTGAACCCGCCGGGAATGAGCGCGTCGAGGACGCGCTCGCCCGTGTGGCCGAACGGCGTGTGGCCCAGATCGTGACCGAGCGCAATCGCTTCGGTCAGCTCCTCGTGCAGGCGCAGCACCTTCGCGATCGTCCGCGCGATCTGCGACACCTCGAGCGTGTGCGTCAGACGCGTCCGGTAGTGGTCGCCGGCCGGCGCAAAGAACACCTGCGTCTTGTGCTTGAGGCGGCGGAAGGCCTTGCTGTGAATGATGCGGTCGCGATCGTGCTGAAACGCGGGGCGGACGTCATCCTCCGGCTCGGCGTGCAGCCGGCCGCGCGAGTCGGCGCTCTTGGCGGCCTCGGGCGCCAGCGTTTCACGCTCGCGCTGCTCCAGCGCCTCACGGATGCTCGACACGGCCCTCCCCCACGAACCGCGCCAGGACGCTCGACCCGTGCGCCAGCGGCTCGACGCCGAAGTTTCCGGCCAGTGTCTGGCCCAGGTCGGCAAAGGTGCTGCGGGTCCCGATGTCGACGCCGCCGCGCACGCGCGCGCCGGCAAGCAGGATCGGCACGTACTCACGGGAGTGGTCCGTGCTCGGCGTCGTCGGATCGTTGCCGTGGTCGGCGGTGACCACGAGCAGGTCGTCCGCGCCGAGCGCCGGCAGGAGGCGCGCCAGCCAGACGTCGAACCGTTCGAGGTTGGCCGCGTACCCGGCCACATCGTTGCGGTGGCCGTACACCGTATCGCAGTCAACCAGATTGGCGAAGATGAGGCCGGACGGCGTGTCGGCCATCGTCCTGTCGATCGCGTCCATGCCGTCGGCGTCGCTCGCGATCCCGAGCGCGCGGGATATCCCGCGGCCGGCAAACAGGTCGCGGATCTTCCCGATGGCGACCACCGGAATCCCGCGATCGGTGAGCCGATCGAGCAGGGTCGCACCTGTCGGCTCGAGCGCGTAGTCGTGACGGTTCGCCGTCCGCGTGAAGGCGCCCGGTGTGCCGATGAACGGCCGCGCGATCACGCGGCCGACGCCGAGTCCGCGCGCGAACAGATCGAACGCCGCCGTGCAGATGCGATAGAGCTCCGGCACGGGGATCACCTGTTCGTGCGCCGCGATCTGAAACACGCTGTCGGCCGAGGTGTAGACGATCGGCTTGCCGGACTGCATGTGGGCCGGCCCGAGGCGATCGATGATCTCCGTCCCCGACGCGACGACATTGCCGAGGGTGCCGCGGCCGATCCTCCGCTCGAGTTCGGCGATCCGGTCCGGCGGAAACCCCGCCGGAAAGGTGGGAAACGGGCGGTCGAGCACGATCCCCATCATCTCCCAGTGCCCGGTGACCGAGTCCTTGCCGGGCGACGCCTCCGCCATCCGGCCGTACGCCCCACGGGGCGGCGTGCGCCCGCCGCCGAGGGCCGCGACGGAGCCGAGGCCCAGCGCGCGCAGGGCGGGAATCCTGAGCGGTACCTGTCTGGCAATATTCCCGAGGGTGTCGCTTCCCTCGTCGCCGTACTGAGCGGCGTCGGGCAGGGCGCCGACGCCGGCGCCGTCGAGGACGATGACGGTGACGCGCGTGAACACGCGCACTAGCCCATCACGACGGGGAAGGGAAATAGCTGCCGATCGCGCGTTCGGTGGCAATCGAGGCGATCGCGTGCTTGAACAGCAGATGGTCGGCGCCGTCGACCTCGACGATCACCGCAAAGCGATCGAAGTTCTTGATGCGCGCCTCGAAGCGGCGGCCGTCCATCAGATGAACGCTGACCGCCAGGCGCTCGCGCCGGGCGTAATTGAGAAACGCGTCCTGGATGTTCGGTGCGGCGGAGGAGGTATGGGGTTCAGACACCTGCGCCATCAGGCAGCATCTCCTCTCGGTCGGACACCGCGTCCGGCAAGCGCCTCCTCGACGCGAAGGCCCGTCTCGTGCCGCTCGCCTGGACCATCGAACCACATAAGATTAGGCTCTTTGCGGAACCAGATCAACTGCCGTCGCGCGTAGCGACGGTTCTCCTGCGCGATGAGCGCGCGTGTCGCCGCCTCGTCGCGGACGCCGCGCCGCATCTCCATCACCTGCCGATAGACGAGCCCGCCGAAGGGACGCGCGTCCGGCGGCACGCCACGCGCGAGCAGCCCCTCCACTACCGCGACCAGGCCGCGGGCGAACTGCTCGTCCACGCGGCGCGCCACGCGCGCGGCCGTGAGCGCCGCCGGCAGCCGCAGCGCGATGGCCGCCACGTCACAGTCGGCGATGAGCGACGCCGTTTCGCTGAAATGCTCGGTGAGGGGCCGCCCGGTCGAGACATACACCTCCAGGGCGCGGACGATCCGCTTCCGGTCGCCTGGCTGAATCCGCGCCGCCGAGTCGGCATCGACGCGCCGCAGCAGCCGGTGCAGGCCCTCCGACCCGCGCCGATCCGCCACGCGATGGAGCCGGGCGCGGAGCGCCTCATCGGCGCCGGGACCGGGGAACAGGCCGCGCGTCAGCGCGCGGTAGTAGAACCCGGTCCCGCCCACCAGAATCGGCAGGCCGCCGCGCGCGTGGATCTCCCGGATCGCGCGCGCCGCATCGCGCGCGTACTGAGCCGCCGTGTACGTCTCGGTGGGATCGGCAATGTCGATGAGGTGGTGCGGGATCCCCCGGCGCGCGACGCACGGCGGCTTGTCGGTGCCGATATCGAACCCCCGATAGACGGCCGTCGAGTCACAGCTGACGATCTCGCCGCCGTAGCGCCCGGCCAGCGCCAGGCCGAGCGCACTCTTGCCGGACGCCGTCGGCCCGAGCACCGCCAGGACGACGGGGCGGCTCACGTCCCGATCACCAT
>JACQZV010000106.1 GCA_016213695.1 Acidobacteriota bacterium | reverse complement strand
GAGCGGCACGCGCCGGATGCGCACGCCGGTCGCGTCGTAGACCGCATTCGCGATCGCCGCCAGCATCGGCTTGAGCGCCGCTTCTCCCGCACCGTAATGCTGCAGGTCGGGCCGGTTCGGGTTCGGATCGCCGTTCACAATCACGATCTCGAGCTGCGCGGGTGTGTCCGCGTGCATCAGCGTCGGCAGGGTGCGCCAGTCAACCGTTGTCACCTTCTCGGTGTCGAAGGTGACCTCTTCGTAGAGCGCGCGGCTCAGGCCGTGCATCGTCGCGCCCTCGACGGCGTGCTTCAGCGCCTCGGGGTTGACCACCAGGCCGCAGTCGTGCGCCGAGACAATCCGCTTCGCCCACACACGACCCGTCCGGCGGTTGACTTCCACCTCCACCATGTTCGCGACCACCGTCTGGTTGCGATAGTTGTACGCCATGCCGCGGCCCGTGAGGATGTCGCCCGAGCCGGCCGGACGTTTCGGCGAGGGACGCGGGTCCCAGCCGAATTTCTCCGCCGCCGCCTTGATGACGGCAATCGAACGCGCGCGACGGAAGCCCGCGTCGTCGCCAGACCCGTTCGTGAGCAGGCACAGGCGGAACTCCATCGGGTCGGCCTTGGCCGCCGCGGCCAGCTCGTCGATGAAGGACTCGCCCGCAAACGTCACCTGCGGGCCGTTCGGGTCGCGCAGGTTGCCGGTGCGAAGCGGGGTCTCCCACACGAGCGGCAGCGAGACGACGTGCATCGCATTACGCCGATTCGGGACGACGTAGGAGTCGGTGGGCGCCGAGGCGCCGCCGCTGGCCGGCATCGCACGACGACGGCCGGTGAGCTGCGCAATCAGCACGGTGTCGTGCTCGTTGTAGCCCAGATGGCAGTAGTCCACCGCCTTCGCCTCGTAGTCGAGCGCCACGAGGTTGCCGCTCGCGTCGAGGCCGCCGCGCATCTTCATCAGATACGCGGGACCCTTGGTGTCCCACGCGCTCTCCTCGTCGCGCATCCACTGCACGCGCACCGGCCGCCCGAGCTTCTGCGCCAGATACGCCGCCTCGAACCCCGCATCGTCTGCAGCCGTGCGCCCGTAGCCCTGCGGCCCCTGCATCCAGACGACGCGAACCTTTTCGCGCGGGATCTGGAGGAACTCGGCGACGCCGTTGCGCATGCCGTACGACTTCATGTCGTTCGAGTAGATCGTCATCTGCCCGTTCGACGGGTCGGCCATCGCATGCGCGGGACCGATGGCGGTGTGCCCCTGGAACGGCACTTCGTATTCCGCTTCGAAACGCATCGCCGCGGCCGAGAGGCCCGCCTCGATGTCGCCCTTGATCTCGGGCTTGAGCGTCGAGGTCGGCTTCGCCTCGCGCACGTAGTCGAAGAACTTCTCCGAGGGCGGGAAGGGCGCGGTGTCGGGCTTGCGCCAGCTCACCTTGAGGCGCCTGGCGGCCGCAATCGCCTGCTCCTCGCGCTCGCACACCACCGCCACGTAGTTGCGCTCGCGGACGACGGCGACAAAGCCAGGCATGCCTTTGACGGAGGATTCGTCCACGCCCATGCAGGTGGCGCCGGCCACCGGTGGCTTGACGTTGCGGGCATGGACCATGCCGGGCGCCTTGACGTCCACCGCCCACTTCGCGGTGCCGTCCACCTTGGAGGGAATGTCGTCGCGCGGCGGCGACTGTCCCGTGTACTTCAGCTCCTGGACGGTCTTGATCTTCGCCTTGCCGGTCGTCTCGTTGATGTCCTTGCCGGTGAGCGCCACGTTGAAGCGCCTGCCGCCAATCAGGTCGCCGTACGTGATCCGCTTCGACGGATCCGCCTTCACCGAGATCACGCCCTCGCTCACCGCGAGCGCCGCCACCGGCACGCCGAAGCGCTCGGACGCCATGTCGAGCAGCACGCGCCGCCCCTCGGCGGCCACGCGCCGCATCGGCCATCCGTCCACCTGCAGCGCGTCGGATCCGCCCGAGCCGCCCTGGTCGACGGTGACGTCGGTGTTGCCCATGATGCAGGTGGTGCGGGCAAACGGGAAGTCGAGCTCGTCGGACATGACCTGGCGGAACGCGGTGCCGGTGCCCTGGCCGAGGTCCGTCTTGCCGACGTAGAAGGTGGCGGTGTTGTCCTGATGGATCACGATCCACGAGTCGAGCTGACGGAAGTCGGGATCGGGATAGGGGCCGGCGGCCTGCGCCTGCAGTGCGAACGGTCCGAGGTGCGACGCGGCGCTGATGCCGACAACAAGGCGGCCCGAGGTTCTGAGGAACTCGCGGCGCGAGCGGTCGGAGATCGTGTCGAGGAGTTCGTCAATCATGGCGGCCCCCTATGCGGTCGTCGTCGGCGAGCCGGCGGCGCGTTTGATCGCGGCCTGCACGCGGTAATAGGTCATGCAGCGGCAGAGCACGCCCGCCATCGCCTCGCGAATCTGCGTGTCGGTCGGATGCGGGTTCCTGTCGAGCAGCGCCTTGGCGGTGAGCATCTGGCCGTTCTGGCAGAAGCCGCACGCCGGCACCTGCTCCTCGATCCACGCCTGCTGGATGCGATCGAGCCGGCCGTCTCTCGCCAGGCCGTCCAGCGTGGTGATCGCCCCTTTGACGGAGCCCACCGGCACCTGGCACGACTTGACGGCGCTGCCGTTGACCAGCACCGTGCAGGCGCCGCACTGGCCCAGGCCGCAGCCGAAGTGGGGGCCGTGCTGGTCGAGGTCGTTGCGCAGGATGTAGAGGAGCGGCGTCGACGGGTCGGCGTCCACCGTCTGCATCCGCCCGTTCACGTTCAAAGAGAGCTTGGCCATGCGGGGGATTATCCACCGGGAAGGGGGTGGAGGCCAAAGGAGAAACGGAACCGTGCGACGGTGCGAGGTGCGACGGTATCGGGCCGGTGGGTGTAGCATCTCGCCCATGCCACACGCCAGACGCTTGTTCGCCGCCGCCTGTCTCGCCGGGGTCGCCGTTGTTGCGTACGCGCAGCAAGAGGTCCGGCTGAAGCCGGACGCTACGCCTCAATTGGCTACGTCTCAATTGGCGCCCGCCTTCGCGCCGCGCGAGCTGACGCAGTATCCGTCCGCCGGCTGGCCCACCAACGGCGGCGATCTCTATAACCGCCGCTACTCGCCGCTCACGCAGATCACCCGCGACAACGTCGCGCAGCTCAAGGCCGTCTGGCGCGCGCGCCTCGGCGGCTCCGGCGTCGGCGTCAAGTACTCCGGCGAAGCCACGCCCATCGTCCACAACGGCGTCATCTACGTCGTCACCGGTGCGGACGACGTGTTTGCGATCGGCGTGGAGACGGGACAGACCCTCTGGACCTACAAGGCGAACCTCGACGACAAGCTCACCGTCGTCTGCTGCGGCTGGACGAGCCGCGGCGTGGCCCTGGGCGACGGCAAGGTGTATGTCGGCCAGCTCGACGGAAAGCTCCTCGCCCTCGATCAGCGCGACGGCCGCGTGCTCTGGTCGGTGCAGGCCGAGCGCTGGCAGGAAGGGTTCAGCATCACGAGCGCGCCCCTCTACTACGACGGCCTCGTCGTGACCGGCTTTGCCGGCGCCGAGTACGGCATTCGCGGGCGCGTGAAGGCGTACGACGCGAAGACCGGCGCGCTCGCCTGGACGTTCTATACGGTCCCAGGTCCCGGCGAGGTGGGCCACGACACGTGGCCGAGCACCAACAACGTCTGGCAGAACGGCGGCGCCTCCGTCTGGCAGACGCCGGCGGTCGATCCGGAGCTCGGTCTCCTGTATTTCTCCACCGGCAACCCGGGTCCCGACTTCAACGGCGCCGTGCGCGCCGGCGACAATCTCTTCTCTTCGTCGATCGTCGCCGTGGACGCGAAGACCGGCAAGTACCGCTGGCACTTCCAGCAGGTGCACCACGACCTCTGGGACTATGACGGTCCGAGCCCGGTCGTCCTGTTCGATCTCGAGGTCGGCGGTCGCATGCGGAAAGGGATCGCGCAGCCGAGCAAGACGGGATGGGTGTATATCCTCGACCGCACGAACGGGCGTCCGCTCGTCGGCATCGACGAGAAACCGGTGCCGCAGGAGCCGCGGCAGGCGACCGCGCGCACGCAGCCGTTCCCGTCGGGCGACGCGTTCGTGCCGCAGTCGATCGCGATTGCGCCCGAAGGGTTCAAGCTCGTGAACCAGGGGCGCATCTACACGCCGTTCTGGACCGACCCGGTCGTCGTCAAGCCGGGGCAGAGCGGCGGCGCCAACTGGCCGCCGAGCTCCTACGACCCGCGCACCGGCTATCTCTATGTGTGCGCGACGGACCGTACCGGTGTGTTCAAGGGGGGCAGCGACAACGAGGCGCCGCCCGACGGCGAGCGCTACATCGGCGGCGTGTTCGGCAACGTCTCGTTCGGCGTGAGCGGCATCTTCGCCGCGATGGACATGCGCACCAACAAGATCGTCTGGCAGCAGCAGTGGGCGGAGCGCTGCTACAGCGGATCGACCGTGACGGCGGGCGGGCTCGTGTTCACGGGGCGCATCGACGGACGGTTCACGGCGCTCGACGCGAAAGACGGGTCGCTGCTCTGGCAGTTCCAGACCGGCGCCGGCGTCAACGCGCCCGCCAGCGTCTTCGAGCACAACGGCCAGCAGCATGTCGTCGTCTATTCGGGCGGGAGCCTCTTTGCCAACGCGCCGCGCGGCGACAGCGTGTGGATGTTCTCGCTGCAGGGGAAGATGGACGCGGCGAGTACGCAGACGCAATGAGGTCCGGCTGAAGCCGGACACTACGTGCCGGACACTGCGTACACCTGGAGGAGAAGATGAAGATCATCATCACGGCTGCGGCGCTCGTGTTCGCGCTGGCGGCGACCGCCGACGCGAAGGATTTCGTCAAGGGGACGCGGCCGCAGCAGCGCGGCTACTCGCTCGCGGTCGTCACCGAGGGCGGCAAGACCATCTGGCTGGCGGGGCAGACCGGCGCCGTCGATGACACCGGCAAGTCGCTGGCGGGCGACTTCGAGGCGCAGGCGCGGCAGGTGTTCAGGGTGCTGGGCCAGACGCTCGCGAAGGCCGGCGGGAAGCTCAGCGACATGGTGCAGATGACCGTGTTCATCACCGACGTGCGCAACGGCGACCGTTTTACGGAGATTCGCCGCGAGATCCTCGGCGATGACTTCCCCGGGAGCGCGCTCATCACCATCACCGCGCTGGCGGTGCCGGAGGCGAAGATCGAGATTCAGGGCTACGCGGTAATTGGAAGCAAATAGGTCGAGTCCGGCTGAAGCCGGACACTACGTACGCAGAGTTAAAACACGGTCGTCGCCTTTAGGAACAGCGTGTCCCCCTGCGTGGACCGCTGGCCGAATGCCGCCGTGCCCCGCTGATAGGCCACCTGCACCGTCCCGAACGGCGGCAGATACCGGTAGACAAACACCACCTGGATGTTCTGGCGCTCGATCGCGGAGTTAGTCTGAAAGAAGAGCCGCAAAAAGAGATCCTTGGTGAAGAACTGGTTGGTCCGCACCACGTGGATCCACGTGCTGCCCCGCCGCGGGTCGGGGTCGAGCTCGAGCCGCTCGAGCGAGTATTCGGCTGACAGCTGCGCGTTCACCTTGTAGCGCGCCGTCGACGTCCACAGCACGTAGTCCGCGTCGAAGTTGCGCCCGACCTCGACGCCGGCCGCCACCGACTGGTACTCGCGCGTGTTGTAGCCGAGCTCGACGCCCCCCTGCCGGTTGCGGAACTCCTTTTCGAACAGCTTGAACTCCTCGGCATAATTGACGCGCGTGCTGAGCCGGTTGCGGTATTCGATGTTCACCGTCTCGTTCGCGCGCCAGCTTCGCAGCACGCGGGTCTGTCCCCAGAAGATGTTGTAGTTGGAGCTGTAGCGGATCTGCTCGAACGGGCCCTTCCGGATCCAGATCGTCTGGTTCGCGTTCGTGTCGATCTCGCGCCGGTCGTCGTCCACGATCTGGCCGATCGCGTTCAGGTTGTCGGCCACGCGGTCGCCGAGGTGCCCGTAGCGGACGTGGTAATGAAACGTCGAGGTGTCGTACGAGGGGCGCAGGAAGAACGCCGCACCGCCGCGTCCGTAGAGGCCATAGCTCTTGATCGCCTGCCACTGCAGGCTGAACGTCCGGCTGAAGAACAACGTGGAATCCGCACTGACACTGCCCTGATCGCGGCCCTGGAACCGCCGGTTGGCGGCCATCACCGCCACCGTCGAGCGGCCGAAGATGTCGCGCTCGGCGCGGCCGATGGTGTAGCCGGCGTCCTCTCGCGCCCCGATCGGTTTGGACCGCGCCGACACGAATGCCGCCGTCCACGGTCCCTGTTTGCCGAGAAGCTTGCCGCCGACCGAGATGTCCGCGATGCGGCGCGAATAGAACGTGCGGAACCGCTGGTTGAACTGCTCCTGCCCCTCGAGAAAGAACTGGCGCTTCTCGGCGAGCGACAGCTCGTAGCGCGTCAGATTGACCTGCTCCTGGTCGGCTTCGATGGTCGCGAAATCGGGATAGAGCGTGCCGTAGACCGCCATGGTGGGTGTGAGGGCGTACCGGGCGTCGATGCCGGCCTCCCATTCCGTCGCGGCGGCCTCCTGCAGGCGCGACAGCGCGTACGGCACGATCTGCGTGCGTTCGACCGGCGGCGGCACGTTGAGCGCGACCAGACGCCCGGCCTGCGACACGCGCCACTGCGTGTCGAGCGGTCCGCTCCAGAAGCTCTTCTCGAGCGTGCGCCGGCGGCTGCGGCCCAGGTTGATCCCCCAGGTTTCGCGGCCGCCGGCCTTATAGCGCAGCGAGGCCAGCGGAATGCTGAATTCGGCCGACCAGCCGCCGGTCGTGCGCGCTGCGGCCGACTGCCACGGCGCGTCCCAGCTCTCCTCGGTGTTGCGGCCGTCTTCGGCCACGCGGCCGTCCGCCTGCGTGCCGAGCGCGTTGGTGATGAAGTAGTAGCCGGAGCGTCGATCGAAGGTCGTATCCAGCAGCACCGCCACCGAGTCGTCTCTGAGGAGATCCGAGTCGCGCTGGGTAAGCTGCGCCGTGATCGGCTCATCGTCCCAGGCGCGGAACGCGACGTAGAGATGGGTGGCGTCGTAGAGAATGCGCGCCTCGGTGCGGACCTCGGACCGGTCGCCCCGGCGCGGCTCGAACTGGATGAAGTCGGTGACAACCGCCGCCGACTGCCATTCCGCGTCGGCCACCTCTCCGTCGATGACGGGAGGCGTGGCGGTGCGCGGCGCGGTGACTTCAAACCCGGCCAGGCGTGCCGCCGGCGCCTGGGCGCACACGACAGCCGGCCGCGCCAGGCAGAGCGTGCCGATCAGAAGACCGGGAATCGCACGCCGTCTCGTCTACGACCCCTTGGTGTAGATCAGGTTGCGCGTCGCCGAATCGGCGCCGCCGGGCGTCTGCGCCGCGCGCTGCATCCGCAGCGTCGCACCCTCGAGCACCCAGACTTCGCGGATGTTGTTCAGGCCGTGGATGGTGCGGAGCACGAGGCGCGCGCCGTCCCACGTCGCAATGCGCTTGTAGTTGTACTGCGGCCGCGGGTCGGTGGCGTCGGGCACCTGGTTCAGCTTGCCGTCGAAGGTGAAGGTCGCGGAGGTCGGACGGGCCTCGCCGCGTCCCTGAGCGTCGCCGGCCCCCGACCCGTCCGATTCGTATTTCATCGCGATCGCGATCTCGCCTGCGCTCTGCTTGATGGTCATCGCAATCGGCGGCTCGGCGACGCCGTTGCCCATCCCGCCGCTCGCCGCCATCTGGCTGCGCCCCTTGTCGAAGGCCCACGTGCCGGCAAAGTTCGGGATGGGCGCGTTCGGGTTCGGCTTGGCCGCGGTCGTCGAGGCCGGCGTGGCCGGATGCGCGGTCGTGAGGAGCTTCACGGGCGTCTTCGGCGGCAGCTCGCGGCCGAAGAAGAGGTCGTGCGGGTTGGCGTTCGCCTTCGGCACGAACTTCTGTGTCCGGCCGCCGAAGACTTCAGCGGCGTACAGGTTGCCTTCCGAATCGGCCGAGATCTGGTGCACGCCCCACGTGGCGCCCGGGTAGGTGCCGTAGCGGCCGAAGACGGTTTCGATGTGCCCGCGCAGGTCGAACTTGACGAACTGCTCGTGGTCGCCGTCGTAGCACCAGAGATGCTGGTCGCGGCTCATCGAGAGCGAGTGGCAGTAGCCGCTCGGCCACTTGTCGAGGAAGTTGCCGTTCTCATCGAACACCTGAATGCGGCGGTTGAAGCGGTCCGACACATAGACGCGCCGGTCGTCGCCGACCGCGATGCCGTGCGGCACGGTGAACTCGCCGTCGCCCTTGGCCGGCTGCAGCGAGCCCCACCACATGAGCGGCGTGCCGTTCTTGTTGAACTTCACGACGCGGCTGTTCGCGTAGCCGTCGCTCACGAAGAAGGTGCCGTCGGGCAGCCAGTCGATCATCGTCGGCCGGTTGAAGTGCTGCAGATCGTCGTTCGGGCCGAACACGCCCATCTCGCCGAGCGTGAAGACCTTTGTCTTGCCGTCGTTGGTGAACTTGTGGATGACGTGGTTCATGTCGTCCACAATCCAGACGTGGCGCTCGGGGTCGTACGGCTCGACGTAAATCTGATGCGGTCCGCGGCCGCCCTCGAACAGGGAGTCCCACTGCTTCCACGATTCGACGAGATCGCCCTGGCGGTTGACGATCAGGATCGTGTTGCGGAAGACCGGCACCTCGCCGGTGGCGCCGCCGCGGTTGAGCGCGCCCCAGTTGCCCGGAAAGTTCGGCCCGATCCGGACGTCCTTCGGCAGCTCGATCTCGCCGCGGCTGACGAGAAACACCTTGTCGGCCGACTCGGGGAAGACGCCGCCCTGCGAGCCCCAGATGTAGCCGGGCGCCGGCCATGTCTTCTTCGGCCAGTTGGGATCGACCTGGTACGGGCCGCTGATGTCGAAGCCGCCGCGCTCTTCGACGTAGGGCCGCTGCGGTTCGGCGTTGCCGGGGGCGGCCGGAGCCGCGCGCCGCTGCAGCGAGGCCGAAGCAGGAAAGAGTGCCACCAGGCCGAGGACCGCGGCCAGCGAAACCAGATGCCGACGCATGCCAAACCTCCTTATGCGAGAGCGCGGGCGGAGTGTAGCACGGTGTAGAATTCACCACCCATGGGCGAATGCACTCGACGCGATTTCCTGCTGAGCGCCGCGGTGGCGCCGCTGGGGCAGGCGGCTCCGCGTCGCCCGCAGCGCATCGACATCCATCACCACTTCGCCCCGCCAGCCTGGATTGCGGAAGTGAAGGGCCGGCCGCTGCTGCAGCCGGCCAACACCCGGTGGACGCCGGAACAGTCGATCGACGACATGGAGCAGGGCGGGGTCGGGGCCGCGGTCATCTCGGTGACCAACCCGGGCCTCTGGTTCGGCGACAACGCCGCGACCACGCGCGTCTCCCGCGCGTGCAACGAGTACGGCGCGAAGCTGGTCCAGCAGTACCCGACGCGGTTCGGCCTGTTTGCGGCGATGCCGCTGCCCGACATCGACGCCACGCTCAAGGAAATCGCGTACGCGTACGACACGCTCAAAGCCGACGGCATCGGCCTGTTCACGAGCTACGGCGACACGTGGCTCGGCAACCCGGCGTTCAGGCCGGTGATGGACGAGCTCAACCGCCGCAAGGCCGTCGTCCACGTGCACCCGACGGCCGCCAACTGCTGCCGGAACCTTGAGTACGGCGCCGCGCCCGGCACGATTGAATACGGCACCGACACGACGCGCGCGATGATCGGCGTCACCTTCAGCGGCGACGCGGCGCGGTACCCCGACATCCGGTTCATCTGGTCGCATGCGGGCGGCTCGGCGCCGTTTCTGGCCGGCCGGATCGACGGGGGATCGCGCAACGCGAAAGACCGGATGCCGAACGGGTTCATCGCCGAGGCGAAGAAATTCTTCTACGACACGGCCGGCGCGGCCAACAGGGGCGCGATGGCGTCGCTGCTCGAGCTCGTGCCGGCGTCGCAGGTGCTCTTTGGCACCGACTTTCCACCGGGCGGCACCAGCCGCGAGGTGGCCCAGCTGCTGGCCGAGCTGCGGATCTTCAACGCGGCGGCGATGCGCGCCATCGATCGCGACAACGCCGTGCGCCTGCTGCCACGCCTGAAGGGGATTGCATGATGAAACGCCTGCTGCTGCCGCTCGCCGCGCTCGTCGTCGCGTTTGTGTCTCACACGGCCGCGCAGGAGTCGCCCGCGGCGGGCGCTTTCGTGCCGGTCACCGACGCCGTGCTGCAGCGTCCGTCCCCAGACGACTGGCTGCACATCAGCCGCACCTACAACCAGCACCGCTTCAGCCCGCTCGACCAGATCAAGAAGAGCAACGTCGCGCAGCTGCGGATGGCCTGGTCGCGCGGCCTGCCGGCCGGCACGCAGGAATCGACGCCGGTCGTCTACCGCGGCGTCATGTACGTGATTGCGCCCGGCGCCAGCGTGCAGGCGCTCGACGCGACCAATGGCGATCAGATCTGGGAGTACCGGCGCACCTACCCGCAGGGCGTGACGCCGACGCTGGCGCGCGGCAAGAGCCTCGGCATCTACGAGGACATGGTCTATTTCGGCGCGCCGGACGGGTATCTGGTGGCCATCGATGCGCAGACGGGCAAGCTGCGCTGGGAGACGAAGGTCGACAACGGCCAGATCACCGCCGGCGGACTCCTCGTCGCCGACGGCAAGGTCATCTCGAACCGCACCTGCGAGCAGGACAAGCGCCAGTTCTGCTTCATCGCCGCGCACGACGCGAACACCGGCAGGGAAGTCTGGAAGTTCTACACGACGGCCGCGCCGGGCGAGCCGGGCGGCGACACGTGGGGGAACCTCCCGGTGGAGCGGCGCGCCGCCGGGCCGTGGGGGCTGCCCGGCTCGTACGATCCCGTCCGCAAGATTGTCTACTGGGGCGTCGCGAACCCGAACGCCTACACGCGGTTCAAGCGCCACGGCGGCTACGACGTCGTGTCCAATACGTCTCCGTCGGAGCTCTACAGCAATTCGACGCTCGCGCTCAATGTCGAGACCGGCAAGCTCGTGTGGTACTTCCAGGAGCTGCCCTCAGACGACTGGGATGCCGATCACAATCAGGAGCGCCTCCTGGTGCACACGCGCGTCGCCCCGGATCCGAAGTTCGTGAAGTGGATCAATCCCGCCATCAAGCCCGGCGCCGAGCAGGACGTCATCGTCACCGTCGGCGAGGGGGGCGGCATGTTTGCCGTGGCGCAGCAGACGGGGCAGTTCCTCTGGGCGCGGCCGTTTCCGTTTGACGACCCGAACGTCAACATGACAGTGGTCGACGTCACGACCGGCAAGACGGGCGTCAATCCCGACAAGCTGTTCAAGAAGGACGGCGACACGATCACCGGCTGCTACCACAACACGCGCGGCCTCTGGCAGATCGCGTATCACCCGGGCAAGAACGCGCTCTACGTGCCGTTCCACGACCAGTGCCTGTCGATGGAGGCGGTGCACTCGAGCACCACCGGCTACGGACGGCGCACGGGCGTGTTCCGTCCCGGATCCGACCCGAAGAAGTACATGAACATCGGCCGGATCGATCTCGCCACCGGCGAGATGCGCGTGATCTACTCGCAGCCGCAGCCGACCAACGGATCGGCGCTCGTCACCGCGGGCGACCTCGTGTTCTTCGGCGATCTCAACCGTCGCTTCCGCGCGCTCGACGCCGACAGCGGCAAGGTGCTGTGGGAGAACGTCGTCGGCGGGATGATCGTCAACAGCACGATCACCTACGCGGTTGGCGGCAGGCAGTACGTGGCGATCTTCACCGGCGCCGCGCAGTCGGCCACGGCCGGCCCGCTCGGGCTGGCGGTGAAGATGATGGCGCCGCCGGTCGGCGCCCAGAACGCCATCTACGTCTTCGCGCTCCCCTGATCAGAAGCGGAAGACGAGCGCGGTGCCTGCACGGCCGAAGTCGAGTGTCGCCTCGCCAGGCAGCAGGCCGAGGATGTTCAGATCCTGAAACGCGTGGAAGTGGCGGATGTCGCCGCGCACGCCGACGTGCTCGGTGGGAAAGATCATCACGCCGCCGCCGATGTTCCAGCCGAAGCGATCGCTCGTCGCGTCGAGCAGCGCCGCCGGCGTCAACTCGACGTGGCTCTTGATCAACCCGACGCCGACTGTGCCGTACGGACGCACCGGTCCCAACTGCGGGCCAACGAGCACATTGCCCATCACCGTCAGCACGCTTGACGAGTAGCCCGGCCCCGTACCGAAGAAGTTCCGGGCATACGAGCCATCGAGCTCGGCGCCGAAGACCCGGCCCATGGTGCCGAGGCCGATGCCCACATTGAGCTTCTTGTTTTCGCAGCCCGCGATCTGCGGGCAGCCGGAATCCCCCCCGAAGTCGAAGCCCAGCAGGGGGCTGACGAATCCCTGAGCGCGCACCGCGGCCGGCAGGAGGAGCGTAAGAACGACCAGTGCCGTACGAAAAGCGGTCAGACGAGTGTGGATTCGCATACGTGGCGTGTTGACTGCAAGACCGTCGCCGTCACACCGCGCCCTGGGGAAACGGCACAGGCAGTTGCCCGGCAGGGTATGATCCCCGCGTTCCGGGCGTGAGGTCCGGGCGGAAGGAGACGGCAGATGCGCGCGATACGAATCGGAATGTCCGCACTGGTGCTGGTCGGTCTCTGCGGCGGCGTCGGCATGGGCCAGGGGCGCGGCGGCCAGGACATGCTCGGCGGCATGGTGCTGCGCCTGAAGGCACCGACGGACAAGGCCGTCGACTGGCCTGGCGTGCGCGTCACGGCCGGTTTCAGCGAGATGGTGGCCAAGAAGCTCGAGAGCCAGCGCATTCTCGAAGGCGGCGTCTTCAACTTCAACCTGCGGCGCGAGACGGCCGCCGAAGAGGGCGCCGGGACGCACGGCAAGAAGGCGGACCTCTATCTGATCCGATCTGGCGAGGCGACGCTCACGACCGACGGCGAGCTGGTCAACCCGAAGCCGGCCGGCGGCGCCGAAGGCGACGTGGACGGCAGCAGTATCCGCAACGGCAAGTCACGTACTGTGAAAGCCGGCGACGTGGTCTTCATCCCGCCGGGCGTGCCGCATCAGATCACCGGCGTGAACGGCGAGGTGCAGTTCCTGCTGTTTCGTTGGGATACACGATAAACAAGTCACAAGTCACAAGTCACAAGTCACAAAGCCCGAAGCCGACTATGAGTACTGTGACTCAGGGATCAGCGTTGATGCTCGTCGATGGCCGGGCCGTCGAGGCCGATGACGGCCGGCGGGGACAATCTCGTCACCGGCTACTAGAG
>JACQZV010000103.1 GCA_016213695.1 Acidobacteriota bacterium | reverse complement strand
CGGCGAGCGTCCGCTGGAAGTGCGCGGCGAACGGCTTGGTCCCCTTGCCCGTTTCAATCAACCACGGCGTCCGATCGCCGTTGGCCGCCCACAACCCGCGCCCCTTCCAGCCGGCGCGCGGATCGTCGATGCGCCCGTCGAGCCCCTTGGCGTAGAACCCCATCGGATACGGCACGCGCAGCACGACCATCTGGCCGTCCTTGAATGCGATAAAGCCGTCGTTGAGGTTGCCGGTGGCGATCGGGACGTTCTCGCCGAGGCCGAGCGTGTTGTGCTGATCGACCCACGAATAGTAGCTCGCCTCGGCGCTGTTGTCGCCGATACCGCGGAAGCCGGGGCCGGGGAACTTGTGGAAGCTCCACCCCTCGGGGCAGTGGTCGCCGGTGGCCTTCGGCCCGGCGAGGGGCCCCTTGCACTTGCGCCGGTCGGAGGCGCCGAACTGCCCGCTCGCCAGCGACACCCAGACGACTCCGTTGCGGTCGATGTCGCCGCCGCGCGGCCCGAAGCCCGGGGCGGGCACGTTGTAGATCTCGGAGATCGTGGTCTCGGGCGGATTCGGGCCCGGCACGACGCGGACGACCGCACCCGGGTTCGACCAGTACGTCCCCCAGATCGACCCGTCGACGGGACTCGGCATCACGGCGTAGAAGCCGGCGTTGACGCGCTTGTCCTTTGTCGGATCGACCGGCTGATCGGGTTCGACGTATGCGTCACGTTTCCCGTTGCCGTTGGTGTCGAGCACGAAGGCCGTCCATCCCTGCGATTTCGCGATGTCGCCGGTCTGGTCGTACATCTTCGTGTTGATCCATCCGAGCACCTGTCCGCCGCCGCTGAACCAGACCGTGTCGTTCGGGTCGTACCCGAACTGCGGATGGTGCGTGCCGAAGCAGAGGTCGAGGTAGGTGTACTTCTTCGTCTTCGGCTCGTAGAGCGCCGCCTGGCGGACGCTGCGCTCCATGGGAAACGCCTTTGCCGATGGGAGCGTCGATCCCTGCTTGCAGTACGCGGGGTTCTCCGAGTCGCGGTCCCCGGCCGTCATCCACAGGCGGCCCTGCCGGTCGAGCATCGAGTTGTGGTTGTTGACGTGGGTGTCCCAGATCCGCCGGTCGCCCCAGTAGGCCGACCCCTGGAGCGGATCGAGCGCCGCGGCATGACCCGGGCCGAGCGCCAGCGGCGCATCTTCGCTGACCGGCACCCGGAACGTCGTCCAGGTGTTCTTGACCGGATCGAGGATCGGGATCTCGTCGCCCGCATATTCGGGCGAGCCGAAGAGCGGCCCGTTGGCGTTGACGGTCGGGTTGCGGCGATCGCTCGAGATCAGGTCGTGCAGGTACTTGTCTTCGTAATACCAGTCGCGCAGCGTCACGACCACGTTGCGCTCGACGCCCTGGGGGCGCTTCGGCGTCTCGAACGGCAGTTCGCCGTTCTTGATGCGATCGGTCCAGTCGGCGAGATTCTGGATGGCCACCGGACCGAGCTGCGAGAGCTGGCCCATCATCTGCTGGCCCGCCTGGCCCGACTGCACGCGGCGGATCCACGCGTCCCGCGACGACAGCGCGGCGAAGGCGGGAGGGAGCGTCCGCGTCGCCTGCTGCCCGAGCTGGTGGCATCCGATGCAGCCGCTGTTCTTCATCTGGTAGATCCACCGCTGCTGGTTGACGCCGGCCGGGAGCTGGCTCCCCGGCGCGCCGAACTCGGCCGCCGTCGGGATCTTCAGCATTGAGTACCAGTAGATGGCCGGGTAGTAGTGGGCCGCGGCCGCGGGCGACGGCGCCGGCTTGGCGGCGATGTTGACCTGCCGCCCCGGAGCGCTCGTCGTCTTGTCGCTGTCAACCAGGCCATAGCCGCGCGCCCAGACCGTGTAATTTGCCTTCGGCAGGTCGGGGAGAACGTAGCGCCCCTGGTCGTCGGTGACGACGCTCTTGATGTAGCGCGACTGCATGTCGCGCGTCTCGGCGATGACCCAGACGCCGGCTTCCGGCCCGTTCGGTCCGGTGACGACGCCGCCGATGTCATCCCCGTCGATCTCGACAGCCGGGCGGGGCTGCTGTGCGTGGGACACCGTGAAGATCAGGGCCGCCATCAGGGCCGCCGTCGCCGTGCGGAAGAACAATCTGAGAGGTCGAGTCGCGCGCATTCGAGGCTCCTTCAGCATGTGTGGCTACCGGGTGAACGTCCGTGCTGCCATCAGCTCGGGCCGATTCGTGTCGGCCTCGCGGGCAATCGTCAGCAGTTGATTGTAGTAGGTTCCCGCCTTCTCGCGGTCGCCCGCCGCCTCAGCCGCGCGCGCCGCGCCAGACACTCCACGGAACCGGTTCGGCTCCTTCTTCATCGTCAGCTCGAAGGCGGCAAGCGCGTCGCGCGCCCGGCCGGCCTCGAGGAGCATCTCGCCCAGCAGCTCGCGCGCCGGGGCGAGCGGGCCCGGCGTGACCGACGCTTTGTCGGTGGCGTCTTCCACGTCGGCGGCGGCGCGCATCTGGGCGAGCCCCTCGTCACGACGGCCCATGGCAAACGTCTGCCACGCGGCGGCGACGCGCCGCTGGATCTCGACCTGCTCGGTCCAGTACTCGTCGTCCATTCCCTTGAGCTGGTCGCGCAGCTCCCCAAGCCGTGCAATCTCAGCGCTCGCCGCGTCGGGATGGCCGCTGCGCACGGCGCCGACGGCGCGGGCGAAATGCGTCAGCGCCTCGGTGTAGGGGGTCGCGTTGGCCGGACGCGCGACGAGCGCGGCGGCCTGCGCCCAGTCGGCGCGCTCGAGTGCGTAGCGTGCGGGGATGGCGGCGAGGGCGTAGGTGTTGGCGCCCGGCAGGGCGGCCAGCGAGGCCGCGCGATCGAGCGCGGTCCGAGCCGACTGATCCCGCCCGATCTGCAGGTACGCGTACGTCTGGTAGTCGAGCGCGTGCAGCTCCGCGTTGGCGTCGCTGGTCGTGCGGGCCACCTCGGCCGATTTGCGGTTTGTCTCGATCGACTCGCTCCAGAGGCCGAGGCGCGTGAACGTGTGCGCCGGCATGTGCAGCGCGTGGGGCGCGGCCGGGGCGAGCGACGCATAGCGGCGCGCGGCGGTCAGCGCCCGTTCGGCGAGCGGCGGCGCGTCGTAGGCATGAATGATGTAGTGCGCGACCCCGGGATGCATCGGCATCTGCTGGAACAACGGCTCGAGCACGTCGGCCGCCCGGCGCAGCTCGGCGTAGGTCTTGTCGGTCGGAAGCGCCGTCTGCGTGATCGCCAGCGCCCAGAGCATCCGCAACTCGAGGTCCGACGAGTTGGTGGCGGCCAGGCGCGCCATGGCCGCCTCGTATCGCACCACCCGATCGCGGTGCGTGGCCGGATCGGGCGAGCTGTACAGGATGCCGAGCGCCTCGATGAGATCCCGCTCCCGCGGCGTCGACGCGCCGAGCCCGCGCGCCTTGTCGATCGTGGCCCGGCCGCGGTTGACGACCTCCGCGCTCTTGATGCCCGCGTAGGGGTTGCCCCACTGGCTCATGGCGATCCCCCAGTCGGCGAGCGCGCACGAGGGGTCGCGCTGCAGGATCGCCCCGAACGCCTTGATCGCCTCCGGGAACCAGAACGAGTGGTACATCGCGACGGCTTCGTTGAAGTCGTCCCGTACGGCGGGCGCGCACGAGGTGAGGAACCGGATGTTCTCGCCGCCCACCTGATCGGCGGCCGAGTGGCCGTCCTGTTGTGCGGCGGCGGGAACGCTGACGAGGGCGGCGGCGCAGACCGCCAGCAGGGACAGGCGCTTCAGAGTCGGCATAGTCCGCGAGAATACACAAGGCGTACGGGCCTGTCCATCCGGATTTCGGCTACAATCCTCTGGAACTGCAGCAACGGAGGCACTTCAATGCAGAAGCAGGGCATTCGTCTTTTTCTGGCTGTTCTCGCGGGTGTCGCACTGGCGGCCGCGGCGTCTACCCCCGCGCTCGCGCATCACGGATGGGGAGGCAACGCGGACGAGGAATCGACGCTGACCGGGACGCTGGCCGCGCCGGTGAGCCTGGCGGGCCCGCACGCGACGTTCAAGCTCAAGACGGCCGACGGCCAGGTGTGGGACATCACGCTGGCGCCGCCGCCGCGGGCCGCCGCCGCCGGGCTGAAGGAAGGCATCATCCCGATGGGCGCGCCCGTCACCGTGCGCGGGCACCGCAACAAGACCGCCAACCGGTTCGAGATGAAGACGGAATCGGTGATCTGGAACAACCGCACGTTTGCGGTGTACGCAGACCGCCATTAGCCACCCGGACCCCCGGAGCCGGACTTGCGCGACTTTCTGGCGTGGATGCAGGCGTCCACGCTGGGCGTTTCGATGCGTGAGTCCGGCGTCTGGACCTACGCCGTCGTCAACCTCACCCATATTCTCGGCGTTGCAACGCTCTTCGGCTCCATCCTGATCCTTGACCTGCGCCTGCTCGGCCTGT
>JACQZV010000102.1 GCA_016213695.1 Acidobacteriota bacterium | reverse complement strand
TTCGCGTCCTTGAACGGCTGGCGCGCGTCGCGGTGGTCGCCGCCCGGGCGCCAGTCGCGGCCGCGGCTGTCGGCGCCGGCACGGGCGTTGCGCTTGGCCCCGGCCGCCCGCCGCGCCTCGAGCGCCAGGCGCGCCTCGTCAGGCGAGTTCCACAGCCGCCCGCGCGCGAAGTATTTCAGTTCCGCGTCCGGGTGCTTGCCCTGAATGCGGCGGAACGTCGGCAGGAGCTCATCGCGTTCTGCCGTGCGAAACGCCGTCGGCAGCCCGCCGGCGATGATGGTCCAGTAGACAAAGCGAGGTGGCATCAGCGATTCGCTCCGATCCTCTTGAGTTTTTCGACGAGCGTCGTCCGTTTGATTCGAAGCAAATCCGCGGCTCTATTCCGGTTCCCCTGCGTCCGATCGAGCGCGCGCTGGATGAGATCGCGTTCGATGGCCGCCAGATACGTCGGCATGTCCAGGCCGAGGTCGGGAAACTCGACAAACGGCGCCGCCGCCCCCTGGGGAGCCGCCTGCACCTCGGGCGGCAGATCCGCCACGGCGACTTCCTGCCGGCCTCCGGAAAGCGCCACGGCCCGCTCGACCGCGTTCTCGAGCTGGCGCACGTTGCCCGGCCAGGGATACGCCATGAGAGCGCGCATGGCGCTCTGCGACAGATGCATGGCGGCGCCCGGCGCGAATTTCTCGAGAAAATGCGTGACGAGGAGCGGAATGTCGTCGCGCCGTTCGCGGAGCGGCGGCAGATGGATCGGAATCACGTTCAGACGGTAGAAAAGGTCCTCACGGAATGCGCCGTCCGCCACCAGCCGCGCCAGGTCGGAGTTGGTGGCGGCAATCACGCGCACGTCCACCTTGATGGTCTGGCTGTCGCCGATGCGCTCGAACTCCCGCTCCTGCAGCGCGCGCAGCAGCTTCACCTGGAGCGCCGGGCTCATGGTGCCGACTTCGTCGAGGAAAAGCGTCCCCTTGTGCGCCTGCTCGAAGCGGCCCTGCCGCGTGCCGACGGCGCCGGTGAACGCGCCGCGGACGTGGCCGAACAGCTCCGCCTCGAGGAGTGTCTCGGGAATCGCGCTGCAGTTCAGCGCGACGAACCGGTGCGCCCGGCGCGGGCTGTTGTGGTGAACGGCGCGCGCCACCACTTCCTTCCCCGTGCCCGTCTCGCCCGTCATCAGGATCGTACTGCTCGATCGCGCCACGGTGTCGAGCAGCTGAAAGAGATCCCGCATCGGACGGCTGCGCCCGAGAATCCCGCCGAACTGATATCGCTCCTCGAGCTGCGACCGCAGGTACGCGTTCTCCGAGGCCAGGCGCCGCTGCTCGAGCGCTTTCTGCAGCACGTGCATCAGCTCGTCGAATTGAAACGGCTTGGCGATGAAGTCGGACGCGCCGCGCTTGATCGCGTCCACGGCGTCTTTGACCGTGCCGTACCCCGTGATGACGATCCCGATGATGCCGGGATAGCGGCTGACGGCCGCGTCGATCACGCGCCTGCCGTCGACGCCCGGCATCCGGAGGTCTGTGATGACGACATCGAAGGCAAACTGCTCGAGCAAGTCGATCGCCGCTTCGCCGTTCTCGGCCTCGACCACTTCGAAACCGCGCTCCCGCAGCCGCTCGGCCATCAGCGTCCGCAGCGCGGCTTCGTCGTCGACAAACAGAAGGTGTGGCGTGTCGGCGCTCATCGAGGCGCCAATATATTGACACACACTTACAGCTAAGGGTTTCCCAGCCTTGTACCGATAGAGGTTTTTGTATGGAACGACAGACCCTTTCGATTATGAAAGCGTGCGAGGCCGTGGGGGTCAGCCGTCGCACCATCTACAACTGGATCGCTGCCGGCAAGGTCGAATACGTGCGTACGGCCGGGGGCTCGATCCGCATCTTCGCCGATACGCTGTGGCGCGATGCCGACACGCGCGCCCGGTCGCTGTCCGCCTCCGCCAGCCCCGCGGGCGCACCGGCAGAACGTCGCGCGTGAGCACGACCGCTCCCATGCAGGACTCGCAGCAGCCGGCGGCCCGCGAGCGGCCGGAATTGCCGCCGCTATTTCACCGCCTGAACAACCAGCTCGGAATCATCCTGGCGCACGCGGAACTGCTCGAAGCCAAGGCCGCCGATGAGGCCACGCGCGCCCGGGCGGCACAGGTGATCGCGAGCGTGCTCGAAGCGATGGGAACCGCAAGAGAGATTCGACGGCGTTCCGAAACGGTCGGTGTCTGATTCTCACCGTTCCGAATCAGCACATCTTACCGGCCTGAAAGACCGGGTCTGTCCAACCGGTCAACACACACCATAAACGTAATCAGAAACGCCAAAATAATGGCGACGAATCGCAGCCATATCGTCAATTACATGACGATTCGGTCAAATTCCTCCGACCGCGGTCTGAGAATCAAGACTCCGATGAGCACCCATAACGTGCAGAAATAAGAAGCACTTACGTCTGACACCCGGCGGGTCATTCCATTGACGCGCCTTGTAACTCAGCAGTTGGTACTCCCGTTGCGATGCAGATCCCAGGAGGTCACTGCATGCGTCCCCCCACAGGCAAGACCGACCGGCGCGTGGTCGCCGCTCTTCCGTTCGTGGAGCAGCTCGCCCGCCGTGTCGCCGCAACGATGCCGCAATCGATCGATATCGGGGATCTGGTCCAGGACGGCGTCATCGGGCTCATCGACGCGGCGCATCGCTTTGACGAGGGACGCGGCATCAAGTTCGAGACGTTTGCGGAGCGGCGCATCCGCGGCGCGATGATTGACGCGCTGCGCAAGGACGCGTGGCCGCGCGGTGTCCGCCGGCAGCGGCGCGAGCTCGAGGCGGCCCGCGAGGAACTGCGGCGCGAGCTCGGGTGCGAGCCGTCGCTGGCCGATCTGGCCGCGCGGGTCGGCTCCGACGAGAAGCGCCTGGGCCGCACGATCGTGCGCATCAACACCATCGAGTCGACGTCGCCGCTCGCCTCCAACGACCACCATCACGACTCGTCGCTGCCGCCCACGCTGGTGCCGGCCGAGCCGGAGCAGCCTGACAGCACCTACGAGCGCGAGGAGACCAAGGCGCGCGTGCGCTTTGCCATCGCGTCGCTGCCCGCGCGCGAGCAGAAGGTCATCGGCCTTTACTACTACGGTGAGGCGACGATGAAGCAGATTGGCGCGGAAATCGGCGTCAACGAGTCGCGCGTCTCGCAGCTGCACGCGCGCGCCATCCGCCGCCTGCGCGACGCGCTCGGCACGCGGATCTCGGCGACCGAGGCGGCCGCCATCATGCGCAACGCGATTCTGGCGTTCCAGCCGAAGCCGAAGATGGCGACGGCGACGCTCGAAAGCCGCGGATGGACCGCCAGCGGCGGCCGCACAGGCAAGGGGACGCCGGGCGTCGTGGTGTCCTATCCGAGCGTGTCGCGGACGGCCCGCAGCAAGTCGGCCAGCCGGAAGGGTTTGGCCAGCCAGCGACAGCCGCTCTCCTCGAGAAAGCGCTCGGCGTCGGTGCCCGCCACGTCGCCGGTCACGAAGATGATGCGCCGCGCCAGCGGGGGCGTGGCGGCGGCGATCGCGCGGTAGAGCGTCATCCCGTCGACGCGCGGCATCTTCAGATCGCAGACGATCGCGTCGTAGGTCGTCTGCCGGACGCAGGCGAGCGCCTCTTCGCCGTCGCCGGCATAATCCACCCGCAGCCCGGCGTCTTCCAGCGCGTCGCGCACGGCGGCCGCAAGCGCCCGCTCGTCCTCGACGAGCAGCACCGCGGCGCCCCTGACGGCTTCCATCGACGGCGCGGGCGGCCTGAGCCGCTTTGGCACCGCGTCGCCGCCGCTCACCGGCAGGCCGACGACAAACGCCGCGCCGCGGCCGGGGTGCGACTCGACCCGTATCTGGCCGCCATGTTCCTGCACGATCGCGTAGGCGACCGTCAGTCCGAGGCCCGTGCCCTGGCCGACCTCCTTGGTCGTGAAGAACGGATCGAAGATCTTGGTCTTCATGTCCACCGGCACGCCCGGGCCGTCGTCGCTGATCTCCAGCGCGACCGATTCGGCCTCCGCGTCGTGCCAGGTGCGGACAACCAGCGCCCCCCGGCCGTTGGCCGACAGCATCGCCTGCTCGGCGTTGATGATGAGATTGAGCAGCACCTGCTGGATCTGGTGCGCGTCGGCAAACACCTGCGGCAGCCCTGCTGCCAGCGCTGTGGTCACCGTGATGTTTGTCAGACTGTGTTCGTAGGTCCGCAACGCCAGCGTGTCGGCCACCACGCGGTTCACGTCGATCATGGCCCTGGTGGACTGGCGCTTCCTCGCGAAGGGGAGCAGGTTGCGCACGATCCGGGCGGCGCGGTCGGCTTCGGCCAGGATCAGGTCCACGCCGCGCTTCGCGGACGCGTCGAGCGGCTTGTCCGCAAGCCGCTCCGCCCAGCTGAGGATCGTGGCGAGCGGATTATTGAGCTCGTGCGCGACCCCGGTAATCGTCTGGCCGAGCGCGGCCATCTTCTCGGCCTGGAGCAGCTGCTGGTACAGATCGCGGGATCGATCGTCGAGCTTCTTGCGCTCGCTGACGTCGCGCACGAGCGCCTCGACCCGCAGGGCCGGTCCGTCGGCCAGCGCCGTGGCCGTGACTTCCACCCAGACCGCGGAACCGTCGAGACGGCGCATCCGCAGCAGGTAGTCGGCGACCGCGCCTTCCGACGTCAGGCGTTCGAGAAACGCGGCGCGGGCCGCCGGGTCGGCGAACCGATCGGGCGCGAAGGGGTTGACGCGGTCCTCCGGCGTGTCCGGTGCGTACCCGAACGTGGACCGGAGGTGCGGGTTGGCGGCAAGCGTCGCGCCGCCGGCGGCGTCTGCCCCGTCGATCGATCCGATGAACACGCCCTCGCGAACGGCTTCGAAGAGGCGGGCGAATGCACGGGCGCGCGGGCTTCGCGCGGGCGGCCGCTTCGATCTGGCGCTCACGGCGTCCCGATTATACGGGCGGGAACGTCCTTGACACCGCCCCGCCGCGGCCCTAGGCTGGGCTGCCGCCCGACAAGCGGAGTGATGCGAGGGTGTCCATGCGGCTGATTGGCCGCAACGATCTCTACCTGCTGCTGGGTCTGTCGGTCGCCCTGTTCGCGATCTTTTCGCGACCGCTTGGCCGGGTGCTGGATCTCGCCCGCGAGATCGACCAGAGCTGGGGGCTGCAGCTCGTGCCCGGCCTCGTCATTCTGGCCGTGGTGTTCATGTTTCACCAGGTCCGGAAGCGTCACGAAATGCGCGCGGCGGCGCTTGCCGCGACCGCCGAGGTGACCCAGGCTACCGTGCGCGCCTCCGAGATGGAACGGCTGGTGAATTTCGGCAAGGCGCTCGGGCAATCCCTCACGCTGGACTCCATTCAACTCGTCGCGGTCGAGCACCTGCCAGCGCTCGCCGGCGGCCGTGTCGCGTGGGCGATGATCGGCACCAGCGGCAGCTGGCGGCACCTCGCGATCATCGGCGACGTGGCGCCCGCCGACTGCGAGGAGGCGGCGCGGCTCGCGCTCGCCGACACGACCGATGGCACCGAGGTCGTCGCCGGCGGCCGGTTCGTCTGCTTTCCGATGATCGTGGCCAAGGCGCCCGTCGGCGTGCTCGGCGTGTCGCCGGCGCCGCCCCTCACCGGGCACCAGCGCGTCGTGCTGGCGGCCGCCGCGGCGCTCCTGGCGGCCTCGCTGAAGAACGCCGAACTCTTCCAGGTCGTGCACGAGAACAGCATCCGCGATGCGCTCACCGGATGCTTCAACCGGCAGCACGCGCTCGAGATTCTCAACACCGAGCTGCGCCGGTCTCGCCGCACGCGGTCCCCGTTTTCGGTCATGATGGTCGACCTCGACCACTTCAAAGACGTCAACGATCGCTTCGGTCACCTTTGTGGCGACGCGGTGCTCTCGTCGGTCGGCCGCAGGATGCACACGGTGCTGCGCGTCAGCGACGTGAAGTGCCGGTATGGAGGCGAGGAGTTCCTGGTGCTGCTGCCGGACACCACGGTCGCCGGCGCCACCCGGGTCGCCGACGTCCTGCGGCGCGATCTGGAGGAGCATCCGGTGCCGTGGCCCGCGGCCGATCGTCCGCCGACCGACGTCCGGGTGACGGCGAGCTTCGGCATCACCGGCACCGCGGCGGGCGAGATCGACGCCACCGCCGTCCTCGCCCGCGCAGATGCCGCCCTCTACCGCGCGAAGGAGCAGGGGCGCAACCGCGTGTGCGTGACCGAAGACGCGGTCGTCTGACGCGCCAGCCCGGGCCTCCGGGTCTCAGTCAGCCGCCGCGCCGGCGGCCGGCCCGAGCGCAAACGTCATCGTGCCGCTCACGACGACCCGCCCGTTCACGCGCGCGTACCCGTCGAGCTGACCCATCCGGCTGCGGAGCCGCTTGACGCGCGCTTCGATCTCGACCACGTCGCCGGGCCGCACCGGGTGCCGGTAGCGCACGCGCTCGATGCCCATGAAAAAGATCAGCTTCTCGCGGTTTTCGGGCTTGGACAGGATCAGGATCGCGCCGACCTGGGCCACCGCTTCGGTGAGGATCGTCGGCGGCAGCGCCGGCGGCTCCCCGGGCTGGTGCGCCAGGTACCGCTCGTTCAGGGAGACGTTCTTGATGCCGACAATGCGCCTGTCCGGCTCGAGCTCCGTGATCCGGTCGACGAGCAGAAACGGGTAGCGATGCGGGAGGATGCGCTCGATCGCGCTGTAGTCGAGCGGCAGCGACAGCTCAGTCATCGGGAAGCGTTCAGTATAATCCGTTCGGATCATCCCGATCGGCCATGAGCGTTCAACCTCCCGTCCGCCCGCCGAGCGACGCCGAACTGCTGTCGACGCTGTTCGAGCTCGGGCGCGAGGTGATGTCCGTCCTGGATCTCGAAGAACTCCTCGCCAAGATCCCGCAGCTCATCGCGCGGCTGACGCGCTTCAGCGCCTTTGCGGTGTACCTGCTGGACGATGCGCACGAGGAGCTGCGCATCGCGTACGCGGTCGGCTATCCGGAGAGCGCGCGCGAGACGCAGCGGCTGCGTCTCGGCCAGGGCGTGGTCGGCGCGGCCGTGCAGGAGGGGCGTCCGATTCTCGTCAACGACATCCGCCGCGAGCCGCGGTATCAGGGACCGCACCGCAACATGCTGTCGCAGCTCGCCGTCCCGGTCCGGCGCAAGGGTCGGGTGATCGGCGCGCTGAACCTGCTGGACGAGACGACCGACGCGTTCACGGGCCAGGACGAAGCGCTCCTGCGCCAGTTCGCCGCGCACGTCGCGGTGGCGATCGAGAACGCGCGGTTGTTCAAAGCCGAGCGCCAGTACGTCGACACGCTCGAGACGCTCGCCGAAATCGGCCACGAGATGTCGTCGATTCTCGATCTCGACGTGCTGCTGACGCGTATCGCCAGCCTGACGAAGCGGCTGATCCACTACCGGACGTTCGGCATCCTGCTCCTCGACGCCGCGGCCGAGAATCTCGATCTGAAGTTCGCGGTCCGCTACGGCGACGAGACGTCCGCCAAGCGCGTGAAACTCGGACAAGGCCTGGTCGGGTGGGCCGCGCTGCACAAGCAGCCGGTACTCGTCCCCGACGTGTCCAAGGACGCGCGGTACATCAACCTCGTGCCCGACGCGCGCTCCGAGCTCGTCATTCCGATGCTCATCAAGGACCGCTGTATCGGGGTCTTCGACCTCGAGAGCCCCGAGCTGAACGCGTTTACCAAGGAGCACCTGGAACTCCTCACGCTGCTCGCGAGCCAGGCGGCCGTGGCCATCGAAAACGCCCGCCTCTACGAGGAAGTGCGGCGCAACGAGGAGCGCATCGAAAAGGAGCTCCGGTTCGCGCAGCGCGTGCAGATGGCGCTCCTGCCGACCGAGCTGCCGGCCGGGCTGCGCGGGGCCGACGTGGCGGGACGTTTCGCCCCGGCGCACGAGCTCGGGGGCGACCTGCACGACTTCCTCGTGCCCGAGCAGAACACGCTGGTGGTCGCGGTGGGCGATGTCTCCGGCAAGGGCGCGCCCGCTGCGCTGTACGGCGCGTTTGCGGCCGAGCTCGTCAGGTCGCGGACCCTGCGCCGCCGCTACGCGCCCGACCGCTTCAGCGTGGCCGGCGTGCTGCAGGCGATGAACACGATCCTCCACGAACGCCAGCTCGAGGAGTACTACTGCACGCTCTGCTACGCGTTCTTCGACCTGCAGCAGCGCGTACTCAGCATCTCGAATTCAGGGCTGCCGTACCCGATTCGTTGTTCAGGGACCGAATGCGGGCCGATTGAACTTCCGGGCGTGCCGCTTGGTTCGTTCCCCGGCGTCACCTACGACGAACTGAGGCTGCCGCTCCAGCAGGGGGACCTGTTCGTGTTCTGCACCGACGGCATCTTCGAGACGATGAGCGCGGACGGGCGCGAATTCGGCTCGCGCCCCGTCTGTGACATCGTCAAGGCCCATCGAGGGGGTACGGCGCGCGACATTGTCGATCTGATCTTCGACGCCGTGGGGGAGTTCCGCGGCCAGGCGCCCCAGCATGACGACATGACCGCCGTCGCCGTCAAGATTACGGCGTGACGAATCAGAACGCCTGCTGCAGCGAGACCGTCACCCGCCCCATCCGGACGCCGCCGCGGCGCCGCTGGTGCTCGTAGTCGACCGCCACGCTGGTCAGCGTCGCCAGATCGAGGCGCAGGCCGGCGACACCCGTGTTCGCGCGGAAGTGTCCGATACGATCGATCGAGAAGTTCTCGAAGTCCTCCACGCCGGCGGCATACCCCGCGCGCACCCACCCGCGGCGGAAGAGGCGGTAATTGCCACCGACGCCGGCGCTGTGGCCTGTCTGGGTGCCGCGAAAGCTGCTGGCGTCCGACCAGGACGCCGCATACCGCAGGTCGAAGACGAGGCGGTCCGACGCCGGCCAGACGACCGCCGGCGAGAAGACGGTCGTGCGGGCGCCCGCGAAGTCGAAGTAGCGCACGCCGGCCGACCAGACCGCCGGGCCGCGCGCGTAGGCCACTTCGCCGAGATAGTCACCCTCAGGCATCACGACGTTGTCGGGCCCCACGAGCGCCTGCCCCCTGAGCGTGGTCGACGGCTTCCACCGCCACTCGACGCCGCCGCCGCCGCGCTCGTCGGAGACGCGGAACTTGCGCTGGGCCTCGCCCCGGCCGAGCAGCCGCAGCCTGTCGGTCAGCCGGTAGTTGAGCGACACCTCGCCGCGCCGGCTGTCGGGTGTGCGGCCGGTGAACTGCTCGCTGAACCCGCGTATCTCGACGCGATGGAAATACGCGCGGCGGGCACCTTCCAGACGGCGCCGGGAGTCGTCGGTTGGCGCGAGGGTCATCGCACGCTCGAAGTACCCGATGGCGCGCAGGTCCTCGCCCGCCAGCCGGTGCGCGCGCCCGAGCAGCACGAAGGCGGCGGCGTTCTGCGGCGCGCGCGCTTCCACGGCTTCGAGCACCTCGATGGCGTCCTCTGGCTCCGCGCGAGCCAGCAGCGTCGACGCGACGCCGAGCATCGCATCCACGCTGGACGGATCCTCGAGCATCACGCTGCGGTAGACCGGCTCGGCCAGGTCGGGGTTTCCCATCCGTTCGTGCAGCCGGGCGATCCAGAGACGCGCGGCGTGGTCGTTCGGATCGGCGGCTGCGCGGGCCCTGAAGGCGGCGAGCGCGTCGGCATCACGCCCGGCTGCGGCCAGCTGAGCCGCCTGGTCGAGGGTGGGTGGCGCGGGCGGCTGGGGTTCCTGCGCCGCGACGGGCGCGGCCAGCAGCAAGGCGAGCAGAAATCCGAAGAACATGGCTGTAGTAGGTGTCGGCCGGGGAGCGTGCCTGCTGTAGCGCGACGGGTCCGCGGGTCCCGCCCCGCCCCTCAGGCGGTCCGCGCTTCGGGTTCGCTCGCCACGGCCACCGGTACGCCGGCTGCCGGCCACGCCGCGACCGCTGTTGCAACCTGGGCGGCCACCATGGCGGCCACCGCCTGCACGGTCGCATCCGCTTCCGCGCGGGCGCGGCACTCGAGCGCCAGCACCCCGATGCAGCCGGTCGTCCCGAACAGCGGCGTGACCAGGGCGCCCGGGGTGACGGACGTTCCCGCCACCGTGGCCTGACGGCCGGTCTGCCAGGCGCGAGCCACGGCATTGTCGGCATCGCGCGCAAGCGGGCCGAAGCGCGCGAGCGCTTCCCGGGAGTAGCCATGGCCGAGCACGGCAAACAACTGGTCGCCTGCGCCGAGCCAGAGCGTCACACCCGGCGCGTCGAGCAGCGACGCGGCGCGGCCGAGCAGCGCGGCGAGCGCGGCCGTGTCGCCGACGCGCGACAGGTCGGTACAGAGCGCCGCGGCCGCCACCAGATCGACTGGGAACAGGTCCATGGCCGGCCGCTCGGTTCGAGGAGCCGGCCGCTCGTCGGGCAGTTCCGGGGCCGCCTGCGCCGTGCGTCCCGCCAGTCCGGCGACGCCCAGCCAGACGAGCATCGCCAGGCCCAGCACCATCCAGCGTTCGCGATCGAGCGAGGCCCGCTCGTCGCGCGTGGCTGCGCGCTCGGCCCGCTGCACGGCACGGACCTGTTCCGTCATGCCGTCGAGCACGTGGCGTCCGTCGCTGAAGATGACGTCGGCCGCCATCAGCTCCTGTCCGCGGCTCACGTTCGCGCGCGCCCGTTTCTCGGCGGCCGCCAGCGCGTCGAGCGACCCGTTCAGCAGGGACCACGCGGAGGCGGCCTCCTGCGACCGCAGCAGCGGCGGCAGCGTGGAGACATCGCCGCGCAGCTGCGCGAGGAGCGCGTCGATCCGCTCGAACCAGGGCTCATCGAGCTGTCCCGGCGCGACATAGCTCTGCTGCGCCGTGCCGATGCCGGCAAGCGCGTCGCTCACGCGCTCCAGGCGCGCCGCGCGGTCCTCGTCGGCCGAAGTCAGCGCGGTGCCAAGCTGCTGGATGTTCCAGAGGAAGAAGGTGGTGATGAGCGTGGCGGCAAGCAGGAGCGTCAGAACCGTGATCCGGACAGTTCGCTTCTGCATGCCGCGCATCAGAATAGCATTCCGAGGCGCGTCTCGACGCGGAAAATGTCCAGCCGCTCTTACCCTCGTCTTACTGTGGCCACGTCGCGTTCGGGTCCGGATTGATGATCGGCTGCCCCGGAGCTTGCGGAATCATCGGTCGCAAGTGGGGCAGACCGGACGACTTGTGGCACGAGTAGCAGGATTCGAGCGTGGTGCGGTACATGGCTTCAAACTGCGTCGGGTCGTGGGCGTCGATGGCCGCCTTGAGCAGGTTCAGGACGCCGTTCTCGATGCCATCGAAGATGCCCTGGAGTTCGACCAGATGTCCATCGGCTGGATGTTTGCGCACGGGACGGATCCGGATCGTCCACCGGATATGGGACCGGGTCTCGTTGAAATAGAACGTCGCCAGCGGCCAGTTACGCTGCCTGCCGGCAAACCAGAGATTGGCGAAGTGGTATCCGACATCCGACATCGAATGGGACTGTGACGGCACGACGTCCTTGAGGTGTGCGAGGTCGCTCTCCGCGCTCGAGGCCGGGACGACACCTTCGGCCGCGCGCGTCTGCCCAGCAGCGCCTGGTGCCGCACGGCTCCAGCGGACTGCGACGGCGCTGCCGACCAGGGCGCCCAGAGCGACCAGCAACAGGGAGCGGACGAGCGGCGAACCACGCATGGCAAACCTCCCGGCGCGATTATATTCGCGCGCCGTTGACGCGCGGTCAGAACTCGATGTGCGTCTGAAACAGCAGCCGGTGCTCGTCCGGCCGCGCCGGAGCGTCGTAACGCACCTGTTCGTCGGTGGCGACCAGACCGAGACGCGTGCGCGGCCAGACGAACCAGTAGGCGCCGCCGGCAATCACCCGGCGCTGCGCGTTGTTGACGAGCCCGTCGTCGGGATCGAACCGATCGATCCGCAGGATGCCCGCCAGGCCGGCCGGGCCCTGACGCGGCTCCACGAACACCGACCAGCCGCTGCGATCGATGTCCCGCGGCGCGGCCGGTGGTGGACTCTCGCGGGCCGCGAGGCGCTGCACCGTGGCGGCCAGGCGCGCGTGCTCGAAGCTGCCCATGAGGATGCCGAGGTGGCGCGGCCGATCGGCGGCATACCAGCCGGCGCTGGCGAAGCCCGACACGCGCAGCCCCCGCGCGATGCCGCGGTTGGGAAACGGCCGGATCGTCAGGCGGGTCTGGACGCTCTTGTACTTGTTCGGATCGGTCTGCGCGAACCCCTCGCCGTTGTAAACGCCGGCGTGGAGCTCGCCGTAGCCTCCAGGCAGGGGCGTGAAATAGCTGGCGCCGAAGTCGGCCGAGCCGGGAATCAGGCCTTCGCGCTCCGAGAACACCTGGCCCTGCACGCGGTAGCGGTTGATGCTTTCCTCAAAATCGAGCCACGGCGACTGGTGGAGCCCGAAGCGCACCCACGAGCGCTCGTTGAGGATGTTGTCGAACTGCGCGAAGGCGTACTTGACGCGCACGGTCAGGCTTCCGGCCAGGCTGCCGTCGGTGATGCGCCGGATATCGGGCGTGAACCGGAACCGGACGTTCCGGGCCAGCTGTCCGTTGATGTTCAGATAGGCCCGCGTGACGTCGAAGGCATTCTGGCCGCTCCGGTTCTTGAGCTCCGCGCCGTACTGGAGGAAGGTCACCATCCCGACGCGCACGATCGGGTAGTCGGGCTCGGTGGGGGCCGCCGCCGGCGGGGGCGGCGGCGCGGAGCCGGCCGTCTGCGCCAGTACCGCCGGGCCGGCCGCCAGGAGCAGCGTCAGGGTCAGATAGAATCGTTTCGTCATAGGCCCAGTTCTACCGCATGAAGATTTCGAGGAAATATCAGGCGTGTTACGTGTGCGTCACGCGGGCGGCCGTGCTGGCTGCCGTTATGTTCGCCGCATCGGCGGCCCTGGCGCAAACGAATACGGCGGAAATCGGGGGCGTCGTACGCGACGGTTCCGGAGGGGTTCTGCCGGGCGCTCTGGTCACGGCCACACATCGATCGAGCGGGACGGTGGTCGAGCGCGTCACCGACGAGCAGGGGCGGTTCTTCCTCCCGGCTCTCAGGATCGGCGAATGGGACCTGACGGTCGCGCTGCCCGGATTTGCCCCGCAATCCCGCACCGGTATCCTGCTGGACATCGGGCGCACGCTGAGCCTGGAATTCACGCTGGCCGTCCAGGGACTCGAGGAGCAGGTCATCGTCCAGTCGGTGATTCCCGTCCTCCAGTCCACGACGGCCGAGATCAGCGACGTCATTGAAAACCGGGAAGTCGTCCAGATTCCGCTCAACGGCCGCAATTTTCTGGCGCTCGCGCAGCTGAGCGACGCCGTGGTGCTGCCGCCGGGCGGCACGCGCGGCGATGCGCTGCAGCAGGCCGGGCCGCTCCCGAACGTCGGCGGGCAGCGATCGGGCCACAACATCTACCTGCTCGACGGCAGCAAGGTCACCGACGAGCTGTTCAACAATCTGGTGGTCAACCCGTCGGTCGAATCCATCCAGGAATTCAGAATCCAGAAGTCGATGTATCCGGCGGAATTCGGCGGGAAGGCGTCGGCCCTCATCAACGTCGCGACGCGCGCGGGCACCAACGCCGTCGCCGGCAGTCTCTTCGAGTTTCACCGCAACGAGGCGCTCGACGCGCCCAACGTCTTCCAGCCGGCCGGCGAGGGGCTGCCTCCGCTGCGCCAGAACCAGTTCGGCGGTGCGCTCGGAGGCCCGCTCCTCCGGGATCGGACGTTCTTTTTCGCGAGCTTCGAAGCGCTCCGCATGCGGCGGACGATGACCCGCACCTTTTCGGTGCCGCCGCAGGCGGTGCGCCGCGGGAATTTCGCGGGGTTCGACAGCGTCTGCGATCCGGCGACCGTTCCGGCCACGGGTGTCTGCCAGCCGTTTGCCCGCAACCAGATTCCGGCCGACCGCATCGATCCGATTGCGGCGGCGCTGCTGGCACGCGTCTCCGAGCCCACCTCACCGGGGGCGGTGCAAAACCTCACCGCTGTCGAAGGGCAGAACCGCGACCTCGACCAGTTCAGCGCGCGCGTCGACCACCGCTTGTCGGGCAGGGACCAGCTGCTGGCGAGGTTCAGCACGTTCGACGCGACAGAGATTCAACCGTTCGGCGCCGGCGCCCTCCAGGAAACGCTCGTTCCCGGCTTCGGGCGCTCGCTGACCACGCACACGAGGAACGCCGTGGCCAGCTACACGCACGTCTTCGGCACTTCGGTGCTGAACGAGGTGCGCGGCGGATGGATGACCGTGCGCGGTGGCCAGACCAGCGCGAACCGGGGCGTCGATTTCGCCGGCCTGGTCGGGCTGCAGGGCGTGTCCCGCGACCCGCGCGACGTCGGGTTTCCGCAGATCTCGGTCGCCGGGCTGTACAGCACCATGGGAGACCCGACCTCCTTCCTCTTTCGCGACAACGGGCACGTCGAGCTGTACGAGAACCTCACCGTCGATCGCGGCGCGCACCGGCTGAAGTTCGGCGCGTACTACTTTCACCTCCAGCTCCGCCCGGAGCAGCCCGACAACGCCCGCGGCGCGTTCACGTACACGGGCCAGTTCAGCGGGAACGCCTTCGCCGACTTCCTGCTCGGGTACCCGGCTTCGGCCACCTCGGGCGTCGGGCGCGGCGACGAAGACGGCCGGACGAACTGGCTGCATGCGTACGCCCAGGACGACTGGCAGCCGCGCCGGAACCTCACGCTCAACCTCGGCCTTCGCTACGAGCGCAATCAGCATATGTACGACGTGAACGATCGGCTCTCGTCGGTCGATCTGTCGGTGCCCGGGGGGCGGTTCGTCGTCGCCGGCGACGCCGTCCATCCGAGTGCGGCGCCGCTGCTGGCGGCGATGCCGATCCCGTACGTGACTGCCGGCGACATCGGCTGGGGCCGGGGCCTGCTCGGTGCCGGCGGCGCGCGTCTGGCGCCGCGGACCGGGTTCGCCCTGACGTTTGACGACGCGCGCGCCGTGGTTCGCGGCGGCTACGGCATCTTCCTGAACCAGTGGGCCTACAGCGTCCAGACCGCGTTCGCGCGCAACCTGCCGTTCTTCTTCACCAAACAGGTGGACGTGCCGTCCGACGTGAGGGTGCCGCCGTTCCGCACGAGCGACATTCTGGCGAGCACCGCCACCGGCACTGTCGGCGCGTCGATCATGGATCACGACTACAACGTCGAATACAGCCAGACGTGGAGCGGAGGACTGCAGTACGAGCTGTTTCCTGCCACCGTCGCCGAGGTCGCGTACATGGGCACCTGGACGGCCGGGGCCGACAACGCCACGGTGCGCAACGTGCCCGAACCCGGGCCCGGCCCGATCGAGGCGCGCCGGCCGGTGCCGCAGCTCAGCCGGATCAATGCCATCCGGTTCGACGGACGGTCCCTCTACCACGCTGTGACGGTCAAGATGGATCGCCGGCTGCGTGGCGGCTACGCGTACAACGTCAGCTACACGCTCTCGACGTCCACCGACGATGCCTCGAGCCCGGGCCCGACCGAGTCCGAGGCGAACGTGCCGCAGAATGTCCGCAACATCTTCAGCCGGAGCGGGGAGTGGGCGCACTCCAGTTTCGATCACCGGCACCTCTTCGTGGCCAGCGGCACCTACGAGCTGCCGTTCGCCGCGGGGAGCCGATTCGGCGTGCTCCTCGGCGGCTGGCGCGTCAATGCCATCTTCGGGGCGCAGTCCGGCGCGCCGTTCACCGTCAATCTCGCCTCCGACCGCGCCAACGTCGGCGCCGGGCCGGCCCAGCGCCCCGACGAGCGGCGGGATCCGAACCTGCCTCGGGGCATGCGGACGGCCGAGCGATGGTTCGACACCGCGGCATTCGCGCTGCCGGCGCCGTACACGTTCGGCAGCGCCCCGCGGAACAGCGTGATCGGCCCCGGCTACGCGAACCTGGACGCGGCGCTCGCCAAGACGTGGCGCGTGGGCGGATCGTCGGTCCTGGAGTTCCGGTGGGAGGTGTTCAACCTCCTCAATCGCGCGAACTTCGACCTCCCGAACCGGATCTTCGGCAGCCCGAATTTCGGCCGCATCTTCAGCGCAAAAAGTCCGCGGGAGATGCAGTTCGGCGTGCGGCTGGCGTTTTGATGATCACGAGCCAGGGAGACACAGAGACACGGAGGTGTCCTGGTTGAGGTACAGGGCGCACGCTTCAGCGTGCGCGGGTCAGTAGACGGGCAGATACGGCGTAAGCCACTGCGCGATAATCGTGAACCGGTTGGTGAAGATCAGCACCCCGATGGCCACGAGCAGCCCGCCGGAGGCGATCTCGATCTTGTGGTAGTGCCGCCGGATCTTCGCGAACGCGGCGAAGAACCGCTCGATCGCGAGCGCGGTGGCCAGAAACGGCACGCCAAGGCCGAGCGAATACACGGCGAGCAGCTGCACGCCGTCGGCCACCGTATCCCGGGTCGCGGCAATCGCCAGGATGCCCGCCAGGATCGGTCCGAGGCACGGCGTCCAGCCGAACGCGAACGCAATCCCGACCAGTCCCGCTCCGAGCAGGCCGACGGGCCGCTGCGTCGTCTGGACCCGCTTCTCCTGATAGAGCCATTCGATGCGCAGCACGCCCATCGTGTGCAGACCGAAGACGATGATGATCGCGCCGGCGATCCGGCTGAGCAGTCTCAGTCTCGCCGTCAGGAACTGCCCGATCGCGCTCGCCGAGGCGCCAAGGGCGATGAAGACGAGCGAGAAGCCGAGGATGAACGCGAGCGAGGCGAGCACCGCCTGCCGGCGCGCCGCCGACGGCAGGACGGTGGCGACCGCCGCGCCCGCAGGAGCGCCGGCGGGCACGGCCGTGCCGCGCATCTCGTCGAGCGAGAGGCCCGAGACGTAGGAGAGGTATCCGGGAATCAGCGGAAGCACGCACGGCGAGATGAAGGACAGGAGTCCTGCGCCGAAGGCCGCCAGCAGCGTGACGTTTTCTTCCATTACACCTGCTTCAGGGGAATAGCCGCCCCCGGTACGGGAAGGGCGTCCATCTGCACCGAGTGTCCCTTGACCGGCGGCAGATCCTGGAACAGGAAATCCCACTTCCAGCGCTCCGAGGGGTTCGACGCCTGCAGCCAGTTGCGCGCCGGCACGGGGCGCGTGAACACAAGACGGTCGGCGTCGGCGTAACCCGTGCCCGGCATGGCGGCGGCCAGCGCGGCCCGCACGTCGCCGGCGGTCTGATACGGGAGCGCCAGGCCGAGCGACCGGCCGACGGCGACCAGAATCTGCCAGTCCTCGAGGGCTTCCCCTGGAGGCGCGATGGCGCGCGAGGTCGCCTGGATGCGGCCCTGGTCGTTGGTGTACAGCGCGTCCTTCTCCACGTAGGCCGACCCCGGCAGCACGATGTCAGCCGCGTCGGTCAGCTCGGTCGCGAGCACGCCCTGGACGATCAATGCGGGCAGCACGCCGCTGCGCCGCGCGACGGCGATCCAGGCGACGTCGCCGAGCGTTCCCGCCGGACCGGGGTCGATCACGTAGAGCGCCTTGACCGCACCGCTCTCCACCGCGGTCCGGAGCTCGCCGAGATCCGGCAGACCCGCGTTGCCGGGTCCCACCGCGTAGCCGAGGTCGCGCGCGCCGGCGACGTTCGGCGCGTCGGTGGGCGGCACGGTGAATCTCGCGCCCGCCGGCTGCGGCTTGTCCGTCCGCGTCCAGGCGACGGTGGCCGCGGCAAGGCCGACGCCCTCCAGCCCCTCGACGAGCTGCTTCAGCACGAAGAGCTCTTCGGTGGCGGCGTGCGCCGACACCAGAAACCGCAGCGCGCCGGTGGCTGCCGCGTCCTGCAGCCGGGCGCGCACGCGCGGCTGCGCGTC
>JACQZV010000101.1 GCA_016213695.1 Acidobacteriota bacterium | reverse complement strand
GCGCCGGCGTTGAATGCGGACGTGTCCGCCTGATTGCCGTTGACGCCGGTGGCGGCGCTGCTCTCCGCCCGCGCGCCCACGACCATCGTGTTGCCGTCGCCGCTGAGCGCCACGGCGTCGCCGAACTGGGCTCGCTCGCCCTGGCGCGACGCCTTGATGTAGCCAACCTGCTTCACCGGAAACGTGGGGGAAGGCTGAACGATGGGCCCTCGGACGGGAGCGGGGGTCTGGGGCCCCTGCCGGGCACGCTGCGACTGCGCCCTGGTGTCCGCGGTGATGCCGGCCACCGCCACCGACGCGACCAAGACAAGCACATGGTTAAGAATCCTCATGGCCGTCGATGTTCCTCCGCTGTGTGGCGTGATTATACGGGCGGGGCGACCGTCCCGGGCGGCTTACGCCTCAACGAATTCCTGAGCTACACTGCCGAGCCTCGGCCTGGAGGTCCTTATGAACTTGCGGTCGCTCGCTCGATGGTTCGGCACGCTTGGCGTGGTCGCCCTGCTCGTCCCGGGCACGGCGTCTGCCGCCGACGTGCACGTGATGATCTCGGCCGGTTTCTACGAGGTCTATGCCGAGCTGGGCCCGGCGTTCGAGCGCGCGACCGGTCACCGCCTGATCACGACGCGCGGCCCATCGATGGGCGACTCGCCGGAGGCGATTCCCACGCGCCTCGCGCGCGGCGAGACCGCCGACGTCGTGATCCTGGATGGAGGGTCCGCCGGCGAGCTCGCCAGGCGAGGAATTGTGCGCGCCGGCAGCAGGGTTGATCTGGCCCGGTCGCAGATCGGCATGGTGGTGCGCGCCGGAGCGGCGAAGCCGAATATCGGCAGCGTCGAGGCGTTCCGGAGGACGCTGCTTGCCGCGACGTCCATCGGCTACTCGGACAGCGCCAGCGGCACGTATCTGTCGACCACGCTCTTCGCGAAGCTCGGCGTCGCGGACCAGGTGGCGGGCAAGAGTCGAAAGGTACGCGGGCCGCCGTCGGGCGAGCCGGTGGCCGCGGCCGTCGCGCGTGGCGAGCTGGAGATCGGCTTTCAGCAGGTCAGCGAACTCATACACGTCCCCGGCGTGACCTTCGTCGGGACGATTCCGGCCGAACTCCAGCCAGAGATCTCTTTCGCCGGAGCGATCACCAGCGCAGCCCGGCAGGGGGACGCGGCGCTCGCACTGCTCCGCTTTCTCGCATCGCCCGAGGCGGCTTCGGCGATCGTGAAGGCCGGGCTGACACCGTTCGCGGGACGATAGCTCGCGCAGGTGCTTCGCCGATCAATAAACGCCGTAGCGATCAACGATCGCCTGCTGCGTCCGGATGGCAAGGCCGTTGGCACAGGCGTGGCGTCGTGATCAGTCGAACGGAATCTCGACCTCGGTGAAACGACCAGGCGTTGCCGTGTTTACGGCCGCAGCAATGTCCGGAAGCCTGGCCCTGACGAGTCTCCAACGGCCATTGCCGAGAATCACGAGCACGTCGAATCCGGCAGCTTCGGCTGCGTCGAGGAGCTCGCCATTTCGAAGCGCGTCCCAGCCATGCGAGCGGGCTTCCTCAACGGCATGACCAAGCAGCGCGCCCGCGATACCCCTCGGCGTACCGTTGTCGAAGAGAACGCGCATCAGCGCCCGGGCACGGGCGCATCCACACTGCGGGCTGCGAACTCAAGGACGGCCCTGACTTGCTCCCGCGTGACCGGAAATTGGCCCATCACCTCGTCAATCGTCATGCCGTCTTCCAGATTCTCAAAGACGACTGCCACCGGCGTGCGTGTGCCCTTGAACACCCAGGCCCCGCTCACCTTGCCTGGGATGCTCTCAACAGCGGCGCATTGCGACCAATCGAGCGCGGCCATGATCGGAAGCCTTTCACTGACTCGTTTTACGTAGAGGATACATGACAAACCCCACACGGCGACGCGCGCAACACCAGAGCGGTAGAACCGGCGCCTGCCGTCCTGTCGTCTGGACGCCGCCGTCTACGCAGAAGCCGGCCGATGCGCCCGGAGGAAGGAACGGATCTGGCGCACCGCCAGCGGAATGCGCTCCTTGGGCTCCTTCCACGGGTAGATGCTCACTTCGGCCTTCGGTGCGAGCATCGCGCACTCCATGGCGACGGCGTATGGATGCGCCGGAACATCGTCCGGCAGGATGAGCACCGGCGTCTGGCACGCGCGCACGAAATCGCGTGTCACGGTGAAGACGAAATCCGGGTTGGTGCGATACATCCTGGTCAGGTATCGCCCGATCATGTCCATCGTGATCTCGGGCCGGCGCTTGACGAGTTCCGGACCCCAGCCCGTCATGCTGCCGTCGTAGAGGAGCGTGGGCATCTCCGGCCGGAACCCGACCGGCTGGGCCGGCACCGCGGCCACCACACGATCGGGCGCACGCTTCAGGAGATTCCAGATGAAGGGACCGCCGATGCAGAAGCCCATCACCATGAACTTGTCGATGCCCAGGTGATCCATCAGACCGAGATGGTCGTCGGTGTGTGAATCCCACGGCCGGTCGATCTCGAGCGGACCGGTAGACTGCCCGGTATTGGCGTTGCGCAGGTCCGCCGCGATGCACCGGTACTCGCCCTTGAATTCATCGATCGCGTTGAAGGGCCCGGTGCGCACGCCGGCGATCGACGAGTTCAATCCCCCGCCGGCGATGAGCAGCAGCGGGAAGCCGGAACCGGCTTCCTCATAGTGGATGCGCACCGGGCCTTTCTCGTAGAAGGACCCGGCCGCTCCTCCCTGCACGGCCTGCTGGGCCAGCACGCGCGGCGCGGCGGCCATCGCCGTCGCCGCGGCGCCCGTCTTCAGGATCTTGCGTCTGATCGGATCCATGCCGGCCTCCTCTTAGCGTTCCGGAGCCGAAGCGCGGGGAAGGTTGTACTTCCGCGAGCGCGCGTTGAGTGCTTCAACCTGCTCAACCTTGTCCGCCATCCCCCGGCTCAACGCGCCCTTCTGCGCTTCGGTCATCCGTCCCGTGCTCTGGAGTTCAACCAGGGCCCTGTCGACGGCGCCCAGCGCAATGTTGACCATGCTCGCGCTCTGGCCCACGGCGATTCGAGCGGCCTTCATGGCGGCTGCGGTTGCCGGCAGGTTCCCGCCGCCGACCACGGCCATGAGCGGCTTCCCGATCATGTCGGCCGCCCTGACATAGTCTTGCGCGGTCGGCAATCCAACCCAGACCGCGTCAGCACCGGCTTCAGCGTAGGCCGCGGCCCGGTCCAGCATCTCGGTGTACGAATTGTTCGGAGTCGGAGCAAGGCAGCGCGCGATCAGCACCATCTCCGTACGCGCGTCGGCCGCGGCGTGAATGTTGTCGATCATCCGAGCCCTGGGGAGGACGCCGGGAACCGAATAGGCGGTGGCGCGGTTGAGCGGCATCCGGTCATCGAAGGCCGCGCAGCCGATGCCGCCTCTGTCGGCCTGTTTCGCGAAGCGGTAAATATTCAGAGGCGTGGCGCCGAAGTCGTCCACATCCGCCAGCACCGGAATATCCACGTTCGAGGCAATGACCGTGTTGTAGTCGATGATCTCGGAGACCGTCACGATCGCCTGGTCCGGCAGCGCGAGCAGCTCCTGATCGACGGCGCTGCTGCCGACAAACACGCCTTTGAATCCGTGCACTTCAATCAGGCGGGCCGTCAGGACATCGTACGCGCCTGGGCACAGCAGCGGCTCCGGCCCATTCAGCAGCGCGCGGAAGCGCGCACCCATGGTTCTCGGCGCCGGTCGCGCCTGCGGCTGAGGAGCGGCCCCGGCCAGCGGACGGGCAGCCGCCATCAATCCCGACGCCGCCAGTCCAGCCACCTGGACAAACTCGCGCCGATTCGTCTTTTTCGCCATCGTCGCTCCTCAGGCCGAGCGATGCGCCCGCAGGAACGAGCGTATCTGGCGCACCGCCAGGGGAATCCGCTCCTTGGGCTCCTTCCACGGGAACATGCTCACTTCGGCCTTCGGCGCGAGCATCGCGGCCTCCATGGCCACGGCGTACGGATGCGCCGGGATGTCATCGGGCAGGATCAGCACGGGCGTCCGGCAGGTACGCACGAAGTCGCGCGTCACGGTGAAGACGAAGTCGGGATTGGTGCGGTACATCTTCGTCAGAAATCTGTCCACCATCGCCATCGTGATGTCGGGCCGGCGGGCGGTCAGCGGCGGACCCCACCCCTTCATGTTGGTTTCGTAGAACAGGTCGCGCATCTCCGGACGCGACCCGCTCGGCTGCGCCAGCACGGCCGCGACAATCCGATCGGGCGCCCGCTTCAGGAGGTTCCAGATGAAGGGGCCGCCAATACAGAAGCCCATCACCATGAACTTGTCGATGCGCAGGTGATCCATCAGGCCGAGCTGGTCGTCGGCGTAAGCGTCCCACGGCCGGTCGATCTCGAGCGGGCCGGAGGACTGGCCGCCATTGGCGTTGCGCAGGTCCGCCGCGATGCAGCGGTACTCGCCCTTGAACTCCTCGAACGGGTTGAAGGGATCGCCGCGGTGCAGGCCGGCGATCGTCGAGTTCAATCCCCCGCCGGCGATGAGCAGCAGCGGGAAGCCGGCGCCGGCCTCCTCATAGTGGATGCGCACGGGGCCCTTCTCGTAGAAGGACCCTTGCCCGGCCTGCTGCGCCAGCACGCGCCGCGCCGCGGCCATCGCCGTCGCCGCGGCGCCCGTTGTCAGAATCCTGCGTCGGATCGAATCCATAAGCGGCGTCCTCCTGACAGCAACCCTATTTCGCGAGGGGGTTCGGCCGCATCTGGAACTTCACCACCTTCGGCCGCGTGCCCTTGCCGCCCTCCTGGTGCCAGGGCGTGTACATCGAGTAGCTCGACCAGAGGCCGCGGCCCTTCCAGCCGGCCTTCGGGTCGTCTATGCGTCCGGCCGCGTGACGGGCGGAGAATCCCAGCGGGTACGGCACGCGCAGGGTCAAGGTCTTCATCTGCCCGTTCTGCGGCATGACGACGAAGAATGAATCCGCGTTGAAGTCGCCCGCCACCAGGACGTCCTTGCCGAGGCCGAGCGCGTCGTGGTGATCGATGTTGGTCAGATACAGCATGTCCGTGCTGAGACCCGGCTCCCCCTTGAACGTGGGCCCGGGCTTGGTGTACTCGGTCCACCCTTCCGGACACTGCTGGCCGGTGGCTGTCGGCCCGTTGAGCACCTTGCACTTGCGGCGGTCGAAGCTGAAGATCTTGTGGACGCCGCGCCAGTTCTGCCAGACGACGCCGTCGCTGTCGATGGCCACGCCTCCGGAATAGGGCAACGGTATCGCCGAGGGCGGCGGCACGTAGACCTCGGCCTTGCATGACATCGGCGGGTTCGACCCCCGCTCGAGGCGGACGAGCGTCTTATCCTCGTGTTCGATGCCCGAACACCAGATGCTCCCGTCGGTCGGGCTGATGCCAATCGAGTAGCAGCCGAATTCGATCCGGTGGTCCTTTGTGGGATCGATCGACTGATCGGGCTCGGTCCAGCCGGTGGAGATCCTGCCGTCGCCGTTCGTGTCCACGACGCCCGGGCACCAGGCCTGCGAGGCGGCGCCGTCATGCGTCTTGTCAAAGGCCACGGTGTCGATCCAGCCGATCGCGTTTTCCTGGCCGAAGACGAGCGCGTCGTGATCGTCGAACTGGTTGTGGTCGGCGGCAAAACAGCTGTCGATGGCCGTGAACTGTTTCGACGTCGGGTCGTACACTTCGATCTGCCGCGCGCTCGGACCCGGCAGCGGGAAGTACTTGGCGTACTTGCTGGCCGCCCCGTCCTTGCAGAACGCCGGCTGCTGCTGTGGCGCGCGCGTCCGCGCCGTCACCCACACGCGCCCTTTGGCGTCCATCGCCACGCTGCGGGGGTCGGCCTGCCGCTTCCAGATCTTCTCATCCCCCCACGCCGGCGAACGCGGCGTGTTGGCATCGAGCACCGGCCCGCCGGACGGAATCGCGATCTCCGACGTCGCGTTCGCCCGCGGATCGAGCACGGCCAGAATGTCGGACGTCTGGATGGCCCCGTAGATCAGCCCGTTCGCGTTGAGTGTTGGAGAGCGCTCGTCGGTGCCGGCCGCATCGCTCCGCCGGCTGGTCGGCCGGGCCCAGTCCCACATCGAGATCACGAGATTGCGCTCGACACCCACGGGACGCGGCGGCGCCTCGGGATAGGCGCCGGCGGCAATCCGATCGGTCCAGTCGGCAAACGCCTTGCGCTGCGCCCCGAGGCGGCCGAAGACGGCGCCCATGTTGGCGCCGTTCGGTCCCATCGTCACGTGGCGGTCCCAGGCTTCGAGCGTCGAGGCGTACGGGCCGACGCCCTTCGTCAGCTCACGGGTCGCGCGTGTGCCCACCTGATGGCACGAGAAACACGCCCGGGTTTCGAGCACCACGTCCTTGGCGGCGTGCTCGCCTTTGGGGATCTCCAGCAGGCTCAGCCAGTAGTTGGCCGGGTACACCTGCGCGGCGGCGCGACCGTCGGGCGCCACCACGGCCTTGAGGTCGAGGCGCTGTCCAAGCCCGGTGCGCACGCGCGGCGAGTCCACCAGCCCGTACCCCCGCACGAACACCTCGTAGCTGGCTCGCGGCAGATCCGGCAGGACGTAGCGCCCCGTGTCGTCGGTAACGACCATTTTCGCGAACTTCGTCGGCAGGTCCGTCGTCTCGGCAATCACCCAGACGCCGGCCTCCGGACCTTTCGCGCTGGTGACGACGCCGCCGATATCGTCGGCATCGAGCGCGACGGTGGCGCCGCTGCGCTGCTGTGCGTGGACCCAGGTGAACGAGACGGCCAGTACGGCCGCCGAGGCCAACAACGCCGCTCTCGAATTCAGACGCACGCTCATGCGCTCCTCCAATTCCTCGGGCCGGTCGGAACGTTAAGTCCGCAAGGGATGAATGTCAATCGCGTGGCGCGGCCGCTCAGGCGTAGGCGAACAGCGGCGGGAACACCGTGACGACGATGGCGGCCCATGCCGAGTAGACCGGCAGGCAGGCGATCTGCCAGCGTTCGAGGGCGGCGAACGGCCGGCTCCCGCGCAGGAACTGCGCGTAGAGCCAGGCCGACCACGCCAGGTTGGCCAGCAGGATGAGGTTCTCGCCGAGCGCCGCCACGCGGTTGGGGGTGACGCCGAACTCGGAGATACGGACCGCGATGGCCGAGAGCGCCACGACGTCGGCCACGAGAGCGCTCACGACCAGCAGCAGCTGCAGCCAGTCGAACACGCCGGCCGGCGCCTCCGGCGCGCGCGCGGAGACGGCGAAGAGCACGAGGCCCACCACGAGCGCCAGCAGCAGATCGAAGCCGATGAGCACCTCCCGCTCCACGCGGATGGGGCTGCCCGTCCACGCCATGGTCGCCAGAAACATCAGGAGCATCACGGCGAACAGCGGGGTGAACAGCCGCGTCAGCACCGGCGCCACGTTCCCGATCGCGCCCTGCTTCGTTTCCACCAGCCACGATCCGATGATGACGGCCCCCATCGCGCCGCACGGAATCAGCCAGTGCTGGGCCAGCCACGCGGCGTTTGTCCCGATCGCCTTGAACATCATCATCGTAAAGGCCGTGAAGACGACGCCGCCGAGCGCCATGAGCACGTAGTAGATGAACAGCTCGCCCGAGAACCGCACGAAGTCGATGCGCCCGCCGCCCGCGAACCAGCGGCCGCCGGCGTACGCGACGCCGACGGCCAGCCACAGGGCCATCGGCAGATGCAGCGCGGTCAGTACGCCGGTCTCGCTGCGCGTCTCGAACGGGAAGACGTTGGCGAACAGGGCTCCGGCCGCAAAGACGAGCGCCAGCCAGACGCACACCGAGACAGCAGGGCGGCGCTTCCAGGCAAAGTAGCCGGTGAGCAGCGGCAGCACGAACAGGCTGAGATTGCGTGCGTAGAAGGGATCGTTGTCGCGGCCGAGTTGAAGACCGAAGAGCGCCGGCACCTTGATGGCCAGCGCCGCCGCGACGGCGAGGCTCAGCACGACGACCGCCTCGGCGCGCGTCGCGTCCCGCGACGCGGCGTCGAGACCTTCCAACGAAGACGGGCGGCCGGAGGAGGCCGCCATCGCCTACTGCGCCGAGCCCGCGGGTCCGCCGACCGCGAACAGCGTGTCGCCGCTCGGCAGCACCACGCTCAGGATGCGTCCGACCGGAGATCCGTTCTTCACGGGCTCCAGCTTCACCGTGACGATGTCGCCCGCCTTGAACGACCGGAAGGACCAGCCGCGCGACGCCATCGCCACCGGGTTCTGGGTTTCAACCGCCCACTGCTTCACGGCGCCGGCCGCGTCCTTCACCTCGAACTTCAGAAAGCAGTGCGGGTTGGCCCAGATCCACTCCGTCACGACGCCCTTGAGCGTCACTTCCTCGCCGGTGGCAAACGTCGCGGCGCCATGATGCGCCGCCGCCGGCGCCGAGGCCGCGAGCAGCCCCGCGGCCGCCACGAACATGCCGAGCAATCTTCTTCTCACTGCGTGCCTCCCGGGCCGGCTGAAGCCGGCCGCTACGTGCGAGGTTATTTCGTCTGACTCGAAATGAACTGCCGGTACGCCTGCGCCTCAGACGCCGACGGAATCATCTCCATCAGGTCGGTGGTCGGGGGCATCAGCCGCAGCTGCAGCCGGTTCCGGGACATCCACGGCTTCGTGTACACCTGCGGATCGTCGATCACGACGGTGAGCTCCAGAGTGGTCTGGTCGACCCGGCGATACCGCTCCTCCACCCGCAGCGCGCTGCTGTGCGGGTCGCCCGAGTTGTCCACCCACGTCCGCTCGTCAAGGCCGATCGTCTCGACCACCAGCGTGTCGTCGCCTTCCCACCGGCCGACCGAGTAGCCGTACCAGCGCGGATCGGGGTCCTTCGGCAGCGCGCGGCCGTCAGTCCAGATCACGCGCCAGCGCTTCTCGAACATGTAGAGCATCAGCACCTGGTTGGGCGTCTGCACGATCTGCACGGGCCGGAGCTCGAAGTTGACCAGGCGGGGAAACCCGGTCGGATCGCCGAGCGTTGACAGCGGATCGTTGATCTCCGCCACGGTGCCCGCGCGCGGGCCGTTGCCCGGCTTGTTCCGCTGCACCAGCTGCGCGCCAAGCGGCGTGAACGGCGCGCGTGCCGCCTCGCGCTCGCCCTCCTGCGCGGCTCCCCCGATGCCGGCCGTGCCGGCATCCCAGATGCCCGTGAGGTCGCGCCGCGGCGCCGGTGCGCCGGGCGGCATGGCTTTGAAAGCCGGCGTGCTCAGTCCGGGAGAATTCCAGGTCTGCGCGGCGCCCGAGGACGCACACGCCAGCAGCGCCACCAGTCCCATCGCGCACGCGACCAACGACTTCGCCATGGCTTCTCTCCTGCGGGGAATGCCGACGTTGAGCACCGTGGGCTACCGTCCGTGCTCGATGAGCTGATAGTAGATCACGCGAAGGATGCCCGCCAGACGGCCCGGCGGGTAATGCGCGAACCGCGCCGGCACCGTGAACTCCTTCTGAATCTGTTCCAGGCTCCGGCCCGCCATCACCATCTTCCCCACCTCATCCCGCATGACGATGAAATAGTCGCGCTGATCCACGACGTCGGCGATGCCCTTGCCCACGTGCACGGGGCCGTGGCCCGGTACGTAGGTATCGACGGGCAGATGGCGTTCGATGATGCGATTGAGGATGTCGATCGTTCCCTGGATGTCCGCGTAGAACACGCCCGCCGCTTCGGCCTGGCCGGGATGGATCTCGTTGTTCAGCAGGTCACCCATCAGCATCACCCGGCGCTGAGGAATATACATCGTCATGTCGCCGCTGGTGTGGCCGTATCCTTCCGCCTTTGCCTGGAACGTCAACCCGCCGAAGAGCACGGTCAGGTTGTCGTCGAAGCCGATCGACGGCGGGAAGAGCTGGGCTCCCGGCGTGTTGTAGCCGGGCGCTTTCTGCACCTTCCGCTCCTCGAACTCCTTCAGCTCGTGCTGGTAGTACGCGCGGATTTGGTCCCGGGTCCCGATATAGACGGGCTTGTCCTCGCGGAAGAACCAGGCGCCCGTCGAGTGATCGCCGGACGCGTGCGAGGCAAACACGTACGCGATCTTCCTGTCCGTCACCTTGCGGATGAACGGGAGATCGTTGTTGCGGATGTCGCTGTCGAACACCAGAACGCCGTCGTCGGTGACGACGAAGCTGGCGTTGCTGCCGGCGCCGGTCATCGTGTACACGTCGGGCGCCACGCGGACCACCTGGCGCACGGCCTGAGCGGACGGCGCACCCGCGTACAGGCCGAGGGCGAGAAGCACGGCGGCCGCCGGCAGCAGCCGTTTCAGCATGGGACCCTCTCTACCGATCACTCCGGGCCTGCTCGTGCCGCTCGTCGCTGGCGTCAATCCAGCGGCCGGCCGTGCCGACAAGCGCCAGGACGACGATCACGACGAGCGCGACAGCCACGACGATATTCATTGGAGATCCTTGTGGTCTAGAGACGTACTCAGAATGCGTTGCCGATGAAGGGCAGCATGCGGCCCCAGTAGATGACGCCGACCCAGAGGCCGATGCCCGACGCCGCGACCAGCCTGTCGCGCAGGCTGGCCTCCTCGCCGACCTTCAACATCCAGGTCTTGTCGAAGACGGTGAGATACAGGAAGTGTGCGCCGGCGGACACGAGGAACAGGATCTTCCACAGGAACGCGATGTTCTGCGTGTACTGATTGGCCGCCGCGACAAAGAACAGCATGCCGGTGATGAGGTTCATCCCGAGGCCGAGGATGCCCCACGGCAGCAGACGATGCACCTGCGCGAACGACAGGCCCTTCATCGCGCCGAGGATGCGGAGATTCACTGCCAGCAGCACGCCGAGCACGAGGGACAGCCCCAGGAAGTGCAGCGTTTCGGCGGCCGGCCAGACCCACGGGAAATCCGTCACGAACGCGCCGATGGCCGCGCTGGTCAGCCAGCCGGACGGAGCGCCCCCTGCGGCCGCCGCCGCCGTGAGGACGATTTCGGGATGACGGATCTCGCCGCCAATCGTCGCCGCGCGCGCCATGATCGCGAGCGTGATCACCGAGAGCACGAGCACGGACGCGACGGTCGTCCGCGACGCGCGCGACTGACGGCGGCTCTGCCAGAGGCCGAGCCATGCCGCGAGCCCGGTGATCTCCATCCAGATGAACCCGAGGAGCGCCGCGGTTTCGTGCGTCGTAATGGCGGCCCTGGACACGCCGTCGAGCTTCTCGATGGCTTCTTCAGCCGCCACGCCGGTCAGGTACACGGGCAGCGTCAGCAGCGCCACGCCAAACAGCACCTCGAGGCTCGAGTGGACGAGATGATCGTTGCGCCGGACGAGCGCCATGAGCAGCAGGCCGACGCCAATGACCGTGCCGACGGTCGGCACGTGATTGAGCAGGAGGTGGATGTGCGGAATAGTCAGGCCGAACATGGAAATCCCCTTAAATGTAGGCGAGCAGGCGCCCGGCGGTCGTGGCGGCCGTCCAGGCGAGAATCGACATCCACGCAAGACGCTTCGCAGACGCGGCAGCCGCCGAGTCCGCCGGGGCGTCGAACACGGACCGCTTGATGAGCACCATCGCCCAGACGCCGATGGCCACGAAGACGAGCTTGGCCAGAAAGAAGGTCGACGTCCCGCGTTTGGTCGCGTCGGCCGCAAACAGCATCGAGCCGGTCACGAGGTTCAGCCAGAAGCCGCCCCACATGACGCTGAAGAGCGGCCGCAGCGGTTCGAGCGGCACGCGCCGGCCGATGCCGAGCAGACGCAGATCCACGACCACGCTGGTGCCCGCCAGCAGCCCCATGCCGAAGGTGTGGAGTGTGAGGATGGTCGGGAAGGCCCAGATGCTCTCGCCCTCGCGAACCCAGGTCGAAAACCCGCTTGACTCGAGCCACATGAGAAATGCCATCAGACTCCGCCTCGCCCTCCGCGACCTCCGGTCGCCAGTTGAAAGTTGACCTCGTCGTCAGCCTTGACGGCGGGCCTCGCCCACCGGATCGTCCCGCGCAGGCTCGTCGCCGCGCCGGCCAGCGTGAGATTGAACGACTGCTGCTCGGTGGGCGCAAGCCGCGGCACGCGCCAGGCCGCGACCGTCTTCCCCTCACCGTTCTTCTTCATGCCCTCATACCCGGCGCCGGTCGTGTTCACGACCTTCGCGTTGTCGGGCAGCTCGACCTCCACGGTGACGTCTTCGGCGACGAGCCCCTTGCCCTTGACGCCCGCGTTGGCCACGTTGACCGTGTAGGTCGACGGCTGCGCCGCGGCGGTGATCCGCCCGCTCAGCGGGACCAGCAGCCCGAGGTCCGCCGCCCAGTCCCACATCTCCTTCAGCGTTGGTTCGGGCAGCCGCGCGGGCGAGTAGATGCCCATGCGCACGCGGTTGCGTCCGGGCGGACCCGCCGGCTGCGGCGTCACCGGCGCCACCGTGCGATCGAGCTGCGCCCACTGTTCGCGCTGCGCCGCGACGTGCTGATACACCATCTTCTTGAACCACTCGAAGTCGCCGTTGACCTCGGCGGCGCCGTGGCGCGGCGTGTCGAGCGTGGCGCCGTGACACTGGCCGCAGCCGACAACCGCCAGCGCCAGCTGCTGCCCTCGTGGCGCGTCCTTCGGCAGCTCCACCCGCCACCTACCGGGCATCGCCACGGGCGGCAGGCTGTTGAAATACGCCACCAGATCGGCGATTTCCTGATCGGTCAGCTCCGATTCCACGTACCCCGGCATCCGGCCGAGCGGCGCCCGCACGTAGCCGCGAAACCGCGCGTAGGTGAAGTTGCGGCCCGCGAGCACGGGACCGAACGCGCCTTCCCCATCGCCGCCGTGGCAGTTCCTGCACGACGTGTTGCCGAGCGCCCACACGGCCTTGCCCGCATCGGGGGTGCCGGTCGGGGCGCCCGCGTTCTGCGCCGCGCGCGTGCCGACCTGTGCCAGCGGCAGCAGCACGATGAAGACGCCGGCGATCCATGTCCGCATACGTTGTTCCTCCTTCACCGCGCCTCGTCCGCACGGCAGGGCGTCGGATCCCACCCCTGGCCGTCGGGAATCTTCCTGAACGGATACGTGGTCGCGTACGGCTGCGTCAGGTACCGCGGGTCGGTCACGATGGAGGTGACCTCGAGCCACCGATCGCCGTTCGGTTCGCTGAACGTCTCGAAGTACTCCTCGAGCCGCGCGTTCTCGCTGTACGGGACGCCGTTCTTTCGCAGGTACCCGGGCCGCAGGTTCGTCGTAACGACGCGCATCTGGCCGGTGGCGCGCCCGCCACGGCCGCCGCGCCCGCCGAGGCCCTCCCACGCCGCCGCCGAGGAGCCCTGCCACTGCGGCGGGGTGCCGGCCGGCGGCGCGCCCCGACCCTGTGGCGGGGCGAAATGGAACAGCCGCGTCTGAGTGCCGGAATCGGCATCGACCTGCAGCGTGTTGTCGTCGGCCCAGTGAATGTGCAGCCGCCCCGGCACGCGCATGATGTTCGCGGCGCCGTACGATCGGCACTCGTTGCCGTCGGCCTTGTCCCTGGCCGGATCCCAGGCGTCGGCGGCCTTGCGCCCCTCGGGGGTGAGCGGAAGCATGCTGTAGTCGCCCTTGGGAGGCATGAGCATCCGCAGATGCCAGTGTTCGGTGACGACCGAGACCCAATAGCCGGTGAAGTCGCGCGGCGCGGCCGCGCGTGCGCCGCCCTGCGCCTGCACCAGCGCCGTGCCGGAGGCCGCGAGCGCGAATGCGAAGGCCAGCCTGCGAATGCCCGCCACGAAATCCGTCAATCGACCCGGCCCTGCCACGACCAGCCGTCGGCAGGCCGCTTGACGTTCACGATGAGCAGCCGCGGCGAGGACTGATCCCGCGCCGGTTCGCCGGTCACCACGAGCTTGTCGCCCGGCTTCAGCGTCGTCCGCGTCAGCTGTCCGCCCGAGAGCTGGCTGATCGACCCCCACTCGAGCGCCCAGGTCTTGGTGGCGCCGTCCTTGTCTGTCACATCGAGACGGAGGAATGAATGTGGATTCCGCCACACCATTTCCTTCACGACGCCTTCGACCTCCACCCGCTGCGACGAATCGTAGGTGGCCCCGAACGAGTGATGGGCGAGCACCCGGCCGTTCCCTGCCAGCAGCACGAGACCGGCCAGAAGCAGCAGGACCATGCGTTTCATGAGATCTCCTTCAGACTCTGATACACGGCCTCGACGAACATGTCGGTCGTCCAGGAACCGGTGGCGGCCCCGTAGCGCTTATCGTAATCCCGCGTGGGCCTGGCCGCCTTCACCTGCGCCAGGGTCATCCCCTTCTTGATCATGTCCTGCACGCGGTCCCGGACGATCGTCATCATGTCGCGGTAGTAGACAACCTCGGCATGGTCGGCGATCCGGCCGTGGCCGGCCACGACGAGCGTCCCGCCCGCGGCATGGGCCGCCGGCACCGTGACGTCGATCAGCCGGTTCAGCGATTCGACGAACGCCGCGATGCCGCCGCCGCCCGCGGTATCGATGACGGGATAGCGCGTCAGATCGAGCAGGTCGCCGACGCTCACCACGTCGGACTTCCGGAACAGGACGATGCTGTTGCCGTCGGTGTTCGACGGCCGATGCATGATCACGACCGGCTCGTTGTTGAAGGAGAGCCGCTTCTGCTCGATCGAGAACGTGTTGTCGGGCCACCCCGCCTCGGGAATGCGCGGCGTCTTGCCGGTGGGCGCCGCGAGGCGGTGAAACATCGTGTAGTAGGCGACGACCGATGCCTTGGTGACGTCGAGCGCCCCCTGCGGACCGGCCGTGTAGTTCGCTTCGCGGAAGGGAATGATCTCGCCCGTGTCCGCGATGGCCGCGTTGCCGCCGACGTGGTCGTCGAACTCCGTCGTGTTGACGATGTAGCGCAGCGGCCTGGTGGAGATGGTCTTCATGGCCGCCAGCACCTTGCCGCTCATCGAGGCGAGGCCGGTGTCCACGAGCATGATGCCGTCATCGCCCGCCTGCACCGTGATGTTGGCGCCCGCGCCGACGATCACGTGCACGTTCCCCTGCACCGGCAGCACCTGCACCTCGCCGGCGGCCGGCGCGGCGAGCACCGGCGGCCAGGCCGCCTGCGGCGCCTGCCGGGCGGCGCCCTGCGCGCCCTGCGTCGCCGCGAACTCGCCCGAGGCGAGGAGCGCGAGGCACACACATGACAACGCGGTCAGCAGCCTGGTCATGATCAGCGGGTGGAACCCGCCGGCGCGGGCACGGTCGGTCTGGGAAAGGTCCTGATCTTCGCGATGAACTCCGGATACATCGTGTCCGGGCCGCCCGATCGCGCCTCGATCGGCGTGGCGAACCGATCCGCGAGCTTCGGGTTCCACCCCGGCAGCGGGCTCTGGCCTGGCAGGAAGTGCGGGACTGAGCCTCGCGGGACCGCCGTCTCGGTGGCCTCTTCGCAGGGGTACGGCGACATCGGCAGGCCGGGGTCGCTCACCCACATCATCGTCGTCCGGATGTACGGGCCATCGAGCAGGATCGGATCGTACATGATGACGGTGGCCTGCAGGTAATCCCCGATGCGCTTCCAGCGCGTGCGCACCACCGTCTGGTCGCTGCGCATCAGCCCGAACCGGCGGATGTACGCCTCCTTCACGTGCGTCGTCGTCACGACGAGCGTGTCGCCGTCCCACTCGCCGGTCGAGAAGCCGCTCCACGTGTGCAGCGCGTACGCGGGAGGATGCGGGCGGCCGTCCATCCAGATGGTCGTCTCCTGCTCCTCCTGATTGATGTGGCCGTGGTAGGCGACGACGGCCTGCGTGGCCTCGTCGATCTCGGGCCAGACGCGCATCGCCGACAGCGGTCCTTCGAGCGAATAATCCCAGGCGTGCGGACGGCACACCCACTCGGCGGTGTCGAAATCGGCCGGCGACCAGCTCTGGGCGCGCCAGCGTCCTTCGCTGCTGAGCGGGACGCCCGCCGCGTCGCCGGTCATGCCGCTGCCGTCCTGGTTGCGCGGAAGCGGACGCCAGAGCCCCGACAGATCGACCTGGGCGAGCACCGGGTGGCCTGGAACCGTCAGCAGTACCGCCAGAATGAATAGCGTTTTCACGGGAACGGCGCCCATCTTACGTTCCACGGTACGGCCGGTCAAGCCGACGCACCACGAGTGCAGCGGTGAAAATTTTCGCAGCGTCCTCTGGCTAGGCCGGGTCCAGTTTCTTGAACGCCTGTCGAAGCACGTCGGCCGATTGCTCGAGGCGTTCGCGCTCGTCCCGGGACATCTCGGGCTCGAGGACGTGTACCGCACCCTCGACGCTGACGATCGTCGGCAAGGACAGCGCCACTCCCCGCAGCCCCAGGGCACCCTCTTGAAGCCGCGAAATCGTAAGAACGCGGCGCTCCCCGCGCAGCATGCACCGCAGCAACTCCGCCGTGACGAGTCCGATGGCGTGGTTGGTGGCGCCTTTGCGCCGGATGATTTCAGACGCGGCTGTCCGGACCTCCTCTGCGAGGAGACGCTCTTTTTCCCCGGTCCACTCCGGCCAGCCCCTCAGGGGAACGCCGCCGACCTGTGCCCCGGACCACAGGACCACCTCGGAATCGCCATGCTCCCCCACCACCTGGGCATGTATGGAGTGGGGGTCGAGCCGGAGAGCCCGGCCCAGCACGTGGCGCAATCGAGCCGTGTCGAGCATGGTGCCCGTGCCGACCACGCGTGCGGGTGGCAGGCCCGACGCCTCCGCCATCACCCGGGTCAGGACATCCACGGGGTTGGTCACCATCACGATGACGCCGCGGCAGCCAACCAGGCGCCGGCCGATCTCCCTGACGATCGCCGCGTTGTCGCGCAGCAATTCCAATCGGGATTCCCCGGGCCGGCCACCACGCCCGGCCGAGATCACGATCGCATCGGCATCGGTCATCTCTTCGATGGAGGCGGTTCGCACGGTGGCCGTCGGGTAGAACGAGGCGCCATGGGCCAGGTCCATCGCCTCGCCCTCGGCGAGCTCGACACGAAGGTCGTTGAGCAGCAACTCGTCTGCGGCTCCGCTGTGAAGCGTTGACTGGGCCACGCTGGATCCGACCCAGCCGCTGCCGACGATCGCCACACGCCGCTTCATCAGTTCCCCCTTAGCGCGGAGTATCGTCTCGACCCCTGCACGATCGTCGTGAAGATCGGAGTTCGTCCACCGGCAGCACCGCATCGGCCTCGAAGAGGTCGATGATGGGATCTGGTCGCTCTACGTCTGCAACGTGCGACCGGGACGGATTGATGAACGACACGTGCTGGTGAAAGGACACCTCGGTCGTCCTCCCGAGTGCATGATTCGGTCTGGCACGTGGTAGATCCCGTCCGTGACGCTCCGCCTAACGCATTGGCGCTCAGCCGCGAGCCGCACGCGCCATGCGCTTGGCCGTAACCTTTGGCCGCCTACGGCTCGTCGGCTGCAGCGCCTCGTGAGACAGCGCGCCCCGTTGCTTCGATGACCGCCACTCTTCCGCAACTCGGTCCGCGACGAACACTTTCAGCAGCGACTGATAGGGCACGTCGCGCTTGTTGGCGAGCGCCTTCAAGTCGCTGAGCAACGGGGCCGGCAAACGCAAGGAGATCGTTTCGGTCGACGGCTTCAGATTCGGCAGCGACACGACCGTCGCGTGCGACCAGTCCACATAGCCGGCCGAGTCGTGCGTCTCCCAGAAGCGACGCTCCTTGGCCTCGGAGGCGAACTTAGGAATCGGTTTGAGACTGCGCTTCGATTTGGCCATATGCCCTTCGCTCCGCCCGGCTCATCGGCCGAGCCGAGATGACCCGCACGCGCGTGCCACGAGTCGTGAACACCATCGCGAGATGTCGGCCGCTATCGGTGCGGCCCAGCGTGAAGAACCGCGCCTCGGTCCACGAGCGTGTAAGGTCCGCCGTGAACACGACCGGGCGATTGAGCAAGACCTGCTCGGCTTCGGCCTGCCGCACCCCGTGGTTCCGCCAGTTCTTGTCAGAATTGCCCGCGTCCCACTCGAACCCCTCGAGACCAGCGAGGAACTCGTCGAGGGCGCCCATTGGGAATGTATATGACTATTCTATACAGCTGTCAAGACGAGGAGGGGGCGTTCGCGATGTCTGACGTCACAACTGAGCCGCGGCGCGCGCTGTTCAGGCGCCGTCGGCTCCAGTTGATGTTGGGCCGCCGCGGTGTTTACGCTCGTGTCTGCCAAACACTCGGATGCCGATGCAGGTGCGTGATGGCTGGAACGATTGCGATCTCGGCCTCCCGCTCGCCGTCGTACCACGATGCCGCTTCGAGGGCATCGATTTCTGCCTCCGGCCGAACCTCGAGCAGCGGCATCTACCGACCGGCGAGGAGGCGTTGCTGTACTCGCTCAATGACCTCCTGCCAAGGTCGGGCTTCTTCAGGGGATTGGCGATGTGCCGCGAGCCGCTCTTCGAGGAGGGCTTGTTGCGGGAGCACGTCCGGGATGGGTTCGATAGGTAATCACTCGTGGCCCGACGCTCCTCGACCCTCGTCAGCTCTCCGCGCGCTCCGGCGCGCCCGCGTTGGTATAGGATGCTATCAAGTCGTCCAACCGGAGCAATCACATGAATGTCCGTCACTTCACGCCGTCCGTGAGAGGCCGGCTCCTGGCCATGGGATCCCTCATGTTGGCGGCCGGCCTGCAGCAGCCTGTTCACGCGTCAGGCGTAGACTTCTCGAAGTTCAGGCGCATCGAGCCGCAGTTCATCGCGGCGCTGGGAGACCCCAAGGCCACCTCCGGCAGCGGCGCGCAATTATGGGGCTTCTGGAACAAGGACCCGGGCCCGCGCGCCTGCAAGCTGGACCACTACCCTGAATTGAAGGCGACCGGCGTGGCACCGGCACAGTGGAAATTTGATGCGGCGGACTGGTGGCTGGAGGAACACGGCCTGATCATGGAGCAGCCGAGCTTTCCGCTGCCTCCCGGGCAGTACCTCGTCACG
>JACQZV010000104.1 GCA_016213695.1 Acidobacteriota bacterium | reverse complement strand
TCCTGGCGACCGGCTTCCCGTGGCTGGTCACAACCACGCTGTGGCCATCACGAACGCTGCGGAGAATCCTGGAAAAACTGCGGTTCGCGTCGGCTGCAGATACGGCTTCTTCCATGTGACCTCATGAAGCAGTCATATTCACTACTGCCCACCGCCCACTATCAAACGGCGGCAGATCCCGCGTGTCGAACCGCGGCAGCTCGTACCGGCCGTCGCACTCCGGCCGGGCCACGCGGCGGACCGTGTTGAACGCGCACGCGTAGCCCGTCTCGGCGAGCACCTCGATCGTGTCCGCGTTGTAGGTGTGCGCGTGGCCGTACGGGTAGCACATCGGCACCGAGCGCTGCCCCGTGAGCGCCCGGATCTTCTGTACGCCGCCTTCGAGCTCCTCGCGCTGGGCCGCCCGGTCGAGTCGCGACAGCACCCGGTGGCGCTCGGTGTGAAAGCCGAACGTCATGCCGGCATCCGCCATGCGGCGGATCTGGTCCCCTGACAGATACAACTGGCGCGCCAGCGCCTGCTCGTCGCCGAGATGCTCCGCGACCATCCGATCGAGGAGGCGGTCGGCCACGTCGAACGGCAGCTCGTAGTTCAGGAGGTGCTTGGCGTCGAGATCGCGGCGCTCGTCGTACCGGTAAACGGCGCTCGTCTGCGCGAGCGGAGTTCCGGCGGTCGCGCCATGTCCCGGGTCCGCGGCCAGCAGCCGCCGGACCTCGGCGGCAAACCGCTCGGCGCCGAGGTGCGCCATCAGCAGATGCGCGCGGTGGACGTTCAACAGCCGCGGCGGCGTGTCGAGCGCCATCCCCGCGAGAAAGAACACACCGGACCACCCGCGCGCGCCGAGCGCCTGCATCACCGTCTCGCCGTGGTCCACGATCCCGTCGTCAAAGGTGAGCAGCGCCGCGCCCTGGAGCGGCCGCCTCGCCTCGAGCGCGTCGGCGAACTCGCCGTAGGCCAGCACGCGGCAGCACGCGCCGAGCCAGTCGAGCTGCGCGTCGAACTCGGAGGGGTGCAGCGCCTTCATCGCCGGGAACGGCGTCTGGCTGACGTCGCGGACGTAGTGGTACATCGCAACGAGACAGCCGGTGTGCGACGAGGACGAACCTGCGGTCAATACGCTTCCAGCGCCTTGGTCATCTTGTCGCCGGTCCAGCGCGCCCGCACGTCCTCGTCCATCAGTTCGAGCAGGGTGGAAATGCTGTCGTGCGAGGGGCCGACGCGAAACTGATACAGATAGCGTTCGAGTGACGCAGGCGCGTCGGCCGGCACCGACGCGCCGTGCGCGCCCCGCGAGTTGAGAAACACCAGTGCCGAGTTGGGCGCAAACGGCACCTTGCGAACGAGCTCGCAGGCCGCCGGATCGATGTAATACGGAAGCCCCGACGGCGCCTCGCTGTCGTCACGCACCCGGTACAGCTCGGTCCCGAACTCGGTGGGATCGCCCGGGCGCGGCAGGTAGATCAGTCCGGTCACGAACCCCCACTTGGGGTCGCGATGGGGCCGGATTTCGTATCCGGCGCGCCGCAGCATGATCCGGCCGTCGGACACCTTGTAGGTCAGCGCCGCCACCTGTGCAGGAGTTGCGGCCGGACACACGGTCTGCACCCACGCTTCGATGTCCGGGGCCAGGCGGGCGACGAGCGCCGGCCCGAGCGCACCCGCCATCAGATCGCTGACGAACTGCCAGACTTCGCGGGAATACCGCGGCGCGAGCCCGAACGGCACGCGCAGTTGCTGTTTGTTGACGCGCCGGTCCGCGAACAGGATCGCCGGCGGCAGCGCCTCGACCATCATCTCGAAGAATGCGGGCGGAAACAGGCCGGTGATGACGAGGTGAGGACACGGGTCCTGGCCGACCTCGGCGCGTGCGACGGCGCTGCGCACGTGCGCGGCCACCGCCTCGCGATCGAGACGGGACCAGGCGGCGATCCGCTCGCGATGCTTCCAGTCGGCATGCTGAATCGCCGTCAGCTGCTCGATGCGCTGGCCCTGAGACTTGACCTGCTCGACGAGCGCGTCCACGCTTTCCTGCATGCGGACCGCGTCGGCGCGCGACTCCCTGGCGCCCGCCGCGATCTGGGCCGCAAGATTCTGCTCGGCCTGATCGATACGGGCGCGCAGGTGCACGTTGTCCGCGTCGGTCTTCTTCGCGAGCCGGTGAATGCGGTCGTAGAGGTCGGCAAACGTCCGTGGACGCATGAGCGCCGCGCTCGCGAACGTTCTCTTCAGTAGGGATTGGGACATGCTTACAGCCCTCGCGCCTGCAGGTCCTTCCGCATCGCCTTGCGGCGATGCCTCAGGTTGCCCATGAGTCGCTTTCTGGTTTTCCGGCGGTGCTCCGCGTCGCGCGCCAGGTTGCAGCACCAGACATAGGCCCCGGCGCCCAGCATCACCGCCCGGCCGACCGGCGCCCACACGGGAGAGCCGGCCGGGACGCCGGCCGGCTGCGACGCCACCTGCTCCACCGCGTCGGCCACGAGCGGCGTGGCGTCGCGCTCGATCCCGTGCGGACGGATAAAGGATCGCACGAACCGCTCGGTCTCCGCCCGCACCGCCTCCGGGTTGCGCATCACCTCGGCCAGTTGCGCCACGTGCTCGTCGAGCGACGCGGCCATCCGCAGGAACCCGCCGTTCTCCGGCAGCAGATGATGGAAGTGCAGCGTCCCTTCCTGCGTGCCCGAGAACTCGCTGGACAGCATCGACAGCACCGGCCGCCCGACGATTGCCGCCTCGATCATCGCGCTGGTGTTGACGCCCACCACGGCCGCGCTGTGGTAGAGCGAATCGAAGAAGCCGCGCCGGTGCTCCTCGTCAATCGGGTTGTACGCGCGCCGCGGCCAGATCGCCACCTCCCCCGGCCTTGCGAGATCGGCCGTCTCCCAGGCCGCGCAGTTGTAGGGATGGGGCCTGACGAGCACCGCCACGCCGCGCAGCACAGGATGCTGGCGCAGGCGCTGGAGCCACCGCGCGACGAACACGACTTCCGCCTGCGACAGCGCGATGAAGGATGAGGAGCACGTGAACAGCACAAACGGCTGCGACGCCGGCAGTCCGAGCCGGGCGCAGAACCGCTCGCGCGTCGTGGACGGCCGCTCGGCGAACCAGCGGTCGAAGAGCTGGGCGCCGGTCGTCCGCACGCGGTCCGCCGGCACGCCGTGAAACGCCACCGCTTCGGCCTTCTGCGCCTCGTTCCAGACAATCACCGCGTCGGGCTGCACGCGCAGCATCCCCTTGTTCGTCAGGTTGTCCCAGCTCGCGATGCAGGCGGCCACCGGAATGCCGAGGGCCCGCGCGCCCTTGACGATGTCCACCTGGTCCGAGGCGGCATCGACCAGCGGCGACACCAGCACGACCTCCGGCGCCGCGTCCGTGATGAAGCGCTGGATCGCGGGACTGAGGGGAATCGTCCGCTCCAGCGCCGCAAGGCCGCCGAGGAGCGCCCGCGTGAGCGGTCCGGGCAGCGACGGCACGCGGTCCAGCCAGCGGAAGCCCCGCGGCAGCACCTTGTGCTTCATGCGCGCGCGGAGCGCCTTGGCCCGCGCCAGCCGCGGATCGAGATACCGCGCGAAATCCATCAGCCCCCGCAGCCGCCGGCCGACGTGTCGCCAGACGTCGTCGCGCCGCGGAACGATCCCAAGACTGATGACGGAGCCGGCCCGGCCCGCCGGCGCCTCGCCCGGCGGCGGCCCGCCCACGTCGTCGAGCCGCACGGGCTTCGCCTCGTTCTGCTTGTTGACCGCCAGCAGCACCGTGTGCCCGCGGGCGGCGAGCAGCCGGATCGTCGATTCGTAGAACCGGAGATACTCGGGCGACTGCATCACGAAGAGCACGCGCATGTCAGCCCGCCACCGCCCGCAGCAGCGCCTCGTCCCTGGTGTGGATGGGCGTCAGCGTGCCGCCGCCGATCTCGTCGAGCGCGTGGCCGGCCATGTGCAGGTGGTGCAGGTAGAAGTTGCGCTCCGAATAGAACGCGAGCGACGGCACGCCGAAAAACGGCGCGAGATACGAGTAGCCGCCGTAGGTGCCGACAAAGCCGGCCGCGCGCGCGATGACCGCCGTCTGCGCCTCCAGGTTCCGCGACGGCCCCTGGAGCGCGTCGAACGCATGAATCCGCGGCGACGCCGGTATGACGACGTCCGCGTGATCGTCAATCCGGAGGCCGGGATGCAGCAGCACGACGTCCACCTCCCCGGCCAGCCGCAGCAGCGTCCGCGTCACGAAGGCGCGGTTGTCCGGCGTGTCGGGAAAGCACTGGCTGAAGTAGAAGCGGACGGCGACATAGCGCGACGGCAGCCGGTCGGTGACCCCGGGCAGATCGAAGGGCTGCAGGCGCTTGAACTGCGAGTACTTCAGTACCTGCGACATCGGCGCCTGCTGCTTCCAGAACGGCATGAACAGGTGGTACATGAGCGCCGGGTGCAGCAGCGACACGGCGCGGTCCTTTCGGACGCGCCGAACGATGTCCCTGTCGAACCGACGCAGCGTGCGCTGCTTCGGCGTCTCGATCGTGTGGCGGCGGAACTCCTCTTCGGTTGCCACGTCGAACACGTCGGCATAGCCGCCCGCCAGTCCCTGATACCAGGACGCGGGCCCGCCACGGGAACAGACGATCAGGCGGGACGGGTCGAGCCCGTAGTGCGCCGCCGCCCAGCGGACGAAGGGAATCCAGTAGATCAGCTCGAAGCCGACCTCGCCGGTCCAGGGGCCGACGAGAATCGGCTGGTCCGTGCGCGACAGCTTCTCGAGCCGGTCGAGCACCTTTTCCTCGCGGTACGCCGGCGTCCCTTCGGCGGCGCGCCGCAGGACGCGCTCGCTGAACCCGAGCTGCCGCCTCAGCCGGACGTGCTGCGCGGCCAGCGTCCGGCGCACGCTCGCCAGATCGGTCGTCGACTTGTCCCGGAGCTGCTCCAGCTCCCGATCCACGGAATGCAACTGCTTCTGCTGCCGCTCCGCGTCCTTCAGCAGCGTCGTCAGATCGCGGCGCTGTTCGGCGAGGATCGTTTCGAGCCGGTCGCGCAGCCAGTCCTCGTGCGGGTTGACGAGCGGGTGCAGCGCCAGGCCCGCGCGGCGCAGCAGCCGGGCGAGCAGGCTCATTCGCGGCCTCCAGGCAGACCGCCGGCGAGGGCGGCGGCGACGAGCGGCGCCTTCGCTGCATCCACCGGCAGCAGCATCCCGCCGCCAATCTCGCCGAACACCCGCTGCGCCAGCTCGAGGTGATACTGCCGGAAGTTCCGCACCGAGTAGAACGCGACGGTATCGACGCCCAGGTACGGCGCGAGATACGAGAAGCCGCCGTAGGTGCCGACAAACTGCCTGGCGCGGCCGATGACGGCGGTCTGCACCGCCAGGTTCGTGTGCGGCTCCCCGTGGGTGCTGACCACGTGGATGCGGCGCGACGCGTCCGGCGTGAACTCGCCGTGGTCGTCGAGCCGCAGGCCTGAATTGAGGACGACGACGTCCGATCGCCCGGCCAGCTGGCGGATGGTCGATGCGACGAGCGCGCGGTTCGGAGGCGTATCCGGGAAGCAGCTGCTGAAATAGAAGCGCACCGCCACGTACTCCTCCGGGAGCGGACCGACTCCGGCGGGCACGGCGGGCGGCACAATCAGCCGCTGGTGCGTGTAGTGCAGCACGTGCCGGTACGTCAGCTCCTCGCGCCAGTACGGCCAGAAGAGCTGATACATGAGCGCAGGGTGCAGGAGGTGCGGGCGGCCACCAGAGGTCCCGGGCGCGTCCTTCTGCACGCGCCGGACGCGGCGCACCACCTCGCGATCGAACGCGCTGAACATCCGCTGCTTCTTGACGTCCTCGGACCCGGCGCGGAACTCGCCAGCCGTGCAGAGCCGCAGCGCATCCTCGTAGCGCGCGTCCAGCCCGTACCAGCTGCCGGTGCCGCCGCGCGAGACGACGAGCAGCCGTTGTGGATCGATCCCGTAGTGCCCGACGGCCCAGCGCACAAATGGCGCCCAGTAGAGCAGCTCGAACCCGACTTCGCCGGTCCACGGCCCGACCACGATCGGCCGCGTGCCCTTCGCGATCCGCGAGAGGCGAACGGTCGTCCGCTGCTCGTCATGGATCCAGCGCGGCACTCCTTCGGCGCGCTGCATGGCCTTCGACGCCAGCTTGGCCTGCCGGTCGACCGACGATCGAAGGCCGACGAGGCTGGCCCTCAGCCCGGCGACGCCGCGCTCCTCGAGCTGCGTCACGTGGGTCTGCACGTCCTTGATGGCCTCACGCTCCTTGGCGAGCTCGCGCCGCAGATTTGTGAGGTCGTCGCGGTGCGCCTCGAGCGTGTCGGCGCGCAGCTTCGCCAGCTCCTCGCGCTGGCGCGAGAGCTGCTTTCCGACCTCCTCCGTCTGCTTCCGGATCGAGGCCGTCTCCGCCAGCTGCCGCTCGGCGTCGGGATTGAAGAGCGGCCGCAGCATCCGTCCCAGCCGGGCGAGCACGCGGTTCAGCACACCGTTGACCTCTTACATGTCATCGACAGACGCCGCCTCGGAGTTGAGGAAGTAGCGCACGCCGCCGGCGCCCACGATCGTGACGACCAGCATCGCCGACAGCAGAGGAACGACGGGAAGCTGTCCCACGCCGAGCAGGCTCCACTTGAACGTCTCCACGACGGACGCCATCGGATTCAGATAGATGACCCACCGCAGGTTCGGAGGCACCTGGGATATCGGATAAATCACCGGGGTCAGGTACATCCAGAAACCCATGCTGTAGCGCAGCCCGAAGCGGACATCCTTGTACTTGGTCTGGAGCACGCAGGTGTACAGCCCGATGGCCAGCGCCGACAGAATGGCCATGAGCGAGGCGCCGATCGCCACCAGCCAGCCGGGTCCGACCGCGAGATACCAGCGTCCGGTATTCACGAAGATATAGATCGCGGTCCCGATGATCAGCGCCATGTAGATGAAGAAGTAGACGAGCGCGCGGGAGACCGCCGAGATCGGGACCAGGAGCCGCGGGAAATAGAGCTTCTTGAGCAGGTTGCGCTGCTGATCCATGCTGCGCGTCACCCAGAGCAGCGAGCGGTCGAACAGCATCCAGACGCTCATCCCGCTGAGGAAGAAGAGGAAATACGGGACGCCGTCGGATGGCACCTCGAGCAGGCTGCCGAAGACGAAGCTGCCGATCAGGATTGGAAACAGGGGCCGCGCGAACAGCCAGAAGATGCCGAGGCTCGTGCCCGCGTACATCCCCTGAATGCCTTCGATGGCGAAGAACCAGAGCAGCCGGCGATAGCGCCAGAGCTCACGGACCATCTCCACGGCACCCGCGCGCGCGGGCTCGATCGACCACGCGTCGGGCGCGCCGGCAGCGGACGCACGCACGGCCTCAGGCGCCAACGGGCGTGACCTCCTTCACGTCCCAGTCGAACCGGGGCGCCAGCAGACCGGTCTTGGCCGGCCGGCGCTTGGTCGCTTCGACGCCCTGGTTCTGGCGGTACGCGAGGAACGAGAGCGCATCGTAGGCATTCAGGCGGTAGTGCCGCCCCTGCCCTTCGCGCAGCGTGGTCAGGCTCGCACTCACCTGGTAGGTGATGTCCGACAGCAGGTGCGCGGGAATGCGGACGCGCAGCTCGTACAGCCCCGGGTGCGGCAGCTCGCGAAAGTCCTCGTCCTGGCTGCGGAACACCAGCTGCCGGTGCGCGTTCAGATCGATGGCGCCCTTGACGGACACGGTCTTGAACGCCTCGAAGCCGATGGCGACGAAGACATCCTGCTCGAGCGGCGCGGCGCCGATCTCGCTGCCGTCCGCGTTCAACAGCTTGACGCCCCGGATGGCGGCAAAACGGCTGCTCTGGCGGCCGCGTTCCGAGCGGGCCGGGTCGAGCTCCGACCAGACGCTCTCCTGATATTCGCCGACGACCTCCTCGGGATCGCCGATCTTCTGGACCTGGCCCTTGTCGAGCCACAGGACCTTCGTGCACACGCGCATGATGGCTTCCATGTCGTGCGAGACGAAGAGAACCGTGAGGCCGTTGCGGCCGCTTTCCTCGACCTTCTGCAGGCAGCGCTCCTGGAACGCGAGGTCGCCGACCGCGAGGATCTCGTCGGCCAGCAGAATGCGGGGATCCATGTTGATCGCGACCGAGAAGGCGAGCCGCAGGTACATACCGCTCGAGTAGTGCTTGAGCGGCGCGTCGGAAAAGCGTTCGATCTCGGCGAACTCCAGGATGCCGGGCAGTCGATCGAGCGCTTCCGATCGTGAGATGCCGTTCATGGCGGCATTCATGATGACATTGTCGCGCGCGGCGAGATCGGCGTCGAAGCCGGCGCCCAGCTCGAGCAGCGACACCACGCGGCCCGATCCGCTCGCCCGCCCCTCGGTGGGCAGCGTCACGCGCGCCAGAATCTTCAGCAGCGTGGTCTTGCCGGCGCCGTTCGGCCCGATGATGCCGAGGATCGTGCCCGGATCCACCGACAGCGTGAGATTCCGGAGCGCCCAGAACTCGCGCGCATCCTCCGCCGGGGCGGCGCGGCGCAGGAGCCGGTCGCGAAAAGCGCGCAGCGTGGCGCGAATGCCGCCGCCGTCCTCGGACGAGCGCTCGAGGTAATAGCGTTTGCCGAGATTCTCAATAGTCAGACTCATGGAATCCTGCACCAATCGGCAGTCATGCCCCGGTCAACGCGCGGCGCACCCGGTGACGCAGTTGCGACACGCGCTTGCGCTGCCGGTGAAGCGTCTGCCGGATGATGCCGGCCGATTCGCGGCGAACGCTTCGAACCACGCGCCGGCCGCGCTTCTGCCCGCGTTCGTAGAGACGCCCGCCTTCCGCATTCAACGCCCGGATCACCCGGGCGCCCCGCTTGCCGCCCTTCACCAGAGATGCCCGCGCCTCGTGCGCGAGCCGCAGCCCCGTCCGCCGCATCGATCGGGTTGCCGTCCGGGGCAACGCCAGGGTCGTCATCAGGCCGTCGGCCGCCGCCGACACCAGCATCGCCGCTGCCAGCGGGATCCGCAGCACGGCCCTGAGCATGACCACCCAGAACGGCTTGCCGGCCGTTCCATACAGCCACACCACCATGACGCCGGGAACCAGGGCCGTGGCCCGCGTGACCGCCGCGAAGCGCGGCAGCTGGTACGCGGGCCGGGCCGGCGAGCCGGCGAGCCGTTCGAGCTCGTCCGCGACGCACGCGGCCGCGGACACGTCCGTGCCCCGCGGCCGTACGAACGAGTCGATGAAACGGCGGCTCCGCCCGGCCAGCGCGGGATCCCCGTCGAGGGCGCGCCGCAGTTGCGTCACATGCTCCGGAAAGCTGCGCGCAACCGACAGCAGCGGTGACGGCCCGGCGGCGAGATGATCGAAGTGGAGCACCTGCCGCTGAGACCGCTCGAGCGCCGGCATCTCCAACGCCAGTACCGGCTTACCCAGGATGGCGGCCTCGATCTGGGCGCTCGTGTTCACGCCGACGGCGGCAGCGCAGTAGAACAGCGAGTCGAAGAAGTCGCGCCGCACCTCCGGCTCGGACGGATGCTGGAGACGCCGCGGCCAGACCGCCACGTTCCCGTAGTTCTCGATATCGGCGCTGTTCCACGGCTGGACGTTGATCGGATGCGGCCGCACGAGAATGCCGAGACCGGCGATGCCTGGATCGTCGCTCGTCCGGATCGCCCGGATCCATTCATCGGCGAAATCGGCCTCCCGCGGGGCGAGAAACGCCGACGACCCGAGATACAGCACGAAGGGATGCTCCGGCAGGAGCCCGACGCGCCGGCAGAACTGCTCCCGCGAACAGGACGGGGTCCAGTCAAACCACGGATCGAACACCGGCGCCCCGGTGACGGCAATCCGATCCGGCGGCACGTCGTGATACCGCTGCGCTTCTCCCCGCATCGCGTCGTTCCAGACGAACACGCGGTCAGGCAGCCACCCCAGCCGTCCTTTCGTCGTCAGGTTATCCCAGCTCGGAATCGCGGCGGCCGTACGTATGCCTGCGCGCGCGGCGGCCTTCAGGTACTCCGGCTGCGTCGATTCGAAGTTCACCGCGGGCGACACGAGCAGCACATCGGGTCTGCAGTCGGACACGAGCTGCTGGATCCCTGACGCCGGCGGCGTAGAGCGCTCGACGGCTTCACAGGCGCGCTCCAGCGCCCGCCGCGCCACGGGCACCGGCCGGATGCAGGTGGCGACGACGCGCCCGGCGACGGGCGGCAGAAACCGGTCGGCGCGATTGCGCAGCAGCGGAGCCCGCCGATATTCCGCGTGGTGATAGCGCAGCGAATCGCGCATCTGGCGGCACGCCTGCACGATCGCCTCGGCCGGCGTGAACGACCAGGCGGGCAGATCCATCAGCCGGATGTTCTCGAGGCCCCGCACGGCGGCGTCGGCCGCGGCCCGTTCGAACAGCTTGTCGCGGGCTGTCTCAAACGCCACGTCGACCCGGTGACCCCGCGCCGCCAGCTCGCGAAGCACGGACTCGAAATAGCGGACAAAGCCGGCATGCTGCATCACCCACACCATCCGCAGCGGACGGCGCGGTGCGGTGCGGTCAGGATCGTGGAAGGTATCGTTCAACGTACGATGGCGCGATGCGGCCGTCGCCCAGAAACCCGTCGTCGTCTCCCCACTTCCGCACGTAGCCGACCCGGGGCGCAAGATCCAGGACGGCGTCGGTCACCAGCTGGCGGACGCGCTCCTGGCCGGGCGTCTCGGGCGCGGGCGATTCGAGGTGCGCGAGCATGTCCCGGACGGCGTCCAGAATCTCCACGGGCGTGTTGGCGACATACCTGAGGCGCGTAGTGTCACGCAGGCCCGCGATGTAGCGCGGCGTCAGCCTCTGCTCGAGATCGAGCGCCTGGCCCGTCTCGAGATCGACCACCGTCTTCAGCGTGAACAGCCAGTCGGGTCGGATGGGAAACGAGCTGACCGGATCGGTGGCATTGACGGTGAGCGTCGGCGTATTCGTGAGCAGGCTGAACACCGACGGCCCGGACTCGCCGCCCATCAGGAACCGGCTCCGCAGGAGGCAATACACGTCCAGGGCCGGCGTGCGGCGCCTGTCGAGCGCCACGTCGATGAGCCCCGGCCGCGACACCGGCCGCATGCTCGGGTCGCCGAGGCGCACGACAGTGAACCCGCGCGAGACCAGATAATCGATGGCGGGAACGTACGTCTCGATGCGGATGTTGCGCGTCGCATCGTCGCGCGGGCGCTCGCCGGCGACGCGGCTGACCTTGTGCTGCACTTCCCGGCCGCCGGCCTTCCATCCCGCCTCACGGGCGTGCACCGTGACGAGCGGCGCGTCGCGCGGGATCCCCAGTTCCTCGGCGAGCGCCGCGGCTCGCGCCGCGACGTCTGCCCGCAGGCGAACCGGCACGGGACTCCGGAGGAGCCGCCGGCGAAAATACGGGGCCGCCGCCGGCCGGGCCGGCCGGCGCCCCGCGCGCGTCTTGAGCGCGCGCAGCCATGTCTGCATGCGCGGGGAATGGTGCGGCTTCAGCATCTCTTCACGCGCGAACCGCCCCACCTGATCCCAGACATCCTCGTGGCACTCGCGCAGCGACGTCCGCACCTGCGCCCGCGCGCGATCGAGACTCCAGCGGCAGCGCCAGACCGTCTCCTGCACCGATGACAGCCGCCGGATGTCGACGGCATCCGACTCGAGATCGAAGGCGGCGTCGTTGGGAACCTCGCGGTCGCGGAGAAACGCGATCGCGCGCCCCTCGGCCCGCGCGCAGGCGAGCGCGGTCGCCATCTCGATCCCGAGGTGGCCGAACTGGACGGCGTTGGGGAGGCACACCAGCAGATCGGGCGCAGCCCGTGCGACAAACGGCAGGCCCTCCACGGCGGTGTGCGTCAGCATCCGGTGTCAGCCGAAGTACCGGTCGGCATAGAAGCGCGCCACGCGGCCGTCGCCCAGAAACCCCTCGTGCGCGGCCCACTTCCGCACGTAACGATGGAGAGGCGCCATCTCAATCGACAGACGCGCCAGCAGCTCGCGAAAGCACCGCTGCTCGTCGGTTTCAGGCGGCGGGCTCTCCAGAAAGGCGAGCATCTCGACCGTCGCCTCCAGGATCTCCTCCGGCGTGTTCGACACATACTCGTACTGCGTCGTGTTCCGCACGGCGGCGAGGTACTGCTCGGTCGCCATCTGGCGCAGCATCAACTGCCTGCCCGTTGCGCGCTCGATCACCGCCTTCGGGACAAACAGCCAGTCCGCCCGGATCGGATAGGAGCTGACCGGATCGGTGGCGTTGATGGTGAGCGTGGGCGTATTGGTGAGCAGGGTGACCACCGACGGTCCCGACTCGCCCGCGAGCAGGAACCGGCTCTGCAGCAGGCAGTAGACGTCCAGGGCGGGCGTCCGTCGCGGATTGAGCGCCAGATCGATCACGCCAGGGCGCACCACCGCCCGCATGCTGGGATCCCCGAGCCGGACCACGGTGAATCCGCGCTCGACCAGATAGTCGATTGCAGGGACGAACGTCTCGATGTCCGCGTTGCGGGTGGAATCGTCACGCATGTACTGGCGGGCGCTCGGGGGCTTGTCCTGCACCTCGCGCCCGCGCTTCCACCCAGGCTCGCGCGCGTGCACGGTCACCACGGGTCGATCCCTCGCGATCCCCACCTCGGCCGCGAGGCGGACGAGGCGTTGGTCGACGTCCCGCCGAAACCGCACCCTGACCGGCGTGCGGATCAGCCGCCGCTTCAGGTAGGGCGTGCTCCGGGGCCGGCGCTCAGGCTCACGCTCGCGCGCGGCGGTCTTGAGGCGCCGCAGACGGTCGACGGCGCCCGGCGACAGCCCGGGACGGCTCACCAGCCGGCGGGCGGTTTCGCCAACCTGTTTCCAGAATGCGATGCGCAGGTCGAGGATCCGGTCCGCGAGATCGCCGCGGTGCGTGCCGCAGGCCCACCACAGCCGCCACCATGCCGCCGCCGGCGCCGACAGGCGCCGGATCTCGACCTCGTCGGATTCGAGGTCGAACGGCCCCTCGTTGACGACGGGCCGCTGGCGCAGAAACGCGATGGCGGAGCCCTCTTCACGCGCCCTGGCGAGTGCCATGACCATCTCCATGCCGAGATGCCCGAACTGGATCGGATTGGGGCGGCAGATAAGCAGGCGGCCGGGCCGCCGGAGAAACGCCATCCCATCGACGCCGGGTGCGGGACTCACCGGAGCGACGATCCAGTGCGCCTGGCGACGCTGACGTAGATGCGCCGCAGCAATCGAACGGGTTTCCGCAGGATGCGCGTGGTTCGGCGCGCCAGGACGCTCGGACGATGATCTTTGGCCGTGCGCCTGATGGTTCGGTGAACGTCTCGCGTGCGACGCCGGACGTGTCCAATACTCCGCCGCATGTCCCTTGGCGCAGACACCACCAAGTCAGAGGCATCACGACGCGCGCGTCGCACGGTACGCACCATTCGGGCCAGGACGCGCGGCGTCTCCGTGCGCAGGGCAGCGCCTCGCTTCACAAGCCGCCTGGCAAACCGGAGACCGTATTTCCTGGCCTTGATGACAGGCACTTCGACGCGCCGGTACAACCGGCGAAAGAAGAGGCGCGTGCGCTTATAGCGTCTGTAGCACCATGGCCACACGACTTTCCAGAAGAGCGATCGCAGTCGCACCCGCCACGGTTTCCCAATGACGGAGTCGAGGCCAAGCACTCGCAGCGCCAGGTTCTTGCCAAGCAGTTCCGACAGTGCGAATCGAAACGCAAACCGGTAAAACACGGCCGGCACGCGGGCGAGACGACCCAGTCCGAGGCGACGCGTGACATGCTCCCAGCGAGCCACCCACGGTGGCGGCGGCGGGCACAGATGCCAGCCGACGCCCTGCGGGAGCGCGGCGCTCAGGCGGTCGCGCGAGACGTGGCCCGCGAATCTGATGACCGATCCAAAGGCATACCGGAGCGACAGCCAGCGGTGCACGCGCCGGACGACCAGGTCCGACGCGCGTCCGGCAACGTCCCAGCGCGCGTCGAGCGGCGTGGCGTGGATGCGAATCGTCGCGTTGACAAACGCCCGGTGGTGCAGGTTAGTCGCGCCGAATGCCCAGCTCGCCAGATACGACGGGGACGGCCGCGACCGAAAGGACGGAAACTCCGCGCACCAGTCGTCTTCGGCCAGATCGATCTCGAACGCCTCGTCCGAATCCGCCGCGACATGGAAATCGTCCGGCGATTCGCACGCGAGCAGCGGCAAATCGTCGTCGAAAGTGGACGCAAACGTGTCGACCCGCCGCGAGGGATAGATCATCAGCGGGTGGAGATGAAAGCCGCGCATGACCATGCCGTCATCGCCCACCCGCCAGTAGATGTTCACCGGATTC
>JACQZV010000100.1 GCA_016213695.1 Acidobacteriota bacterium | reverse complement strand
CTCTACGAGGATGGCTTCCGTTGACGACGCAGGTGTTCACCCCCCAGACCCTCGCCGCCCGCCGGGCCATTGCGCTCGCCACGTTCCTGACCCTCGTTCCGCTGACGCTCGTCGTCGCCGGACTCAACGAGCTGGTCATCGTGCATGTCGGCGGCACGCGCGCCGATGCGCATGCGTTCACGGCCATCAACATGGCCACGGGCATCGTGGGCGTCCCGATCGCCATGGTGCTCTTCCGCCGCCGGCCCAGCCTGCGCGTCTGGCTCGTCGGCTCGCTGCTGATTGACGCGGTGGCGTTCCTCGGCATGAATGCCGCCGAAACGGTGCCCGTCCTGCTCGCCTGGCGCGCGCTCGACGGCATCGCGCACCTCCCCGCGGTGACACTGCTCATGGTCGCGGCAAACCGCCTCGCCGGCGAGAAGCGGGGCGCGACGCTAGGCCTCGTTGCCACCTCGCTGATGATGGGCGTGGCCATCGGTTCGCCGCTCGGCGGCTGGCTCGTGGAGCGCGGACCGTCGGCCGTGTACGTCACCGGGGCGGCGCTGCTGGCCGTGGCGGCGCTCGCATCGCTCCGCATTCCACCGCTCCCCGCTGACGCCAACGTCGGCCGTGGGCACCGTTACCAATGGAAGCATGGATCGCTGGCCACCTGGATGCCGCTCGCCTTCGGCTTCATGGACCGGTTCACCATCGGCGTCTTTGTCTCGACCTTCACGCTCTACCTCGGCGAGGTCCTGAAGGTGTCACCGTCGGAACGCGGCCTGCTGATGGCGCTCTTCATGATGCCGTTCGCCGTGCTCTGCTGGCCCGTCGGACGGATCGCCGATCGGTTCGGCTGGTACTGGCCGATCATCGCCGGGACCGTGGGCTTTGGGCTCGTCTATGCGACGTACGGCCTCATGCCGCACGCGCTGCTCGCCGTGTCGATGGTCCTGTCGGGACTGACCAGCGCGCTGATGTTCGCGCCAAACCTCTTGCTCGTCTCCGAGTTCGCGCGGCGCGGCGCGGGCGAAGGACTCTTCGGTGCGTTTCAGGTGGCGGGAAGCTTCGGCTTCCTCGCCGGCCCGATCGCCGGCGGCATCGCCGTGGAAGTGACGCGGCGCGCATCAGGCGTGCCAGCATACGACGCCATCTTCATGGGCGTGGGCGCACTGGTGATCGTGCTCGGCGTTGTCGCCGGGGTGGTGCTGGCGCCGGTCGCTCGGGAGTGGAGCACGGAGAAGGGCTAACTGCTACCACGAAGTTCGAAGGGCGCGAAGGGGCGCGAAGAAACGACCTGGGGGAACGACGCGGCGACGTAATTCCCCCAAGTTGTTGCAGTCCTTCGCGCCCCTTCGCGCTCTTGCTTCTTCGTGGTTGTCATTACGGCCGCGGCGCCCGCTCCGCCGGTTGACCGCCCGGCTTCCACGCCGGCTTCGGTCCGTCAGCAAGCACCCGCGTCGCCCGCGCCGCCGCGTTGATCACGGCCGCCATGTGCTCGAGGTCCATCCCCCGCAGGTCGTCGCTCGGCCGGTGATAATCGGCATGCAGGTTGAAGGTCGAGAGCGTGTGCGCCACGATGCCGCGCCGTGCGAGCGCGATGTTGTCGCTGCGCTCGAAGAAGTTCTGCTCCGGACGCTTGTCGGCCACGATCGGGATGCCCGCGGCCGCGAGTTGCTCACCCATGTTCGACCGCTCGAAGCCCGTCAACCAGGCCTTGCCGGCGCCGCCGGCGAGTGAGTCCGGCCGGCCGATCATCTCGATCTCCAGATTTGCGACGATCTGGCCGAACGGCACCACGGGATGGTCGATGAACCAGCGCGTGCCGAGCATTCCCATTTCCTCGCCAGTCCAGAGGGCGAAGAGCACGGAGCGTTTCGGCGCCGGGCCCGCTGCGAGCTGCCGCGCAATTTCGAGCGCCGTCGTGACGCCCGATGCATCGTCGTCCGCGCCGTTGTAGATCGAGTCACCGTTGACGGCGGCGCCGATGCCCACGTGGTCGAAGTGCGCCGTGATGAGGACGTACTCGCCCTTGAGCTGCGCGTCGCTCCCCTCGAGCAGGCCGACGACGTTCACCGCGGTGCGGCGGCGCTCGGCGGGAAAGGTGTCACGCTCGACGAACGACTTCGTCAGCACGAGCCGCTCGGTGCGGCCGCGGCGCGGCTGTGCCAGCGGCACGGCGGCGAGCGGCACGCGCTGGAACCAGCCACTGTCGCCAGCCGGCCTGAGACCAAAGCGCTGCATCTCGCCGGCGATGAAACGCGCGGCCTTCGCCTCGCCGGGCGATGCCGTCATCCGGCCCGCCATCGAATCATCGGCAAGCGGCGCGAGGATGCGCTGGACGTCCGCGGCGGTGGTGGGGCGCTGGGCGGCGAGTGCGGCAGGGACGAGCAGTGCGAACGCGAGGGCGCGAGAGATCATGGGGGACCTGGGTTGTTCAGTATGGGGCGTCGCGGAATCTAATGCCCTTCCCCCGCGTGCCACCCGCGCACCTTCACCTTCACCTTGTACAGCGACGTGCGGCCGGTGATGTACAACACGTCCGCCTCGGCGCCGCGTCCAAACTCGATGTTGGTGGCGCCCTCCTCCACCGGGATGCGGCCAAGTTCCTTGCCGTCCGGGCCGTACGCGACGACAGCTCTCCACGCGAGCTGCGTCCCCCAGATGTTGCCGTGCACGTCGGTGTCGATGCCGTCCGGCCCGTTCTTCTCGGGACGCGCCGGAGTGGCCATGTAGTCCACCACCAGCCGATTGAACTTCACCGACCCGTCCGGCTGCAGGTCGTACGCCACGATCGCCTCGAGCGCGCTGCGCGTCGGCACCGGCCTCGGCATGCGGTCGGTCTCCGACTTCCCGATGCTCGCCACATACAGCGTCTTCTGGTCCGGCGACAGCGCAACGCCGTTCGGCTTGCCGAGGTCGGCGGTGATCAGGTGCTGCGATCCGTCCGTGTCGATGCGGTAGACGCCCAGCACCGGCTGGTCGATGGGCTCGTCGCCGATGTAGCGTGGATCGGAGAAGAAGATGCGCCCCTGGTGGTCGGCGGCGAGATCATTCGGCGAGTTGTAGGGGCGCCCGTTGAAGCGATGCGCCGCGATGTAGCCGAGTCCGGTTGCGAGGTCAATGCGCGTGACCATGCGCGTGCCCAGGTGCGCTGCGTGCGTCACGTACATCTGCCCGTTCGGCGCGAACTCGATCCCCGTGGCCATCGCGCTCGGCGACTGAAAGACGGTTGTCTTGCCCGACTTCGGGTCGTAGCGGCGAATCACCCCGCCCTGCTGCTCGAGCGGCCGGCCGACGTAGTTGTACGTGGCGGTGATGTCGGTGAAATAGAGCGAGCCGTCAGGCGCGGCGGCCGGGCCCTCGAGAAAGACGCCGCAGCAGAAGACACGCTCCAACTTGCCCCCCGGAGCAATCAGCGACGTATCGGCCTGGGCCAGCGCGACGCTCGAAACAACGAGCAGGGATGGGAGCGCGCGGATCGCAACGCGGAACAGCATGGAGCCTCCTCAGGGACAGGCCGAGCGGGCGTGATGAGCCACTAATATGGTTGCCGTCGCAGGCGGTGCGAAGTTGCCCTGCCTGCGCGGGGCGCGGGGCGACGGCTCCTTGCCGTCCGCGCGCCGTTCAGGCAGGTTCCGTCGCGCTTTTCGAACGGCCATTCGCCCGCACCACACCCTGTTCCCTGCCCCTGCACCACACCCTGTTCCCTTCCCCTGCACCTCCTGTGCCCCTGATCCCTCCCGTCGGCGACAACATCCACCGGCGCGGCAACTTCTTCACGAAGGCCGTTGCCTCGCTGTGCATGCTGGTCACCGGCTGGCGCTTCGAGGGCGCACTTCCCAACCTCCGCCAGTTCGTCCTCATCGTCGCGCCGCACACGTCCAACTGGGACTTCCCGACCGGCGTCATGGCGATGTTCGCCCTCGGCCTCCGCGGCACGTTCCTCGGCAAGGACACGCTCTTCAAGCCGCCCTTCGGCTTCCTCTTTCGTTGGCTCGGGGGCATCCCGGTTGACCGCTTCTCCACGAACAACGTGGTGGACCAGACGATCGCGTATTTTCGTGCGCGCGAAAAGATGATTCTCGCCATCTCCCCCGAGGGAACGCGCAAGAAGACCGAGCGCTGGCGCACGGGCTTCTACTGGGTGGCCGTCGGCGCCGGCGTGCCGATCGTCCCCGTCGCGTTCGACTTTCCGCGCAAGCGCTGGATCATCCACCCGCCCCAGGTGATGACGGGTGACGCCGAGCACGACATCAAGCACCTGCGCAGCTTCTTCTCCGCGAGCCAGGCCTGCCGCCCCGACCAGTACTAACGAAGCGGGGCCCTGCTATCACAAAGTGATAGTCGTTTCGTTGACTTGGCCTTCGCAGTCTTCGAGAATGAAGGAGATGGGCCGCATCCTGCCCCCGCGTGTGCGGGGGCGGCCGTAGTTCGCGCCGCAACGATGGGACTGCCGTGAGACCAATCCGTTCAAGTTCGACGACGTCGTTCCTCGGACCCGAAGCCCAGGATGATCGGGCGCTGAGGCAGCGCGAGGTGGAGGCACTGCGCACCGAGTACCGGCGCCTGCGAGGACGTATCAACTTCCGGCAGCGTCGCGCCGGGATTTTCCTCGCCCTGCTCGTGCTGACGCTCACGGTGGTCGCCACCATGGTCGTGTTCCTGCTCGCGCCGGATGAGTGGATCAACAGCCAGCAGTCGCGCTTCACGCAGATGACGGGCCTGCTCATCCTCGTCGGGACCGCGACGCCACTTGGGGCGTACTTCGCGCGGCGCTACGACCGGCAGCGCGAGCGGGTGCGCATTGCGCGCACGCGGGAGCAGGAGATCCTGAAGCGCCTCTCGCAGCTCGACGAGGCCGGCGGCCGGCGGCGGCGGCGGCGGCGCCGGCGGCGTTCGTGTGGCTGGCGCGTGGCGCATCCGGCGTCCTTCTCGCGGCCGCCGATCGAGACGATGCCGCCCACGGAGCTCGAGGACACCGCCGACATGCTGGCCAACGAGCTCACCGAGGCGCGCGGCCTGCGACTCCTCGCGTACCTGCACGCGGGCATCTTCGGCGGTGCCACGCTCATCGTCGCCTTCGTCGTCACCATGTCGGGACCCGCTTTCCTGTCCAGCTTCCTCCGCGGCGGTGCGTGGAGCGGTACGGCAGCCCCCGACCCGCTGATGTTCTGGCTGGCGCTCACGATGGTGCTCGTCGTCCTCGGCGGTGCCGGCTCGCATCGCGTCACCGTGCTGCTGCGCGATGCGCGCGGCTACCAGGACCGCCTGGCGGCCATCGAGCGCGCACTCTGGGACGTGCGCGTCCTACTGCGGGAGCGTCGAGAAGAAGTCTGAGAGCACCTGCGTCACCTCGGCCGGCTGCTCGACGGTGCACGAGTGGCCGGCCGCCGCAATTCGCACCAGCCGCGACCCGGGAATGTGTTCGTGGATCCGGCGCGCCTTCGGCGGCGGCGTGGCGGTGTCCTCCTCGCCGACGACGACGAGCGTGGGCACCCGGATGGAGGTGATCTCTTCCATGACGCCCTCGCGCTCGACTACCCCGCGCACCGCCCGCACGATCGTGCGCGGCCGTGATGCGATCTCCCGACGCCAGAAACCGCGCGTCCCCTCCATGGCCGGATCGGTCATGAACGTGCGACCAAACAGGATCGGCATCACCCGATTCACGACCCACCGCGTCCCGAACAACCCGGCCACCATTGCCAGGCGATTGTACTTCGGGACGTTCTCCGCCGGCTCCGGCTCCGCCGAGGTCTCGAGCAGCGAGAGCGAGTAGAGCAGGTCCGGCCGGCGCGCCGCGAGGCGCATCCCCACGAAGCCACCCATCGAGAGGCCGACGAAGTGGCACGGGCGCGCATCGAGTCCCTCGATGATCGCCACGGCGTCGCGGTAGCACGTGTCCATGTCATGCGAACGGCCGCCCGGGTCGCTGCTCTGTCCCTGTCCGCGATGGTCGTACGTGATGCAGCGGAACCGCCCCCGGAAGGCCGCCACCTGCGCCGCAAACATGCGCGACGACATGAGCAGGCCGTGGCTGAATATGAGCGCGGGGTCGGGACCGCCCGTGTCCTCGTAGTGAAAGGAGACGCCGTTGATGGTCAGGTGCGGCATGTGGAGTCGATGGCCGGTGATGGTCGGACGCGTGCTCCGACAGAGGTAATGCGCGAAGCCGGTTCCGGTAAGGGTGCCGTCGTGGCGTCGATCGCCGGCGGTTCATACCTTCCACGCATGTCTGATCTCCTTGCCCGCTACGCCGCATTCGTGGACGAAGTGCTCCTTCCGCTCGAGCCGCTGGCGCTCAGCCACCCGTGGACGGCCATCGCAGCGCAGGTGGAGGCCGCACGTCAGGCGGCCCGGACCCGCGGCCTCTGGGCGCCGCACCTGCCCGCCGCGTGGGGCGGACTCGCGCTGCCGCTCGCCGAGTTCGCCGAGGTAAGCGCCATCCTTGGACGCACGCCGCTGGGCCACTATGCCTGCAACGTGCAGGCGCCCGATGTCGGCAACATGGAGCTCCTGCTTGCGCACGGGTCACCCGAGCAGCGCGAACGGTTCCTGCGGCCGCTCGCCGAAGGGCGCATCCGGTCGTGTTTCGGCATGACCGAACCGGCGCGCGCCGGCTCCAACCCGGTCTGGCTCGACACCACGGCGGTGCGCGACGGCGACGAATGGGTCATCAATGGGCGCAAGTGGTTCGCGTCGTCCGCCGAGGGGGCGTCGTTCTGCGTGACGCTCGCCGTGACGAACCCGCACGCGGCCAAGCCGCACCAGCGCGCATCGATGTTCATCGTCCCCACTGACACGCCGGGGTACGCGCTGGTGCGCAACATCCCTGTGATGGGCCACGTGGGCGCGGGCTACGCGAGCCACGGCGAGCTGACCTACACCGACTGTCGCGTACCGGCCGCGGCGATGATCGGCGCCGAGGGCGCGGGCTTCGTGCTCGCGCAGGAGCGGCTGGGTCCGGGACGCGTGCACCACTGCATGCGGTGGATCGGCATCTGCGACCGGGCCATCGACCTGATGTGCCGCTACGCGCTGCACCGCGAAACGGCCCCCGGCGAGCCCCTCGCACTCAAGCAGGTGGTACGTCACTGGATCGCCGAGAGCCGCGCCGAAACCGAGGCGGCGCGGCTGTTCGTGCGCGACACCGTCGTGCGGCTCGAGCGCGACGGGCAGCGCGCCTCGCGCGACGAGATCTCGATGATCAAGTACTTCGTGCCGCAGGTCATGCAGCGCGTGCTCGACCGCGCCTTGCAGGTCCACGGCGGCTACGGGCTCACCGACGCCACCCCGCTGGCCAACTGGTGGGCACACGAGCGCGCCGCGCGGATCTACGATGGCCCGGATGAAGTACACAAGGATGCCGTGGCGAGGCACACGCTCGAGCGGTACGTGAAGCCGCGCGGGTAAGGCCTCGCCTCTCGTTCCCCGCCCCGTCCCTCGTCCCGTCGCCTCTACCCCCTCCTCGTTCCGATCGTGTCCTACGGCTCGCTCCTCGATAACGCCGCTCCCGTCCGCGATGGCGAGTCCATCCCGCTCGACGCGCTGCGCGCCTGGTGGGAGAGCGCCATCGGCCACGTGCATGCGATGGAGGTCGAGCAGTTCCCGCGCGGATTCTCCAACCTCACGTACCTGGTGCGCGCCGGCGGCGACGAGTACGTGCTGCGTCGCCCGCCATTTGGCGTGAAGCCGGGCGTGGCGCACGACGTGCTGCGGGAGGGTCGGCTGCTCGCGGCACTGCGGCCATCGTATGCGCGCGTGCCGGCGGTCGTGGCGCTGTGCGACGACGTGGGCGTGATGGGCGCGCCGTTCTTCGTCATGGAACGCATGCGGGGTCTGATCGTGCGTGGCACCCTCCCCGAGTCGCTCTCCTTTGGCGCGTCGCAACTGCGCGCCCTGTCGGCGGCGGCAGTGGAGACGCTGGCCGGCCTGCACGCGGTGAACTGGCGCGTGCCCGGCCTCGAGTCGCTTGGACGCCCCGAGGGGTACGTGGAGCGCCAGGTCGCCGGGTGGCACAAGCGCTGGACATCCGCGCGCACCGGGGACGTGCCCGACATCGAGCGCGTCATTGCCTGGCTCGCCCAGAATGCGCCGCCTACGGGCAGCGCGACGCTGGTCCACAACGACTTCAAGTTCGACAACCTCGTGCTCGATCCCGCCGACCCCACGCGCGTGCGCGCCGTGCTCGACTGGGAGATGGCCACCATCGGGGATCCTCGCCTCGACGTCGCGACGACACTCGGCTACTGGGTCGAGGCCAGCGATCCGCCGACGGTGCTCCAGCTCGGCATCGGTGTCACCTCGCTCCCCGGCAACTGGACGCGCGAACAAGTGGTGTCGGCGTGGGAGGCGTCCACCGGGCGCAGTGCGGGCGACCCGGTCTGGCTGCTCGCCTTCGGCCTCTTCAAGGTGGCGGTGATCGCGCAGCAGATCTTCGCGCGGTACGTCGCCGGCCATACCCGGGATCCGCGCTTCTCCACCCTCGACACCGCGGTGGCCGCCCTCGGCGCGCTCGCCGCACGCGCCATCGACGCCGGCCGCATCTCGCACCTCACATGATCGGCGTGTTGGCAGGGGTACTGCTCGCCGTGGTGCCGGTTGACGGCGCGAGCGTTCATGCCGGCGCCCCTGGTTCCTTTGCGGCGCGCCCCGACACGGTGGTGGATACCGTGTACGTCGCCTCGAACCGTCGGCGCGTGGCCCGGGGGTTCACGCGCGAGCTCACCGACTCGCTCTGGTACGGCGTGTACGTCACGCGACTCGTTACGCGCGCGGCGGACGCGCCGCGCCCCCTCGCCTCGATGCACGTGACGCGCGTGGACTCTGCCGCGCTCGAGGAAGCCGAGTGGCGGCGGCGACTGGCCGGCGCGGTGCGCGACACGTCGGCCAGCGCGGCGGCGCTCGTGTACGTGCACGGCTACTCGTCGAGCCCGGGCACCGCGGTGACGCAGGGCCTGCAGGTTCGCGCGCGCGGCGGGCACCACGGCCCGCTCGTCGTCTTTCTCTGGCCGACACACGAACTCTACGTCGTGCCGACGCCGGTCCATGTCTACCGGGACGACGCGCGCGCCGCCGCGCGGAGCGGCCGCCCCCTGGCGCGCGTGCTGCGCGCGGTGGACTCGCTGGCGCCGGGCTCCGTGCTGGTGGCGCACTCCATGGGCAGCCGCGTGGCGCTGGACGCGGTCATCACCGACTCGGCGGCGCATGCGCAGTTCGCGGCGCGCCCGCTGCGCGCGATGGGCATCTTCTCGCCCGACGTGAGCGCCTCCGTGTTCCGCGAGACCTTCGCGCCGCAGCTGCCGGGCATCGCGCGCCGCGTGGCGCTCTATGGCGCATCGCGCGACTACGTGCTCGGGGCCTCGGCGATCTTCAATCGGGAGCGCCGTGCCGCCGGCATCGCGCGCCGCG
>JACQZV010000007.1 GCA_016213695.1 Acidobacteriota bacterium | reverse complement strand
TTCGCCAGACCCCGCCCTGCGTACACTGCCGACTGCCGACCGCCCACCGCCCACCGCCGACCGCCCACTGCCTACCGCCCACTGATCTCAAACGCGTCGGGATTGGTGACGTTGAGCGGCTCGCCGCCGCTGAACGCCGCCGTGATATGCCCGCTCACCAGGTAAAACCGGTTGCCGATGACGCCGCCGCCCAGGCCGTGACGCGCCAGCTGCAGCGTCGGCAGCGACGTCCAGCTGTTGGTGGCCGGGTCGTACGCCTCGAGCGCCCGCGAGACCGAATTATTGATCGCGCTGATTGCCTGGCCCCCGGCGACGTAAATCTTCCCCTGGTACACGCCGACCGCCCCGCCGTCGCGCGGGGTCGGCATGCGCAGCCTCACCGCGCCCCACCGGTCGGCCGCCGTGTCGTACTCCTCGACGAGGTCGGTCGTGCTGCCGTTGACGACCGCCATCGATCCGACCCGCCCGCCGATGACGTAGATCTTGCCGCCGACCGCGCCGGCGAACATGTGCGTTCGAGCCGTCGGCAGCGTCTGCCGCACCTGCCAGCTGTCGGTGGCCGGGTCGTACATGGAGTTGGCGTCGAGCACGCGGTGCGGCTGCTCGGGGTTGAGCGACTCGTTCTCGAGCCCTGGCCACGGCCCCGCGCCGCCGATCACGTAGATCTTGCCGCCCGCCTCGACCGCCGCCGCGGCCATCCGCCGCATCGGCATCGGCGCGAGCGCGCGCCACGCGTCCGCGACCGGGTCGTACTCCCACGAATTGTCGATCGGAAACTGCGTCGGCCCGCCGGGCTGGCGCTGCACGGCGCCGCCGAACACGTAGATCTTGCCGTTGTAGCCGGCGACGGCGTTATGGTGCGCCGGCTGGGGCATGTTCTTCTTCTTCGTCCAGCGGTCGGCCGCCGGATCGTACTCGAAGACGAGTCCTGGCGGCGCGCCCTGCTTGCCGGCGACGGCCACGGGGTTGCCGCCAAACACGTACAGCTTGCCGCTGACGACCGCGCTGTCCCACTCCTCATTCGCCTGCGGAATGGGCGCGAGCCGCACCCAGCGCCCCTGCGTCTGCGCCGCGACGCCCCCAATCACGAGCAGGGCGGCGGCTTGAGCCGACGCGGCAATAACCCGGCGCATTCTCCACGACATCGCTCGTGTCCTCCCGTGAGCCACGGAGGCCTCCATCGATCCGTCTCCGTGTCCCCGTGTCTCCGCGGCCCGCGACCCGGTCACCGGCTTGCCGTCGCGCCGGCCGGCCGCTCGAAGACGAACGCCTCGTGCGCGGGCGTCGAGCCCGGCCCCCCGCCGCCGGTGCCGCTCTGCAGCTGACCGCTCACGGCATGGAAGCGGGTGCCGATGAAGCCGCCGGCGAACCCGTGTCGCGGCACGTTCATCGGCGGCAGCGAATACCACCGGTCGCGGGCCGGATCGTACGCCTCGAAATTACGGAACACGCCGACCATTTCGGTGTCGAGGTACTCGCCGCCGAGCGTAAAGATGAGGCGGCCGTCGGTGCCGTACGCCATGCCGCTGCGCGGATAGATCATGCGCGAGCGGACGCGCCACCGGTCGGTGGCCGGGTCGTACTCCTCGACGGCGTCGACGCTGCTCGATCCGACAAACGATCAGCCGACGCGCCCGCCGATCGCGTAGATCTTGCCGTTCACGGCGGCGCCGGCGTGGTGGTTGCGCGGCACGTTCATCGGCGCGCGCGTCTCCCACCGGTCGGTCTTCGGGTCGTACGCCTCGTTGGTGGCAAGCGACCGGTGCGGCTCGCTCGCACTGATCGAGACGTCCTCGCGCTGTCCCGGGTGATACCCGGCGCCGCCGATCACGTAGATCTTCCCGCCGACTTCCGCGGCGAACCCGCCGCCGCGCCGAGTCGGCATCCCGGCGATCTCCCGCCACGTGTCGGTCTCCGGCGTGTACTCCCAGGAACGGTTCGTCGGAAACCAGTTGCCGCCCGCCGGCGTCGGCTTGATCCCGCCGCCGAAGACGTACACCTTGCCGCCGTAGCCGATCATCGCCTGGTGATGGACCGGCATCGGGATGTCGCGCTTCTTCGTCCATGTGTCGGCGGCCGGGTCGTACTCGTTGAACCATCCCGCCAGACCGTTCGGCGCGTTATCGCCGTAGGCGCCCAGGATATACAGCCGCCCGTTGACGATCGCCGACCCGATCTCCTGCGTCGGCTGCGGATAGGGCGCCAGGTTGACCCAGCGTCCCTCGGGCGCCTGCGCGCCGGCGCGCGGCCCCGCAAGAGCAAGACCCGCGACGAGCAGCCCCGCGAACGTTCGTTGCACGAATGACGATGACATCGTGACCTCCAGGGCCGACCCCAATCGGCCCCTGCGCACTGCCTACTGCCGACTGCCCGCTGCCGACACCACCGGCGCCTGCACCGTACCCTGCAGCGCCCTCCACAGCATATCCGCGGACACCATCCTGCGCCCGTGCGACGGCGCGATCCGCTCCACGTCGAGTTTGAGCTGGCGGATCCGACTGCCGAGCGCCGCGTAGTACGGGCTCACCAGTCCGGGCGGCGGATCGTTCGGCCGCGGCTCGCCAAAATCGTTGAAGATGTCGGTGACGAAGAGGATCTTTTCCTTCGGCAGGTACGACATCAGCAGGTTCGCGGCGTGGCCGTTGTCCACGTGGTAGATCTCCAGCGTCCGCGCGCCGTCGCTCAGCACGTACGTATCCTTCACCCAGATGAAACGGGCCGGCTTCGGCCGCCCGGTCAGCAGATCTGGCGCCAGCGTGTGCGGATTCCGCAGGACGTCGTGCTCGTAGAAGCGCCGGTTCATCTCGTGCGTGATGATCGTCGCGCCTTCAGCCACGTACGCCCGCAGGCCGGCGGCGTGATCGCCGTGGTGGTGCGTGTTGACGTGGTAGCGAATCGGCTTGTTCGGCACAAGGCGCTTCGCCTCCGCCATGTTGACCAGCGCCCGCGCCTCGGTCACAGACGACTCGATGAGGACGGCGTAGTCCCGGAACTCGACGAGCTGGCTGTTGGGATCGGGCGTGCCGGCCAGATACCAGACACCGTCGGTCACCGGCTGCGCCTCGACACGCGCCGGCTGGGCGCCGCCCGCCGGCGCCTGAATCGCCACCGCCGCGTTCGGCGTGACCTCCGACACGGCGACATCGAGCGTCGCGTACCCGCCCTGCTCCTGGACGATGCGTGTCGGAAACTGGACGCCGCCGAAGTTACGGTAGCCGCTGAACGTCGTGACGATCGGGGTGTCGCCGAGAATCGGATTGGCGGTCCACGTCTCGATCCGCTCGACGAGATGCTGCGCGTTGACGTACCCGTTCACGCGGTACTGGCCCGCCATGAACGAGATCATCGTCAGCGTCGATCCACCGACACGCCGCGAGCCGATTGTCGGCGAGGCGCCCATCGCCGCCCTGACAAAGCCGTGCGGCGTCAGCGCCACGGCGCCCCCGCCCCAGGGCGACGCCGGCGACACCACCACCGCCGCGCGCGCCTCGCGATAGATCGGCTGGTTGCCGCCGCCGCGCGGCGGATTCTCGGCCTGCGTGCGCGCCGTTTCCTCGCGCGAGAGACCACGATCGAAGTCGATCGCGCGTGCATACGTCGCGTTGAACTTCGGGTAGGGTGCGTCGGGGCGGTAGTTCTGGGCGAACGAGTACGTGAACCCGGTGCCTGCATACTGAATCGTCTTGAGGTCGGTCGCGCCGAGGGTGCGCGCGACGTCGTTCAGCACCGCGGTGGCGTCCTGGAGGGCGGCGCTCGCGCCAGACAGCGCGAGCGCCACGACGAGTACCGGGAGTCGGCAGGCGCGCACCGCGCTACCAGGCGAAGCGGATGGCCACCTCGCCCTGCTGACGATTGAGCGCCTGCCGGATGCGCCCGAACTGGTTCGACAGCGCGTTGCCCACCCAGGCCGCCTGGAGGTTGTCGCGCCCGAGCACGTTGAACGCCTGCGCGATCAATTCGAGCTTCCGCGAGCCGGCCAACGCGAACGCCTTACTCAGCTTGAGGTCGACGGAGTTGTAGTCGTTCTTATTGATCTGCGACGCGGGAATCGCCGCCATGCCCCTCGATGCGCGCCAGGCATTCACCGCCTCCAGCATGCGCGCGTCGTTCCGATTGCCGATATTGCGGGTCGTGCCGGGCACGTAGTCCGTGACGACGCCGTCGCCGTTGAGGTCGACGCCCGCCGTCGCGCTGAACGGCATCGTGCTTCGCACCGACCAGGCGCCGCCGAGGCTGACCCCGTACGGCAGCATCACGGCCCCGCTGACGCCGAGGGCATGCCGACGATCGTTGACCGCCGGGCCCTCGTCAAGCTCCGGGGCTTCCGACTGGGTGATGCGCGAGTTGATGCCGCCGGACGGAACGTTGCCGTCGGACTTGGCCAGCGTGTACGACACCGCGTAGAGGTACCGGTTGTCGAGCCGCCGCTCGAGCCGCAACATCAGCGCCTTGTAGTCCATCTCGCCGTTGGAGCGGGTTTCCTCGATGCGCGCGAATTGATTCAGCGGACGCAGGCCCGTCGCGCCGTTGGCGCGCGGGTTGATGTCGACCGCCTGCGGCACCTTGGTCATCTTGTTGTAGACGACGTCGGCGTGGATCGCCAGGTTCGCGGCGAGCTCCTGTGAGAATCCAACCGTCGAGGCCTGCGATTCCACGTTCTCGAGATCGTTGGCGAGGATCGAGATGTTCTGCGGCGCGGTCGAGACGAACCGCTCCGGACTCAGGCCCATGTACGGGTCCGGATACGACGGGTTGGCGATGGTGATGCTGGCCTGGCGGAAATTCGTCCGCTCGTTCGTCGTCACCAGGAGGTTCATCGGGTTGTAATAGATTCCGTACCCCGCACGCACGACCGACCGCCCCCCGTTCAGATCCCACGCAAGGCCGAGCCGCGGGCCGATGTTGTTCTTGTCGCCGCGCTTCGAAAAATCGACGTACGGAATCTGTGTCGGCGTCCCGGTCGTCGGGAAGATCGTCTTGTCGTTGAGGTTCAGCTCCTCGTTGAACGCCTTGTACTGCAGGTCGTAGCGCACGCCGAGGCTCAGCGTGATGTTCGGCCGTACCCGCCACTCGTCCTGGATATAGGCGTTCCACATCTGGTTCGGCACGTAGCGCGGGAAGCCGCCGAGCGCCGCCGTGAACAGGCGCGCGCCCGTCAGGCTGCGCAGGTTCGCCGGGTTGTTCGGGTCGAAGAGCTGATCGTTGGTGAAGGTCCACGTGCCGGGGTTCTCGCGCAGGTCGCCCATGATGGTCAGGTGCAGGAACCCGCCGCCCATCTTCCACGTGTGCGCGCCCGCGGCAATCGACAGGTCGTCACGAATCTCGCGCGCGTACTGGGTCGTGTAGTAGTTGGTGTTGGTCCCCCACGTGAGGCTGGGGAAGGTGTACACCTGGGTGAGCGGCGTCGTGCGGGCCGGCGAGTTGTCGAACTTGTCTTCGAGCGCCCGCACGCCGGGCGGATGCTGGCGGAAGTGATAGTTCGTCACCTGCCCGCGTACTTCGTTGAGGATGCGGGATGACAGCACCCACGTGTGCCCGCTCGCGAAGGAATAGCGCTTCTGCTGGATCCCGTTCCCCGAGAAGAACGCCTGGTTGCCGCCGCATCCTTCACAGGTGAAATCCGAGTCCTGCCACGCGTACCGGGCGAAGGTCGTCTGATCCTCATTGATCTGCAGGTCGCCGCGCGTGAACACCATGTTGCTGTATTCGGGAATCGCGAACGTCCCCTCGACCGCACGGTACAAATCGGGACGGCCGGTCGTCACGGTCGCATACGGCGTCGTGTCGGTTCGCTCGCTCGTGGCAAAGAAATGCAGGCGGTCGCGGACGATGGGGCCGCCGAGTGCGCCGCCGAACTGGTGCCGCCTGAAGTTCGGTTTCGCCACGCCGGCCGCCTCCTCGAACTTGTTCAGCGTGTTGAGGCTCTTGTCCCGGAAGTACTCGAACACCTCGCCGGTGAAGAGGTTCGTGCCGCTCTTGGTGGCGAAGCTGACCGCGCCGCCCGCCGTCCAGCCGAACTCGGCCGGCGCCTGGCTCACGTAGACGCGGAACTCGCGGATGGCCGACTGCGGGAAGTCCTGCCGCGGCTCGCCCGTGTTGCCTTCCTTGTTCCACATGCCGTCGACGAGCAGCGCACTCCCCATGGTGAAGGCGCCGGCGCCGATGTTGACGTTGAACTTGCGCGGCCGCACCGCGTCCTGGCTGGTGCCGGGCAGCAGGAGCGCCAGGCCGATCGGCTGGCGCGATTCGAGCGGCAGCATCTCAATCTGCTCCTGGGTCACGACGCCCGAGACACCGGTCCGCGTGGTCTCGACAAGGGGCGTCGCCGCCGTGACGGACACCGATTCCTGTACGCCCTGCACCTGCATCGTGACATCGCGGACGACCTCGAGGCCGATGGTCAGCGTGAGGTCCATGACCGCCACCGTACCGAAACCCTGCAGTTCCGCTCGCAGGTCGTAGCGGCCGGGAGGCAGTCCCGCCAGACGGTACCGGCCGTCGGCTTCCGTCACCACGGTGCGGGTAAACCCGGTCTCCGCGTTGCGGACCGTCAGGGTGACCCCGGGCAGGACACCGCCCTGCGCGTCGTTGACGACGCCGCCGATGACGGCGTTGGTTTGAGCCGCTGCGGGCGCCGCGAGGGCGGCGAGGATGCACAGCAGCCCGGCGAAGGCAACATTCCGCGTTCGTACACGGGAACCCGATAGAAACATTACGACCTCCTGATACACCGAGCAGTCGCCCCGTCGCACGCACGGCACCACGCCGACAAGGGGGAAGGTGGCGGATTATACTATGCTCCGCCGGCTCACCGCGTTACCGTCGCCAAGGAGGAAAGGCATGTTGTCACTACTGCGCCGCGCTTCGGTCGTCGTCATTTCGGCGTTCGTCATCCTGCTGCTGACCACGAGCGCGTTCACCCAGGCGCGGTGGAGCAAGCTCGCGCCGTTCCCCACGCCGGACGAGGAACTCTACGGCGTCGCTGCCGGCGGCAAGATGTACGTGATGGGCGGCTACGGGGGCGGCAAGGGCCGCGGCCTGGTCCTCGAATACGACCCGGCCGGCGATCGGTGGACGCAGAAGAAGCCGATGGGACGAGTCGTCCACCATCAGGCGATGGTCGAATACCGCGGCAAGATCTACGTATTTGGCGGCTTCGTGATGCCGACGAGCGGCGGCGGATGGGAGCCGGTTGACAACGCGTGGGAGTACGACCCGGCGGCCGACAGCTGGAAGGCCCTGGCCCCGCTCCCGACCAAGCGCGGCTCGGCCGTCGTGGCTGAAGTGGGCGGCAAGCTGTACCTGATTGGCGGCGCCACCACGGTGGAAGGGTCGAAGGATCCCGCCATCAACGGCAACGGGCCGGCGCGCGTGCTGACGCTCAACGAGGTGTACGACCCGGCCACCAACACGTGGCAGACGCGCGCGCCGATGGCGCTCGCCCGCAACCATGCGTTCGCCGGCGCCGTCAACGGCAAGATCTACGTGATCGGCGGCCGCGTCGCGCACGCGTTCGTCACCGTCTCGAGCAACACCGATATCGTCGAGGAGTACGACCCGGCCACCAACTCGTGGTCAGGCCTGAAGGCGAAGATGCCCTCGGCGCGCAGCGGCGGCGGCTGGGCCACCGCCAACGGGCGGATCTACGTGGCCGGCGGCGAAGTCGCCACCCCGGCGCTGATTGGTGCGTTCCGCGCCGTCGAAGTCTACGAACCGGCCACCAACTCGTGGGCGGTGATGCCGCCCATGCCGATGCCGCGCCACGGCGTGGCGGGCGCCATCATCGGCAACCGGCTCCACCTGGTGAGCGGGATGATTACGTCGGCGGCGGCCGGCGCGGGGCAGGACCCGAAGATGGAGATTCACACCTCGTCGCACGACGCGATCGATCTGGGCGGGGGGACGAACTAGGGTTCTTTGCCTGGCCAGGTTTCTTCCAGCAGATACGCGTAGCAGTCGTACTCGAGCAGTTCGGCGTCGGGCTCCACCATCCGGTAGAGCGTCATGCTCATCGCCCATGGCCGCGTGAAGACCTTGGGATCCTCGATGGTGACCTCGTACCGCATGTGGTCGGCGCCGGTGCGCGTGTAGCGCTCGACGAGGTGGAGCTGCTCGCTGTGGAAATTGCCCGCCTTGTCGAACCACGTCTGGTCGGTGAAATGAATCGTGTCCACGACGAGCGTGCTGCCGTCCCAGCGGCCGCGTGAGTCGCCCATCCACCACTCGATCGGCCCTTCCGGATGCGGGTTGCCGTTCATGTAGACGTGCCGCAGCGCGTGGTTGTACTCGTAGAGGATGCTGACCTGGTCGGCCTGCTGCACGATCTGGAACGGGAACGGCATGTAGGTGATGCGGGGGACGCCCGGCAGCAGGCACCTGGCATCCGGGTCGAGCGCGGCGCGGCTGGCGGCGTTCGCCTTCTTCTTCTCGAGCGCCCACGGCTGGTACGGAATGTCGTTGCCCTCGACGACGCCTCTGCCCGCCGGCACGCCGAGCGAGGCGTGGTGGTCCTGGATATCCCAGGCCGCCGTGTTCATCACGCGCCAGATCCCCTGCAGGTCGGGCTGTGCGTCCGCCGCAGCCGGCACACACAACAGGATGGCAACAGCCCAGTACCTCACGCGCGGAACCTCCTGACCGGGCGATTCTACCGGAAGATTCTCGGTGCGCAGGCCGGGCCTGGCGAACGCGCGGCCCGGGCCGGCAGACCCGGCGAACGAGATCATGATAGAAATGACGCCCGGAGGTCGCATGAGACAGTACGTGGCGGCGGCAGCGATGATCGTCTCGGCGGTGGCGCTCGTCAGCGGCCAGGCCGCCTCGCCGCCGTTCTGGGCCTACGGATTCACCGGGCCCGGTCCCGAACCGGCGCCGCCGCCGTGCGCGACCGACTCCAAGCCGCTCGACTGTGCGCGCATCCAGGCGGCCCGTCCGAAAGACGTCATTCATAAGCTGCCCGACACCGACCGGACCTTCGCCGAGTACGACATCCACTACGATTTCGGTCCCGGCGACTGGTACCCCGGCGATCACCCGCCGATGCCCGACATCGTGGTGCACGGCCGCGAGAGCGACAAGCTGCGGGCGTGCGGGCTGTGCCATTACCCGAACGGGCACGGCCGCCCCGAGAACGCCTCCCCCGCCGGCCTGCCCGCCGCCTACATCCTGCAGCAGCTCGAGGCGTTCCGGAACGGCACGCGGAAGAGCGCGGACCCACGCAAGGCCAACGCGAACGAGATGATTCAGATTGCGCGGCATCTCACCGCCGCCGAAATGCAAACCGTCGCCGAGTACTACGCGGCCATCACACGCCGGCCGTGGGTCAGGGTGGTGGAAACCGGGATGGTGCCGAAGGCGCGCGCCGGGGTGAACGGCCTGTTCATGCCGGTGCCGGGCAACGAGATGGAGCCGCTCGGGAAGCGCATCATCGAGGTGCCGGAGAACGCCGAGCTGACCGACAAGATGCGGCATCCGCGGTCGGGGTGGCTCGCCTACGCGCCGATCGGCAGCCTCGCCCGCGGCGAGGAGATCGTGACCAAGGGAGGCGGCCGGACCGTGGCGTGCGCGGTCTGCCACGGCGCCGGTCTCCAGGGCATGGGCAACGTCCCGGGCATCGCCGACCGGCCGGCCAGCTACATTGCCCGCCAGCTGTATGACATTCAGGCGGGGGCGCGGCAGAGCCAGCTGATGAAGCCGGTCGTCGCCAAACTGGACGAGGACGACATCATCGCCATCGCGGCGTACCTGGCGTCGAAGTGACGGTCCGGCTGAAGCCGGACACTACAGGACACGGACACTACAGGACACGGAGGCACGGAGATATCTATGAAGAAGACGTTCGCGATCGTTCTGGCACTGGCGGCGGTCCTTTCCATTCCCGGGCGCGCGCAGGACGGCGCGGCCGCCCTCGACGCGGCCGCCACGGCGCTCGGTGCCGCCAATCTGCGGACTCTCGAGTTCTCTGGCTGGGGGTACGACTACGTGTTCGGCCAGGGCTACCACGGCGCGTATCAGTGGCCGCGCTTCAACGTGCCGGGCTTCACGATGAGCCTCGACTTCGCGACGCCGGCCGTGCGCGACGACCGGCGCCGCGCGCAGCTCGAGAATCCGCCGCTCGGCGGCGGCTTCCAGCCGCTCTTCGGCGAGCAGCGGCAGATCTGGGTGGCCAGCGGGCAGTACGCCTGGGATGTGGTTGGCGGCAATCCGGTCGCGCCGCGCATCCGCGACGACCGCCGGGGCGTGACCGAGGGCCGTCTCGAGCAGATCACCCTCACGCCGCAGGGCTTCATCAAGGCGGCCCTGGCCAACAAGGCAACGGTGAAGACCGACACGATTCGCGGCGCACGGAAGACCCTCGTGTCGTTCACGACGCCGGCCGCGCGCTACGAAGGCACGCTCAACGATCAGCATCTGGTCGAGCGCGTGCAGGGATGGTTCGGGCACGTCGTGCTCGGCGATACGACCATCGAGGCGGCTTTCAGCGACTACCGCGATGTCTCGGGCCTGAAATTCCCCGCGCACATCGTGCAGTGGGAGGGCGGATACCCGCTGCTCGACATCAACGTGACCGAGGTCCGTCCGAACGCCGCGGTCACGATCGACGTGCCCGCCAGCATCCGGGCGGCCAAGCCGGCGCCGGAGACCGGCGCGCTCGAGCGGCTCGCCGACGGCGTCTGGCTCGTGCCTGGCTATGCCAACAGCGTCGCCGTCGAGTTCCGCGACCACGTGGCGGTCATCGAAGCGCCGGAAACGGAAGCGCATTCGGTGGCGGTGATCGACGCCGTGAAAAAGACGATCCCCGGCAAGCCGATCCGCTACCTCATCAACACGCACTCGCACTTCGACCACATCGGCGGCCTGCGCACCTACGCGGCCGAAGGCGCCACGATCGTCACGCACCGCGACAACATCCCCTACTTCCAGCAGCTGTGGGCCGGTACGCGGACGATCGCGCCGGATCGGCTGGCCCGGTCGGGCCGCACACCGGTGTTCGAGGGGGTGCTCGGCAGCCGTCTGATGACGGACGGCTCGAAGACGCTCGTCATCTATCACTACCCGGGCAACATGCACAACCCGACGCTGCTGATGGTGTATCTCCCGCGGGAGAAGATCCTGGTCGAGGCCGACTCGTTCTCCCCGCCGGCGGGGCCGCTGACCTCGCCCCCCAACGCGATCCCGAACCTGATCCATTGGTACGAGGCGGTACAGCGGCTGAAACTCGACGTCGAGCAGGTCGTCCCGATCCACGGCGGGTTGACGACGATGGACGCGGCGCGGCAGATTATCGAGCGGTTTTCGCCGAATCAAACGAACTGAGACAGGCCACAGCGAGACGAAGACACGGAGGCATGACCTGATGCAGACTCCGTGGCTCCGTGGCTCCGTGGCTCGTGGAGGCCGAACATGGCGCAAGGGATCGCGTGGAAGGTCAAGGGACAGGTGGCCATCGCGTGCAACTGCGACTACGGCTGCCCCTGCAACGTAAACGCGCGGCCGACGCGCGGCGACTGCGAGGGCGGCTGGACGTGGCAGATTGAAGAAGGGGTGTACGGCGACGCGCGCCTCGACGGCCTGTCGGTGGGGCTCTACGCCGACTGGCCGAAGGCGATTCACGAGGGCGACGGCGTCGCCGTCTACGTGATCGACGAGCGCGCCACCGAGGCGCAGCGCGCCGCGCTGCGGATGCTCGTGGAGGGCCAGGCGGGCGGGCCGTGGGCGATCTTCCGCAAGACGCTCCGCGAGCTGCACGGGCCGCACTACGCGCGCTTCAGCGGCGACGCGCAGGGCGGGCTGCCGCGGGTCCGGGCCGAAGGCGTCGTCGAGCTCAGCACCGAGTTCATCCGCAATCCGATAACGAAGGAAACGATCCACCCGCGCGTGGTGATGCCGGAAGGGTTGATCGTGAAGGAGGCCGCGCTCCTCGGCTCATCGCGCTTCGTCGTCACGCACGACAAGGTCACGTACGACCACTCGGGCAAGTACGCGGCACACGGATTCTTCCAGTACGTCGGACCGTAGATCGTCCGGGTCCGGTCGCCCGGCCCAGAAACGGCGCGGGGGCTGAAGCCCCCGCGCGACGTCCGTGCAGAGCGCAGGCTTCAGCCTGCGCGGCGTCCTAGAACTGCAGCCTGAACCCGATCTGCAGCGCTCGCGGCGAATAGGCGATGTTCGGGTTGCGCTCGGGCTGGCCGTACTGCCGGCTGGCCTCGTCGAGCACGTAGGTCCCGTAGTTTGCCCGGTCGAACAGGTTGAACACCTCCAGCAGGCCGTCGGCTCTCACGCGGCCGCCGAGCGGCACCCGCTGCGACAGCCGGATGTCCACGCGGTGGATCGGCTCGCCGACGAAGTTGGCGCGCGGAATGATCGTCCCGTTCGGGCGCAGGCGCTGGCTGCCGCCGCCGAGGTCGCGGAGGTCCTGGCCCCAGAAGCTGTCATCCCGTTCGCCGGACCCGAAAAAGTAGATCCCGCTGACCTGGAACCCGTGCGCGACCTGCCACAGGCCGTTGAGCGTGAGCCGGTGGCGCTGATCGGTCACGCCGAGCGAGTAGCCCCCTCCGAGATCGTCCGCGACCGGAAACGGCACTTCCCGCACCTCGCCGCCGATGACCGCCAGCGGCGGCGGATCACCGTTCCAGTAGCCCGACAGCGTGTAGGTGGCCGACGCCTGCCAGTTGTCGCTGAAACGCCTGGTGAACGACGTCTGCAGCGCGTGGTAGTTCGCCCACCCGTGATAGGCATAGAAACCGACCTGCCCCCAGTCCGGCACGGGACGAAACGCCGCATTGCCGAACGGCCGGTTCGCGCCCGTGGCCTGGTCGTAGGTCACGTTGACGTTCGGGTGGAGCACTTTCTGATCGTTGTCCCGCTTGTAGACGTAGTCGACTTCGACCGACGTCTGCGCCCCGACCTGACGCTGCGCGCCCATCGAGACCTGCCAGGTATTGGTGAGGCCCGACACGCCGGCGGGCGGCGCCAGTTCTTCGGCCGCGCGCAGGATGCACCCGGGGCGGTTGTTGACGTTGCAGGTCTGCTGCAGCGCCTGCTGATAGTTCGGGTACGGTCCGTTGAACGGGTTCGACGGGAAGTCCGGCCGGCGGTCGTTGGACGGCTCGAGGAACGACGTCGTGTTGATGCGCGTCGAGTGCGTGAAGTTGCCGGCGATGATGTCCGGGTAGTAGAGCCCGGCGCCGCCGCGCAGCACGGTGCGATCGTTCACCTGGTAGGCAAACCCGAGGCGCGGCTGGATGTTGTCCGAGTCCTGCGGGCGGCCGGCCTTGATCCAGGGCTCCGACACGGTCTCCTGGTTCGTCGCGTTCCAGATGAGGTCGTACCGGACGCCCAGGTTCAGGGTCAGCCGGTTGGTGATGCGCCAGTCGTCCTGGACCCAGGTGGCGTATTTCGGCTGGTTGAACCGAACCGGGAAGTTGTCCGAGATCCCCACGCGGTAGCGGCGCGTGATCGAGGCCAGCGCGTTGAGGTTCCAGGTGTCGGCATCGTTCCAGACCGGCAGGATCTGCTCGATGTTGGCCGGGACGGGGCCGCCCCTGGCATCGATGCGGCCCATGCAGAACGTGCAGTTGGCCGACACCTTCTTGTCCCAGAGGTACTCGCCGCCCGTCTTCACGTCGTGCCGGCCCCGCGCCTCGTACGAGAACGTGAAGTCGTCCCTGACGCTGTACACGTCCTGGGTCCAGTAGCGGGGCCAGTTCGTGTTGCCCGCGACGTTGAAGCCGGTGAACTGGATGCGCGGGTGGCCGTTGGTGATGCCGCGGGACGCCTGCGGATGGTTCGACCAGGTGGTGAGGTTCCGGTTCTCGAAGCCGTAGCCGGCGTACCCGACCTTGATCTCGTTCAGCGCCCGGCTGCCCAGCACCTGCGTGTGCTGCGCGACGAGGCCGGTCGTCGAGTTGTCCTCGGTGCCGGTGCTCGACGGGTGGTTGCTGCCGAGCTCCATGAAGGGATTGTGGAACTTCGTGATGTTCCCTTTCAGCATCAGCCGGTTGTTCGGCGACAGCTGGTAGTCGAGGCGGGTGGTGCCCATCTTCGTCGTGTTCGTGCCGTTGAGCGAAATGTTGAAGCTCGGCCACGGCGTGTTCGCGATGCTGGTTCTCGGCTCACGGTCGAACTCGTAATGCGCGAAGAAGTGAAACCGGTCGCGGATGATGGGCCCGCCGACCGCCGTGCTCCACTGCTGCTCGGAGCCGGGCACGACCCGGTTCAGCACGTGATCCTCGGCGTTCCAGTCCGAGTCGCGGAAGTAGCCCGAGAACGACCCGGCGAACGCGTTGGTTCCCGAGCGCGTGATCGCGTTGACCTGCACGCCGGTGGACCGCCCCTGGGTCGCGTCGAACCGGTTCGCGATGAACTGGAACTCCGCAATCGTGTCGCGGCTGAAGCGCGGCTGTCCGCCCGGACCCAGCTGCGCCGTGACCTGCTGGCCGTCGATGTTGGTCTGGAACTCGGGGTTGTCCTCCCGCGAGTCCTGCACCGGCACGCCGCCCATGTCGTTGGTCCGGTTTCCGGCCGCCAGCAGCGCGAGCGTCATCCAGTCGCGCCCCTGCACGGGAAGCTCGGACATCTGCTGCGGATCGACGTTGGTGCCGAGGTCCGACGTGGTGATGTCGAGCAGCGGCGCGGCGCTCGTCACCGTGACGGTTTCGGCCACCCCGCTTACCGTCATCTGCAGCGGCACCGTCGCCGTCTGACCCACCAGGAGCGTGATGCCGCTCCGCGTCACGGTCGTGAATCCGGCCAGCTCCGCCGTCAGGCGATAGCCGCCGACACGGGCAGGAATACGATAAATGCCGCGTTCATCGGTCACCGTCACGAAGGTATTCCCCGTGGCGTCGTGGAGGGCCGTCACGGTGACGCCCGGCAGCACCCCGCCGGTGGCGTCGGTCACGCTGCCGGTAATCACCGCCTCCTGCGCGAACCCCGCCGCGGGGATCGCCAGCAGCGCGATGAGGACGATGAGCCACTTGATCCAATCCGATCTCATGGATGCTCCTTCTCACCGGCAGCGCGGCTGCCGGCGTGACTGGTCAGTAAGAGGGGAAAACTACCCCACGGACTGAAGGGCCGTCAACAGGCTACAGCAATGCCGCGATCGCCTTCCCGACGTCCCCGGTCGACGCGGAGCCGCCGAGGTCGCGCGTGAGCACCTTGCCGTCGGCCACGACCCGCTCGATTGCCGCGACCACGGCGCGGCCGGCATCCTGATGCCCCAGGTGATCCAGCATCATCGCGCCGGTCCAGATCTGCGCAAGCGGATTCGCGATCGCCTTGCCCGCGATGTCGGGCGCCGAGCCGTGCACCGGCTCGAACATCGACGGGTACTCCTTCTCCGGGTTGATGTTGCCGCCGGGCGCCGTCCCGATCGAGCCGGCGACCGCCGGCCCCAGATCCGAGAGGATGTCGCCGAACAGGTTCGAGCCGACGACGACGTCGAACCAGTCGGGATGCTGGACGAAATGGGCGGTCAGGATGTCGATGTGATACTTCGCCGTCTGCACGTCCGGGTAGTCGCGGGCGATCGCGGCAAACCGCTCGTCCCAGTACGGCATGCTGTGGATGATGCCGTTCGACTTGGTGGCGCACGTCAGGTGGCGCCGCGGGCGCGTCTTCGCCAGCTCGAACGCATAGCGGATCACGCGGTCGCACCCCTTGCGCGTGAACATCGCCACCTGCACCGCCAGCTCATCGGGCGTGCCGCGGTACAGGCGGCCGCCGATTTCCGAGTACTCGCCCTCGCAGTTCTCGCGCACGATCACCATGTCGATGTCGGCGGGGCCGCGGCCGGCGAGCGGCGAGCGCGCGCCCGGCAGCAGGCGCACGGGCCGCAGGTTGATGTACTGCTGGAACCCGCGCCGAATCGGAATCAGCAGGCCCCAGAGCGACACGTGGTCGGGGACGCCCGGAAAGCCGACGGCACCGAGGAAGATCGCCTCGAACGTCCGGAGCTGCTCCAGCCCGTCGTCGGGCATCATGCTTCCCGTCTTCGTATATCGCTCGCAGCTCCAGTCGAACGTCGTCCATGCGAAGTCGAAGCCGAACCGGCGGCCGGCCGCTTCGAGGACGCGCAGACCTTCGGGAACCACTTCCTTGCCAATCCCGTCGCCCGGGATCACGGCGATCCGATGTGTCATGTTGTCGGTTGTCAGTTGTCAGTTGTCGGTTGAAGTCGAAGTATTCTATGCCACGGAGTCCGCTATGAACGCATGTGCATCGGTTCGACGTCATGGTCTCGCGGCGATCGGCATGGCCGTGGTCGCGGTCTGCGCGCTGAACGCCCAGGACGGCCGCCTCACCATGCGGCCCGAGGACGTGCCGTGGCCGAGCGCGCGCGCCGGCGGCGCCGGCACGTCTGGCGCGGGCGGCATCGAGACCGTGATCCTGAAGGGCGATCCGGCGAAGGCCGGTCTCTACACCATCCTGCTGCGCGCGGCGCCCAATCTCCGGATCCAGGCGCACTCGCACCGCGACGACCGCGTCGCCACGGTCGTGAAGGGCACGTGGCTGTTCGCCTACGGCGACACATTCAATGAGGCGGCGCTCAAGCCGTTCGGACCCGGCAGCGTCTACACCGAACCGCCGAACGTGGCGCACTTCGCGATGACGAAGGATCAGGTGGTCATCCAGATCACCGGCACGGGACCGTCCTCGACGACGTACGTCGATCCGGCGAACGACCCGACCAGGAAATAGGGTGCGACCGCACTGACGAGGGTCGCGCGGGTGCGGGAGCAGCGGACGTGAGCGCGGACGCTCAGCCCTTCGCGGTCAACGTGGCCGGACGGCTCGATCGCCTGCCGGTCTCGCGCTTCCATCGTCGCTTCATCACGCTCGTGTCCCTGGGCGCCTTCTTCGACTTCTACGACAACTTCATGGTGGCCTACCTCGGCGCCGCGCTCCGCGGTTCGGGGTTTCTCGACCTGCAGCAGCTCAGCCTGCTGGTGGCGGCGGGATTCGCCGGCATGTTCGTCGACACGATCGTGTTCGGCCTCGGCAGCGATTACCTGGGCCGACGGACGTCGTTCATCTGCATGCTGCTCATCTACTCGGTGTTCACGCTCGCCGGCGCCTGTGCCCCGAGCGCCGCGTGGCTCATCGCCATGCGTGCGCTCGCCGGCGTCGGCATCGGCGCCGAGCTCATCGTCATCGACACCTACGTGACGGAGATGGTGCCCGGCACGGTGCGCGGACGGTACGTGGCCATCACCGAAGTCGTCGGGTTCAGCGCCATTCCGGTCGCGGCGGCCATTTCGTACGTCCTCGTCCCAACCCACGTGCTCATCGACGGGTGGCGCTGGGTCATGGTGATTGGATCGGCCGGGGCGGCCTTCGCGTGGTACATGCGCCGCGGACTGACCGAGTCGCCGCGATGGCTCGAAAGCCGCGGGCGCACGGCGGAGGCCGCCGCCATCATCGCCGCCATCGAACGCGAGGTCATCGCGGACACCGGGTCCCCGCTCCCGGAACCACGGCTGGTCGTGGCGGACCGGGAGACGCGGATGCCATGGGCGGAGCTGTGGCGGCCACCGTACGCCAGACGGATGGTCATGATGGTGATCTTCCAGTTGCTCCAGGCCGTCGGCCTCTATGGCTGGGCGAACTGGCTTCCCACGCTGCTCGTGCAGCGCGGGATCCCGCTCGTGACGTCGCTCGGCTACACGCTGCTGATGGCGCTGGCGAGCCCCTTCGGTCCGTTGCTGGCGGTCTTCTCCTCCGATCGATTCGAACGGAAGTGGACGATCGTCGCGCTGTCGGTGGGGATGGTCTTCGCCGGACTCGCGTTCCTGCAGGCCCAGGCGCCCTGGCAGGTGGTGGCGTGCGGCGCCACGATCACGACGCTCAGCTACTGGTTTTCAGCCGCGTTTCACGCCTACCAGGCGGAACTGTTTCCCACCAGGGCGCGCGCGACAGGCGTTGGCTTCACCTACAGCTGGAGCCGCCTGAGCGCCGCCTCATCCGCACTCCTCATCGGGGCGCTGCTGCCGCGCGGGGTGGGGCTGGTCGTGCTGTTCGTCTCCGCGGCCTGGGTCGGGGTGGCGGCCATCATCGCGAGCCTGGGGCCGCGGACCAACAGGATCCCGCTCGAGCTCGTCTCACGCTGAGACCGCACCTGCGCACGCCCGGGCGCGTGCGCTCCGCTAGGTCCGCCGCGCCGCCAGCGCTTCCTTCACGCGCGCGGGCGTGAACGGAATCTGGCGCAGGCGAACGCCCGTGGCGTCGAAGATCGCGTTGCCGATGGCCGCGCCAATCGGCGCCGACGCCGTCTCACCCGCCCCGGTCGCGTTCTCGCCTGGGCGATCGATGAGCACGGTTTCGATGACCGGCATCTCGGTCCCGAGCGACGGAATCGGATAGCTCCGCCAGTCGACCGACGTGATCTTCTGAGCGTCCCACGTCACCTCTTCCGACAGGGCGCGGCTCATGCCCTGCAGCGCCGCGCCCTCGAGCTGGTTGCGGAGGCCGTTGGGATTGGAAATCGGTCCGGAGTCGTGCGCCATGAACAGGCGTTTGACGATGACGACGCCGGTGTCCTGGTTGACCTCGACGTCCACCGCCATCGCAATCCAGCCGTTCGTGTAGATGCCGGCTTCCATCGCCACGCTCGCGAATCCGCGGCCGCTGGCGATGCCGGTGCGGCGGTTGCCGGCGCGGGGCGCCGGGCGCGGCTCCCACCGCGCGGCCTTCGCCGCCGCGGCGACCACGTCGATCAGGCGCTGCTCGCGCAGATGGCGGAGGCGGTAGGCCACCGGATCCGCTTTGGCGTGCGCGGCGATCTCGTCCATGAACGATTCGTGCGCGAAGGTGTTCTGGAGCTGGTTCGGCGCGCGCAGCGGCCCGGTGAAGAATTCCGATTCGGTCCGCCTGGCGATCGCGCGCTCGCCGGCGATGGTGCCCTTGCCGTCGCACATGCCGCCGACGCAGCCGGTCACGTACGCGGGTGCGTGATTCGAGTCGTTGAACGGCTGGTCAGTCGGCTTCGCCGCGGACGGCGCGAACGCCGGCGGCTGGTACCCGAGCAGAACGCCGGTCACGATATTGCCCGTGTTGGCATTGCCGATGCGGCCGCCGCGCGTGGCCGTCCAGCTCTCGTAGTCCCACGCGATGATGGTGCCCTGGGCGTCGAGGCCGACCCGCTGGTCGATGACGAACGGCACGCCGTAGTTCTCCCAGGCCATTTCGTCCCGGCGCGTGAGCTGCACGCGCACCGGCTTGCCCACCGCCTGCGACAGCAGCGCCGCGTCGAATGACACGGCATCCACGCCGTTGATCCCGTAGCAGCCCGACCCGCGCGTGAAGACGACGTGCACGTCACCCGGCGTGACGTCGAGCACCCGCGCCAGATTGCCGCGCAGGCCGTACACGTTCTGCGTCGCGGCCCAGACGGTCGTTGTGCGGCCCTGCACGTCGGCGACGGCGCACGAGCTGCCGAGCGATGCGTGCATCTGGTACGGATGGTAGTAGGTCGATTTCAACACGGTGGCCGCGCCCGCCAGCTTCGCGTCGACGTCGCCCGAGTCGACCCAGATCGTGTCCTGCGTCGGCCGGGTGCGGAGGTAGTCGTAATACCGGCGCTGGTCCGGCAACGCGGGGCCCGGCGTCCATGTCGTCTTCAGCTTCGCGGCAATCTGCAGCGCCTGCCACGGCTTCTGCGCCACGACACCGACGAAATTCTTCCTTGTGACGACCTTGATGAAGCCCGGCATCCCGCTCACCGAGCTCTCGTCCACGCCGGCGAGCGCCGCCCCGATCGTCGGCGGACGGACGACGGCGCCGTGCACCATGCCCGGCACGCGCATGTTGTGCACGTACTGGACGCGCGCGGTCACCAGGCTCGGGATGTCCACGCGGGCGACCGGCGTGCCGAGTACCGTCCACTCGCCGTGCGGCTTGCGCTTCGCCTCAGGGTCGAGCGGCAGGTCGAATCGCTTCCCGCCCACCAGCTCGCCGTAGCCGACGCTGCGCGACCGATCGGTGCGCATCGCGACGCGGCCGTCGGAGGCAACGAGCTGGTCGGCCGGCACGCCGAGCCGGGCGGACGCGAGCCGCACGAGCGCTTCGCGGGCCGTGGCGCCGGCCAGGGCAAGGTTCTCGTTGCGGAAGTTGGCCGGATGCGACTGTGCGCCCGACGTGGTGCCCTCATCGGGCGTCACGCCCGTGTCGCATTGAACGAGCCGGACGCGGGCGAGCGGCACCGAGAGCTCCTCGGCGACCAGCTGCATCTGCGCCGTGTAGAGCCCCTGCCCGAGCTCGCACTTGCCTGTGTATGCGGTCACCGTCCCGTCCGCCGCAATGGCAATCCAGGAGTCGAGCTGCGTCCGGCGGTCCGGCGGCGTCTGCGCGCCCGCCAGGCTGGTGCTGCCGAGCGGTCCCGCCACGTCGCCGAGGGTGAAGCCGACAACGAGCGCGCCCGAGCCTCTGAGGAACGCCCGGCGCGAGAACCCGGCGCGCGCGAGGCCGGCCGCCGCGTCTGCCGTCATCCTCATGCGTTCCTCCCCTGCTGCGCGTACGTGTTGATGGCGCGGAGCATCCGGGTGTGCGTGAAGCAGCGGCACAGGACGCCGGCGAGCGCCTGCCGGATCTCGCGCTCGGTCGCTTTCGGGTTCTGGTCGAGGAAGGCCTTCGCCGTCAGAATGACGCCGCTCAGGCAGAATCCGCACTGCGCGGCCTGTTCGTCGATGAACGCCTGCTGCAGCGGATGCGGCTTCTCGGGAGTGCCCAGGCCGTCGAGCGTGGTGATCTCCGCGCCGGCCACCGTCTGGACGGTGGTCGTGCACGACCGGATGGCCCTGCCGTTGGCGATCACCGTGCACGCACCGCACTGGCCGAGGCCGCAGCCGAACTTCGGTCCGCGCTGTTCGAGGTCGTCGCTCAGCACGAACAGCAGGGGCGTCGCCGGATCCACGTCCACCGTATGTGCCCGGCCGTTCACCTTCAACGTGATGGCGCTCATAGGGGCGGATTCTACACCCTGGCCGGCCGGTGGGCCGCCTCAGCGCGGCAGCGGCTGGCCGCGCGTTTCCGTGGTGAGCGGCAGCAGGAACAATCCCAGGAACAGGACGATCGACGTCAGCGCGATCGGGGTGCCGATGCTGCCGTAGTACGTCACGCCGTTGGCCACGAGGAAGATCATCCCGACGCCCGCGAAGCGGCCGACCGAGGCGATGAAGCTCATCCCGCTGGCGCGGCAGCTCGTGTCGAACTGTTCGGGCAGCCAGAGCGTGTACATCGCGAAGTTCGCGCCGGCGAAGCCCAGCAGGAAGACGCAGGCCCAGAAGACGTCCAGGGCGTTCGGCAGGTAGAACACGTAGCCGAACGACACGGCGGTGGTGACGGCGAGCAGGCTGAGGTACATCCCCATCGCCTTCCGGCGGCCGAAGCGCTCGGCCAGGATCGGCGCCAGGAGACACCCGAGCATGGTGCCGACGGCCAGCAGCATGCCGCCGCGCGAGGCGATGCGCGCCGCCGCGGGCCCGATAATCCCCGACCGGTTGGCAATCTGGGTGAGCGCCGTCGGCACGTAGATCGTCCCCGCCCACTGCCCGACGATCGACACCAGGTACACCATCGCCATCACCGTCGTCCGCCGCCTGTACTTCTCCGTGAAGAGCGACCCGAACGCCTGCCGCATCGTGTTGCGCCTCTTCTGCGCGCCGCCGAACTGCTCGTGCCAGAGGCGCGATTCCTTGACGCCGTAGCGGATGAAGGTGATGAACAGCGCCGGAATGCCGCCGAAGAAGAACATGTAGCGCCACCCGAAATTGGCGCCGATGGTGTAGTTGGCGACGGCGGCGAGGAAGAACCCCACGTAGTAGCCGGTGTGCAGGACGCCGGCCGCCATCTTGCGCCGATCCTCGGGCAGCTCTTCGGCCACGAAGGTCGACCCGATCGGCTGCTCGCCGCCGAGCCCGATGCCGCAGAGGATGCGCAGGATCGCGAGCTGCCAGATGGTGCCGACCAGGCCGCACAGGAACGTGAACAGCGAGTAGGAGAAGATCGTCAGCATCAGCGCGCGCACGCGGCCGATCTTGTCGCCGATCGGCCCCCACACCATCGAGAGGCCCCACCCGAGCAGGAACATCGCGAGCAGCACCATGCCGTAGAACGCGACGTTGACCGGCGTCGGCTGGATGCCGGAGTTCGGCAGGATCTCGGTCAACGCCGGCACGAGCACCAGCGCGTAGATGTAGGCGTCCATGCCGTCGAGCGTCCACCCGCCGTAGGCCGCCAGAAAAGCGCGCCGCTGATTCGACGTGAGCGGAGTGCGGGCAGGTACCGCCGGTGTCACGGCGGCGCTGGCGGCCATGGTCAGCGCCAGCCGGCGTCAGTCGGCACGACGGTCGTGCCCAGCCGCCGCTCGGCCGGCGCCGCCAGCCACGGCTGGGTCGATTCGATGTAGCGCGTGAAGTGCGGCGTCTGCCGGTGCGCCGCGAGCGCGGCGTCGTCGCGGTAGACCTCGTAGAAGGTGAACCGGTGCGGATCGTCGCGATCCTGGATCACGTCGAACCGCAGGCAGCCCGGTTCGTCGGCCACGGCGTGCCCGGCGTTGTGGCGCGCCTCGTCCAGAAACGCCGCCACGTGCTGTGGCTTGACCTGCACGTGGACGAGAAGGACCAGCATGGCTAGGGCACCGCCACGTCTGGACGCCTCCCCTGCCCCTGCGGCGGCAGGAGGAGGACGCGGCGGGACGGCGTCATCCGATGACTAGAAATCGGCCGGAGTTTCGGCACGGCCACCGTCCCAGTCCTTGACGGTGCCGTCCGCCGCCTTCAGGAACCCGAGGAGGCAGCCGCGGGAGCCGTCGCGCAGCACGTGGCAGCGCGCCTAGATGGTGTCACCCGGCTTGACGTACTCGCGCGTGACGCCGATCCGCTCGAGGCCGGCCCGGCCCGTCGCTTCGAGCGCCCAGATCACGGGCTCCCCACCGGCGGCGTCCTTGACCTCGATGTACACCCAGGAATGCGGCACCACCAGATGCACTTCCTTCACCACGCCCTGGATGTCGGAGAACGTGTCGACGTAGTTGCCGTGCGAGTGGTGCGCCCACGCCGGCAGCGCCACCGCCGCCAGCACGATCCCCGCGAGCATGACTCTGAAACGCATTGACCAACCTCCTCTGAATAAGTCCGAAGACGCGCCCAAGTTTACCAGTTGCGCGGGCACATTTTCTGGCACATATTTACGGGGGTATTTTGAGGAGGCTTGACCATGCGGTTCAGAATATTTTTCGGTGTCGTCGGTGCGATTATTCTCGCACTGCCGGCCTGGGCGCACCACTCCCACGGCAATTATGTGGACACCTTTACGGACATCGAAGGCGTCGTGAAGGAAGTGCATCTGGTGGTGCCGCATTCCTGGGTGTACATCGAGGTCAAGGACGCGACCGGGCCGGTGATCTGGGCGCTCGAAGCGACGGGGCGGGCCGGCCTCGAGCGCATCGGCGTCACGCGCGAGTACGTCAAGCCGGGCGACACCATCAAGGCGCGCTGCCACGTGCTGCGCGACGGCTCCCGCGGGTGCCTGCTCGGGTTCCTCAAGGCCACCGACGGCACCGTCAAGGACTGGGACGGGAACAACGCGCAGCTGCCAACCGACTTCTAGCCACCCGGTTCCGTCCGCGTATTCACACAAGGGGAAGCCGTCCAGTGCTTCCCCTTCTGTGTCTGTGGGCCGGATAGCGATGCGCCAACCATGAACGTGCAGGCCACAGCGGCGATCGCCCCTGGCGAGGAACGCCTCGATCTGGCGGATGTCCGCCGGCGCGTCAGGGCGATCTTCATCGGGTCGGTCGGCAACCTCGTCGAGTGGTACGACTTCTACGCCTACGCGGCGTTCGCGCTCTACTTCGCCGGAGCGTTCTTCCCGGGCAGCGACCCGGTCGTCCAGCAGTTGAACGCGGCGCTGCTCTTCGCACTCGGCTTCATCGTCCGGCCGATCGGCGGCTGGCTCTTCGGCCATCTCGCCGACCAGTACGGCCGGCGCCGCGCGCTGATGCTGTCGGTGCTGCTGATGTGCTTCGGCTCGCTGATGATTGCGGTGACGCCGACCTACGCGTCGATCGGCGTCGCGGCCCCCATGCTTCTCGGGCTCGCGCGCGTCGTGCAGGGCCTGAGCCTCGGCGGCGAGTACGGCACGAGCGCGACGTACCTCAGCGAAGTCGCCGACGAGAAGCACCGGGGGTTCTATTCGAGCTTTCAGTACGTGACCCTCATCGGCGGACAGCTCTGCGCGATCCTGGTCCTGCTGCTTCTCCAGCAGGTGTTCCTGACGCCCGTGCAGCTCCGGGCCTGGGGCTGGCGCATTCCGTTTGTCATCGGCGCGCTGCTGGCCGTCACGGCGCTCGCCATGCGGCGCAACCTGCCTGAGACCGACGAGTTCGTCGCCGCCAGAAAGGTCGCGCGGCGCACCAGCTCCCTTCGCGCGCTCGCGAAGTACCCGCGCGAGGTCATGCTCGTGGTCGGACTGACGATGGGCGGCACGACGGCGTTTTACACCTACACGACGTACATGCAGAAATTTCTGCGCCTGTCGGTGGGTCTCAACGACATCCAGACCACGGTCGTGACCGCCGGCTCGCTGATCTTCGCGCTGCTGCTGCAGCCGGTGTACGGGGCGCTGTCGGACAGGATCGGGCGCAAGGCGCTGCTCATCTGGTTTGGCGTGATGGGTACCATCTTCACCATCCCGCTGCTCGATGCGCTCGAGGCCGCACGCAGCGGTCTGATTGCGTTCCTGCTGATTGCGGGCGCCTGGACGATCGTGGCCGGCTACACTTCAATCAACGCGGTGGTCAAAGCGGAGCTCTTTCCCACCAGCGTGCGGGCAACGGGCGTCGGACTGCCCTACGCGGTGACGGTGTCCATCTTCGGCGGCACCGTCGAATCGATCGCACTCTGGTGCCAGTCGATCGGCCACCAGCGGTGGTTCTACTACTACCTCACCGCCGTGATCGCGACTTCGCTGCTGGTCTATGTGACGATGCGCGACACCAAACGCGCCTCGGCGATGGGGCGGCACGAGTAGCAAGTCACAAGGCCCAAGGCCGCTACCCCATATACAAGCCACCATTGGCGTGAACGGTCTGGCCGGTGATGTAGCGCGCGCCCGGGCCGCAGAGAAACCGCACGAGCGCCGCGATTTCCTCCGGCCTGCCTCTGCGTCCGACCGGCGAGACCAGCTTCTGGTGATGCGCCGGTTCCGGCCCTGACCGCGCGGTCTCGATGAGGCCTGGCGCCACGCAGTTCACGGTGATGCGGTGCGGCGCGAGCTCGTGCGCCAGCGCGCGAGTCAGCCCCGCGAGTCCGGCCTTCGCCGCCACCACGTGCGCGCGGCCGGGCGCGCCGGTATGGGACGAGAGGCCGCCGATGTTGACGATCGAGCCGCGCCCCGAGGCGATGAGGTGCGGCAGCGCCGCCCGGCTGCACAGATACGCGCCGTCGAGCGTCGTCGCCAGAATGCGGCGCCACTCCGCGTACTCGAGGCTGGCAAACGCCATCTCGCGCCGGACGCTCGCGTTGTTCACCAGGATGTCGAGGCGGCCGAAGCGGGCAACGGTCGCGTCCACGAGCCGCGTGACCGCGTCGGGGTCGCCGACGTCGCCGGTCATCGCGGCCGCCTGGCCGCCGCCCCGGCCAATCTCCTGAGCCACGGCCTCGGCGTCGGGCAGCGCCTGGAGCGCGTTCACCATGACGGCGGCGCCGCCCTCGGCCAGCGCCAGCGCGATCGCGCGGCCGATGTTCCGCGCGCTGCCGGTGACGAGCGCCACCAGGCCGCCAAGCTCGCTATCTGTTTTCATGATCCCAAGCCACCCACATTAGTCCTCCGTGCCTCCGTGTCTCCGTGGCCCGTTGTCCGCTCATCCCCGGCACTCCCTCAGCACCTCGAGTGACGACTGCACAAACAGCGCGCGCGACAGGTCCCGGACCCGCTCCGCCCGTTCGCGCGTCCAGCCGCCATGGCGCGCATTGCCAAGGAACTTGGCCTCCAGCTCGGCCGTCGAAAGAGGCGCGTCCGCTCCGCCCCGCATGAACGGCTGCCGGTATTCCTTCACCGCGCCTGCCCCGAGCGAGGTCGAGGGACTGTTCAGCGTCGCGCGCAGGTGCCCGGTGAACCGGCGCGGATACTCGTCGCGCGGGTTGATCTCGTACCGGATCTTCCCGGCCAGCGCGAGCACCTCGGGATCGTGGATGCGCGACTCGGTGAACTGCGCCAGCCCGGCCGTGCCGTCGAGGAAGCCGACCGCCATGCAGAACGGCGTGCTGAACTTCGCGGCATAAGGCGTGGGCGGCCGGTGCTTGGACGCAAGCGGCTCCCAGAGCCGCGGCACCGTCCCCTCGGCCACTTCGCACACGATGTCGCGCACGTCGGACGCCCGCACGCCGCCGGCCGCCAGCTTCACGGCGCAGTCGATGAACGGCTGCGTCATGGTGCCGCAGGCGTACGGCTTGAACGCGACCGACGGCATCACCCAGCGGCGCCCGAGACCCTCGACGAGCGGCGCGAAGTCGGGCGCCGCCGACGGCGCGAACGCCCGATAGAGGCCGTTCGGCCCCTCGAACACGGTGCGCGGGCCCACGAACCCCCCGCGCGCCATCAACGCGGCTCGGAGGCCGGACTGCGCGGCCCATCCCGCATGCATGCGCTTGGTCCAGGTGCCATCCGACAGGTACTCGATGATCCCCGACGCCATGCTGCCGGCGATGCCGAGCGCCGACGCGATTGCGGGCGGCGGCAGCCGCAGCGCGGCACCGACCGCGCCCGCGGCCGCCAGCGCGCCGAAGACGGCGGTCGGGTGAAACCCGGCGTTGTGCGTCGCCTTCGGGGCCACCAGGCTCAGGCGGCAGAGCAGTTCGACGCCGGTCACCACGCCGGCGAGGAGCCGGTCGCCGCCGAGCCCGTCGCGCTCGCAGGCGGCGAGCACGGCTGGAATGATCACGGCGCCGGAATGCACGGGGCCGCCTTCGAACGTGTCGTCGTAATCCTCCCCGTGCGCCGCGGTCCCGTTGACGAGCGCGGCCCCGAACGGGTCGAACGCGCCGGCGTGGCCGATCGCCGTGCACGCGCCGGGATCGGCCGTCGCCAGCGTGGCCGTGACGTACTGTTCCCGGCGCGCCGCCACGCACAGGCCCGCCACGTCGAGCCACAGCCTGCGCGCCGTCTCCGCCGCGTCGGCCGGAATGGCGCCGGCCTCCACCGAGCCGAGCCATGCCGCGATTGTCTCGGCGACCGTCGTCATGCCTGCCGCCGGCGCGTGCGCGCGTGGCCGATGACGGAACCGAGCACGAACAGCAGCGCGAGCGCGAGAAACACCGCCGACACCGGGTCCTGGAGAAACGTCATGTGATCGCCGGAGGAGAGCACCAGCGCGCGCCGGTAGTTGGACTCCACCATGAAGCCGAGGACGACGCCGAGCACCATCGGCAGGAGCGGCGCCTGAACATAGCGCAGGCCGAAGCCGACAACCCCGAAGGCGAGCACGAGGCCGACGTGAAAGAGGCTCGTTTCAATCGCGAACACCCCGGAGACGACGAGCGCGTAGATGAACGCCGTCAGGTACGGCCTCGGGCGGCTCACCAGCCAGATGCAGGGACCCATGATCACGTATCCGACGATCACCATCGCGATATTGGCCGCGAGCAGGCCGGCGTAGAGGCCGTCAACAACCTCGGCATGGCTGACAAAGAGCATCGGGCCCGGAATCAGCCCGTGCATCAGGAAGCCGCCGAGCAGCACGGCCGCCGAGTTCGAGCTGGGAATCCCGAGGCTCAGCATCGGGACGAGCGCCGTGCACGCGACCGTGTTGTTGGCCGCTTCCGGCGCGGCAATCCCCTCGGGCGACCCGTGGCCGAATTCCTCCTTGTGGCGCGACCAGCGGCGCGCCTCGTTGTAGGCGAGAAACGACGACACCGCGCCGCCGCCGCCCGGCATGAGCCCCTCGAAGGTGCCGATGACCGAGCCGATCGCCTGCGGCAGCGCGATCCGCCGCCAGAGCGCGGGGCCCGGAAACCGGATGCGCGCGCGCTCGGGCGCCGGCTGCACCCACCCGCGCTCCGTGCTCTGGACCAGCAGCTCGCCCACCGCGAACAGACCGACCATGACCAGAATGGCAGGGACGCCGGACAGCAGGTCCGGGCTGCCGAAGGTGAACCGGCTGAGACCGGTGACCGGGTCGGTGCCGACGGTGGAGATCATCAGGCCGATCACGCCCGCCATCAGCCCCTTGACGAGCGACTCGCGCGCAAGCGACGCGATGACGCTGAGGCCCAGCACGCCGAGCGCGCAGTAGGCCGGCGGCGTGAACGCCAGCGCCAGCGTCGAGAGCGGCTCGGTGAGCAGAACGAGGACGCCGAGCCCGAACAGCCCGCCCACGAAACCGGAATAGAGCGAAATGCCGAGCGCCTCGCCCGCCCTGCCCTGCTGCTTCATGGCGTAGCCGTCGATGACGGTGGCCGCGGCGGCGTTGGTGCCCGGGGTGCGGATGAGAATCGCGGGAATCGATCCGCCGTACTCCGCGCCGACGTACGTCGAGGCGAGCATCACGATGGCCGCCGTCGGATCCATGCTGTAGGTCAGCGGCAGCAGCAGCGCCATGGTGATCGACGGCGAGATGCCCGGCAGCGCGCCGCCGAGAATGCCCCAGCTGACGCCGGCAAACGCCGCAACCACGGTGATGAGCGTCGCGGAGAACACGTGCGTCAGAAGAGGTCGGGCCAGACGCCCGGGGGATGCGGGATGCCCAGAAGCCGCACGAACAACACCCAGAACAGCGCGGCGCCGGCCACCGACACAATCGCGGCCTGCCGGGTGACCGACCCGCCCTGGTACCACGTCACCGCGAAGATCAACCCGGCCAGCGAAACGACGTACCCGAGAGAGGACACGACCGACACGTACACCGCGCCCATCAGCAGCAGCCCCACGGGACGAAGGAGCGCCTGGGACGCAGAAGCGGAAGCGGGCGCCGTGGGCGCCGCGGCCGACACCGGCGCGACCGGACGGCCGCGAATCGATTGCGCGATCAGGATGAGCGACAGACCCGCGAGCACGAACGCGTAGATCGCCGGCAGGCCCGCCGGCCCGACTGCGTCGGCCAGCGCGGAGTCCGGAATCGCGGCCGCCAGCGCGTAGTAGCCGCCCGCCAGCGCGAGACCGGCGCAGCCGAATCCGAGATCCCGAGTCACCGGATGACGCCGGATTGCTTGAGGAACGCCTGGGTCTGGCCGCCGAAGTCGCTCATGAACTTGACGTACTCAGCGTGGGGGATGAAGCCGGGCTGCAGGTTGTTCCTCGTGTAGAGCTGCCGGTACGCCGGGTCGGCCAGGAGCTTCGGCACCGCCGCCTCCCACGCGGCGACAATCTCGCGCGGCATCCCTTTGGGTCCCGCCAGCCCGCGAAACTTGCGCACCGACAGATCGATGCCCTGCTCCTTCACCGTCCCGACGTCGGGAAACTGCATGAGCCGCTCGTCGCCGACGACCGCGAGCAGCCGGACGCGGCCGGCGTCGAGCTGGCCGCGGATTTCCTGGAGCTCGCCGATGCCCATGTCGAGCGTCTGGTTGAGCACGTTGATCAGCATGTCGCCGCCGCCTTCGAAGGTGGCGACGACGGGGCTGACGCCGGCGCGCTGCTTCAGGCGCTCGAGCGCCTGCCGCTCGAGCGACGCCGGGTTCCCCGCGCCCCAGCGGCCGCGGCCGCCGCGCGCCTGGTCGATCACCTGCTGCAGCGTCTTGAACCGGGAGCTGGCGGCGGTATAGAGGACCTCGGGGTCGAAGAAGACGTTCACGATCGGCTCGAGGTCGGTATAGCGCGCGGCGGGGCTGCTGAGCAGCGACGTATAGATGAACGTCGGCGTCGTCGCGTAGAAGGTGCCGCCATCGGGCTTCGCCTTGGCCATCATGGCCATCGCCCTGGCGCCGCTCCCGCCCGCGACGTTTTCGACGACGACCGTGATGCCCATCACGCGCGAGAGGTGGGGCGCCATCTCGCGCAGAAAGACATCGCTGCCGCCGCCCGGGCTCGAGTGCGTCGTCAGGATCACCACCGATTTCGGGTAGCGGGCCTGGGCGGCAACGGACGAGACCAGCAGTGCGACCACTGCCAGGACCAGGAGTGCGAGTCTCATCGACGGCGTAAGTATAGTAAAAGCCCATGCGCGGCACGATTCGCCAGGACGACTTCATCTCCAGCATCGCCGATGCGCTGCAGCACATTTCGTACTTCCATCCGCCCGACTACATCCGCGCTTTGGCCGAGGCGTACCGGCGCGAACAGTCGCCCGCCGCGCGTGACGCCATCGCCCAGCTGCTCACCAACTCGCGCCTGTGCGCCGAGGGCCATCGCCCGATCTGTCAGGACACCGGGATCGTCGTCGTGTTTCTCGAAGTGGGAATGGACGTCCGCTGGGAGACCGCGCTCGGCGTCGAGGAGATGGTCAATGAGGCGGTGCGGCGCGCGTACCGGCACCCCGGCAACGTGCTGCGCGCCTCGATGGTGCGCGACCCGGCCGGAGCGCGCGTCAACACCGGCGACAACACGCCGGCGATCGTTCACACGCGGCTGGTCCCCGGCGACACAGTCGCCGTGAAGCTGGCGGCCAAAGGCGGCGGCTCCGAGCACAAGGCCGTCTTCGCCACGCTCAATCCGGGGGACGATCTGGTCGAATGGGTTCGGCAGGTTGTTCCGGCCATGGGCGCCGGCTGGTGCCCTCCCGGCATGCTCGGCATCGGCATCGGCGGCACGGCCGAAAAGGCGATGCTGCTGGCCAAGGAGTCGCTGCTCGACCCGATCGACATGCACGAGCTGAAAGCGCGCGGGCCGGCAGGCCGGATAGAGGAACTCCGGATCGCGATCCACGATGCGGTGAACGCGCTCGGCATCGGCGCGCAAGGGCTTGGCGGCCTCACCACGGTGCTCGACGTCAAGATTCGCGACTATCCCTCGCACTCGGCGTCGCTGCCCGTCGCCGTCATCCCGAACTGCGCGGCCACGCGCCACGCACGGTTCGTGCTCGACGGCACGGGACCGGCGGGGCTGCCTGTGCCCGACCCGGCCGGCTGGCCGGACGTGGCATGGACGCCGGTGCCGACGGCTCGCCGGGTCAATCTCGATACGGTCACGCGTGCGGAGATCGCCGCCTGGACCTCAGGCGACGCGCTGCTGCTGTCGGGCCGGCTGCTCACCGGCCGGGACGCGGCGCACCGGCGGATTGCCGATCTGACGGCACGGGGCGAACCGCTGCCGCCAGGCCTCGATCTCACCGACCGGTTCATCTACTACGTCGGACCGGTCGACCCGGTCCGCGATGAAGCGGTAGGGCCGGCGGGCCCGACGACAGCCACGCGCATGGACGGGTTCACCGAGCTGATGCTCGCGCGAGGCGTGCTCGGGACGATCGGCAAGGCCGAACGCGGGCCGGCGGCCATCGCGAGCCTCGCGCGGCACAAGGCCGTCTATCTGATTGCGATCGGCGGCGCGGCATATCTCATCTCACGCGCCATCCGCTCGGCGCGCATCGTCGCGTTCCCGGAGCTCGGCATGGAAGCGATGTACGAATTCGTCGTCGAGCACATGCCGGTCACGGTGGCCGTCGATGCGACAGGCCGCTCGATTCACCAGACCGGACCGGATGAATGGCGCCGGCGCATCGCGCTCACCACAATCCGATAATCCGCCACCAGATCGCGCCCACCACGAGCCAGATCGCGATGTTCGCGACGCTGACAATCAGGCCGACCTTCCACCAGGTCCCGAGCGGCACGTGGCCGCTGCCGGACAGAATGGGCGCGGGTCCGGTGCCGTAGTGCGTGAGGCCGGCAAAGAGGCTGCTGCTGAAGCCGAGCCCCAGCGCCGCCAGCAGCGGCGGCGTGCCGAGCGCCAGCGCGACGGCGAGAAACGGGGCGTACATCGCGCTCACGTGCGCCGTATTGCTCGCGAAGAAATAGTGCGTGTAGAAGTAGATGAGCACGAGGCCGAGGAAACCCGGGACCCAGCCCACGCCGCCGACCATCGACCGCACTTCGCCGGTGAACCACCCGGTCAAGCCGAACTCACCGAGATACGCCGCCATGGTGCCGAGCGCGGCAAACCAGACGAACGTGTTCCAGGCTTCACGATCGGAGGCGAGGTCGTCCCAGCTCAGCACGCCGGTGACGAGGAGCGCCGCAATGGCCACCACGGCCGCCGCCGTCGTGTCCACGCCGATGGCCGGTCCCAGGATCCACGCGGCGAGCAGCGCGATCGACACGGCCGCCATGACCTGCTCGCCGCGCGTCAGCGGGCCCAGCCGCGCGAGCGCCTCTCTGGCTGCCCCGGGGGCGTCTCCGTCTGGCGTGACACCTCTCGCGCACATCGCGTAGATGACGATCGGGACGACGACCAGGCTCGCGGCCCCAGGCAGCAGGGCGGCCAGGGCCCACAGGCGCCAGGTCATCGCGACTCCCTGCTCGGATGCCATCTGCACCACGAGCGGATTGGCCACCATGGCGGTCACAAACATCGCACTCGTGACGACCGTGCCGTTGTACGCCGCGAGTGTCAGAAAGGCGCGCGTCCGGCGATGGCCGGTCGACTCGGACCCGGCCGTCACCCGGGCGAGCGACTGCAGGATGGGAAAGACGATGCCACCGGCGCGGGCGGTGTTGCTCGGGATGAGCGGGGCGAGCACGAGATCGGCGCCGACGAGGCTGTAGCCCAGGCCGAGCGTGCTGCGGCCGAAGCGCGTGACGAGCGCGTAGGCGATGCGGGCGCCAAGACCCGTCTTGATGAACCCGGCGGCGAGGAAGAACGCGGAGACCACCAGCCACACGGTCGCGTTCGCGAACCCGCTCAGCGCTTCAGCGATGGTCAGGGTGCGCGTGGCGAGCGCCGCCGCGAGGCCGACGAGCGCCATCGCGCCGATCGGAAGCGGCTTGATGATGATGCCCGCCACGGTCGCCACGAAGATGGCGAGCAGCCGCCACGCGCGCGGGTCGACCGCGTCAGGCGCCGGCGCCGCCCAGATGAGCAGGCCGATGAGCGTGACGAGCGCGAGGCGCGGCGACATCGAGAAGGCACACGGCCCAGGGCAGACGGCTCAGGGCCGCCCGGGACATGACCTATCGTTTCGGCTCGGGCGCCACGGTGACGCCGGCCAGATCGGCGCGTTCGAGCGACGCCTTCACGAATCCTGATTTCCGGACCTCGGCGAGGAAGCGATTGATCTGGTCGAGCTGTGTGCGGCTGCCCTTCGGGACGACGATCGCCTGGAGCGTCGCGGTGAAGTCGTCTGCGAGCACGCGCAGCGCCGGGAACTCGCGCACGAGCTCCTCCATGCGCGTGCGGTTGGCGGCAAACGCGTCAACTTTCCCGTCGAGCAGCAACCGGCCGAGCGCGGCGTTCGGCGGCACCGTCGGGAGCGACTGGACGCGCGCGTTCTTCACGTGCTCGCGGACGTACACCTCCGGGCTCTGGCCCGAGATGGCGCCGATGGTGACGCCGGCCCGATCCACGTCGGCGGAGTTCCTGTAGGTGGAGTCCCCGCGCACCGCATAGGCACTCCCCGAGCTCGAATACGGATCGGAGAATTCCACCTGGGCGGCCCGCGCCGCCTCGTACGCCAGAAAGCCGATGTCCACCTTGCCGCTGCGAACACTCTCGAGGACGGCGCCCGCGTTCGGCATCGGCGTGATCACGAACGGCACGCCGAGTCGCCGCGCGAGCTCGCGGACCAGGTCCGACGCGGGGCCGGTGACGGCGCCCGTGCGCGCATCGACGCGCCCCTGCACCGGGTTGTTCTCGATGAACGATGCGCGCAGCGTCCCTGTCGGCGCCAGCTCGGCGCGCTGGACGGGCAGCAGGAGAAACACGGCAAGCACGAGAGGTGAGATCGGCATCAGGGCGGAGTCTACCACCCCTCCCGGGCGCGGCGTGCTATCGTCTCGGTGAGACGTCCGCGGTCATGACCCGAGCCTTCGCCGCCCTCGCCGTCCTGCTCGCCCTGACCGTCCCGGCCGGCGCGCATCACTCCATCGCCGGCACGTACAACACGTCGCGCGAGGTGACCGTCGAAGGTGTCGTGTCGCAGTTCCATTGGGTGCAGCCTCACCCGTTCGTCGTCGTCGACGTTCGCCGCGGCGGCGCCGTCGAACAGTGGTCGCTCGAGTTCGACAACCGGTCGGAGCTCCTCGCGGTCGGGTTCACCGAATCGACCCTGAAGCCCGGCGACCGGATCATCGTGGCCGGCAGCCCGGCGCACCGCGACGGGCAGCACCTGTACGTCCAGCGGCTCGACCGTCCGGCGGACGGCTTCGGGCTGGAGCAGGTCGGCAACAGCCCGCGCCTCCGCGCGCGCCCCCGCTGACGTGCCGCCCCACCCGCACGCTGCGCACCACCGCCGGGCGCTCGTCCGGCGCCTCGCCAGGAGCACGGCGCTTGTCGCCGGGCTCGTCCTGGCCGCGCTCGGCCTCGGCGCCGCCGGGTATCACACGTTCAACGACCTGCCCTGGCTCGACGCGGTGCTCAACGCGGCCATGATCATGACCGGCATGGGACCGGTGAGCCCGATGGTCCGGCCGGCTGCGAAAATCTTTGCAATCGTCTACGCGCTGCTGAGCGGCGTCTTCTTCCTGACGATGGTGGCCGTGCTGCTGGCGCCGGCCGTGCAGCACTTCCTGCACCGGTTCCACCTCGAACTCGAAGAGCAGCGCGGAACGGCGGCCCGCGGCACCCGTTCGTCCCCATCCAGGGACGAGATCAAGTAAGATCCGCGGCGCCCTGCCACACGCTCCGATGACACCAGCGGCGGCCGAACTATCCGCCGAAGCGCGGGAAGTCTTCGACGGTCTGACCGCGCTCGCGGCGGATGCATGCGATGCCCCCCTCGCTCTGATTTCGCTCGCTGACGGACAGCGGCGGTGGTTTCCGTCCGACATCGGCACGTCCGTGATGGACGCGCCGGCCGCCGTGGCGCGCTGGGCGCAGACGGCCGCCCCCGACGAGATGCTCGTCGTGCCGGACACGACAGCGGATCCGCGATTTGCCGACAGCCCGTTCGTGACCGGCCCTCCCCACGTCCGGTTCGTGGCTGGAGTCCCGCTCGTCACCGCCGCCGGCGTTGTCGCCGGAACGCTGTGCATCATGGACCGCGTGCCGCGCGCGCTCACCGAGGCACAGACCCGGGCGCTGCGGGTGCTCGGCCGGCAGGTGCTCGCGCGCCTGGAGTTGCGCCGCCGATCCGTCGAGCTTGCTACCCGGGAGCGTCTGCTGGCCGCCATCATCGACTCGGAACCGGAATGCGTGAAGCTCCTCGACCGGCACGGCGCGCTGCTGATGATGAACCCGGCGGGACTGCGCATGATCGAGGCCGATTCGTTCGACCAGGTCCTGGGCCAGCACATCCACCGCGTGGTCGTTGACGAGTACCGCGAGGCCTTCCAGTCGCTGACCGAACAGGTCTTCCGCGGCACGTCCGGCTCGCTCGTCTATCAGGTCACCGGCCTGAAGGGCACGACCCGCTGGCTGGAGACGCACGCGGTGCCGTTGCGCGACGAACATGGCGCCGTCACCGCGCTGCTCGGGATTGCGCGCGACATCACCGAGCAGACACGGGTCGAGCAGGCGCTTCGAGAGCGCGAGGCCAGCTTCCGCGCGCTCTTCGAGCAGGCCACCGATGGCATTTTCGTCTGCGACCGGGACATGACGTTCCTCGACGTGAACACGGCTGGCTGCGCCATGACCGGCTATCCGCGCGACGAGCTGCTCACCCGACGCGCGACGGACCTGCTCGCCGCCGATGACCTGCCGCGGCTGTCGCAGGAAGTCGTGCGTCTGGGGAGCGGACAGGTCCTGACGAGCGAGTGGCATGTCCAGCGCAAGGACGGCAGCCGCTTCATCGCCGAGGCCAGCGCCAAACAACTGCCCGACGGCCGCTTCCAGTCGGTTGTCCGGGACGTCACCGCGCGCCGCGAGGCCGAAGAGGCGCTGCGCGAGAGCGAGGACCGGCTCCGCCGCGCGGTCACGGCCGGCCGCGTCGGCCTCTGGGACTGGGATCTGCAGACCAACGAGGTCTACTACTCTCCCGAATGGAAGCGGCAGATCGGGTTCTCAGATGAGGAAATCGGGAACACGGTCGAGGAATGGCGGTCGAGGGTCCATCCCGACGACCTCCCCAGGGTCCTCGAACGGCTCGACGGCTTCGTGAGCGGCACGGAACCGGCGTACGAGGCGGAATTCCGGTTCCGCCACAAGAACGGGGCGTACCGCCGGATTCTCGCGCAGGGGTCGCCGGTTCTCGGCGAGCGCGGCAAGCCGGTGCGCGTGCTCGGCTCGCACGTCGACATCACCGACCGCACCGAACTTCAGATGCGGCTGCTGCAGGCCCAGAAGATGGAAAGCATCGGGCGGCTCGCCGGCGGCATTGCCCACGACTTCAACAATCTTCTCACCATCATCAACGGCAGCGCCGACCTGGCGCTCCTGAACATGCCCCGCGAGCACGATCTGCGCGGCGATCTGGAACAGATCCGCCTGGCGGGCGAGCGCGCCGCCACCCTGACGCGCCAGCTGCTCGCGATGAGCCGCCAGCAGATCCTGCGGGCCGAGATCGTCGATCTGAACGCCGTCGTCGAACAGATGCAGAGCCTCCTGCACCGGCTCATCGGCGAGGACATCCAGCTCGCGCTGACGCTGTCGCCGGAGCAGGTGCACATCCAGGCGGACCCGAGCCAGATCGAACAGGTCATTCTCAATCTCGCGCTCAACGCCCGGGACGCAATGCCCGACGGCGGCGTGGTGACTATTGAGACGGGCCGCGTCGAGCTCGATGAGGCATTTGCCGCCGACCATCCCACGGCGATACCGGGACCCCACGTGGTGCTGGGGATCAGCGACACCGGGGCCGGGATGGACGAGGTGACGCGCAAGAGAATCTTCGAACCGTTCTTCACCACCAAAGAGCTCGGCAAGGGAACCGGACTCGGACTCTCGACCGTCTACGGGATCGTCAAGCAGAGCGGCGGCACCGTCTGGGTGGAGAGCCAGCCGGGCGAAGGCACGACGTTCCGGATCTACCTGCCATGTGTGGACGAAGACCCGCGCCGCGCACAGGCGGACACCACGGCCGCCGGCGCGCTTCGGGGGACTGAAACGATCCTGATCGTCGAGGACGAGCACGCGCTCCGCCGCCTGACGAGACGGTTTCTCGAGTCGTGGGGCTACACGGTGCTCGAATCGGGCACGGGGCAGGATGCCCTGGATCTGCTCGCGCAGTTCGACGGCACTATCGATCTGATGCTGACCGATGTCGTGATGCCGGGCATGAACGGCCGCGAGCTGGCCGCGCA